>DATAMF010000124.1:0-1984 GCA_036260665.1 Aggregatilineaceae bacterium | reverse complement strand
ACGGGCGCGATCCAGTGCGGTTACTGCACACCCGCGATGATCCTGGCGGCCAAAGCGCTGCTGGATACCAATCCGTCACCCAGCGAAGAACAGGTACGGGATGCGCTGGCGGGGGTGTTGTGCCGCTGCACGGGTTATGTCAAACCGGTGGAAGCGGTGCTGCGCGCGGCGGCTGTGATGCGCGGCGAAAATGTGCCGCCGATTGACGGTGGTGAAGCGATTCCCGCACCGCCGGGCCTGTTTACACCAACTGATGGTCTGCCCATCGAAGACAGTGGTCAGAGTTCGACGGGGATTCGCACCCAGGTGCTGCCCTATATGGTCGTCGCGCCCGAAGTCGATACGCTGCAACAGGTCGGCAAACCGTCACCCAAAGTGGATGCGCGCAAACTGGTGCAGGGCAACCCCGCTTTCACGGATGATATTGAACTGCGCGGGATGCTGGTCGGTAAGCTGCTGCTCAGCCCACACGCCCACGCCCAGATTACACGTATTGATGTGAGCAAAGCGCGTGCGCTGCCCGGTGTTCACGCCGTGCTGACTTACCAGGATGTGCCGCGCGTCGCCTATACCACCGCCGGACAGAGCCACCCCGAACCCGGCCCGCACGATAATTTCAGCCTCGATTCGCGGATGCGTTTTGTCGGGGATCGTGTCGCGGCAGTCGCAGCAGAAACTGAAGAGATCGCGCTCAAAGCGCTCGAACTGATTGAAGTCGAATATAAAATACTGCCCGCCTTTTTTGATCCGCGCGAAAGCATGAAACCCGGCATGCCCATTTTGCACGATGAGCCGGAAAGCTGGCACATTGAAGACAAAAGCCGCAATCTGGCTTCGGTGATCGAATGGGAAGTCGGCAGCGTGGAAGAAGGTTTCAAACAGGCGGATCGTATCTTTGAGGAAACCTACTACAGCCCCAAAGTGCAGCAGACTCCCATTGAGCCGCATGTGGCGGTGACGTGGTGGGATGAAGATGATCGCCTGGTGATCCGCACCAGCACGCAGGTGCCGTTCCATGTCCGCCGGATTCTGGCTCCCGTCCTCGGTCTGTCCGAAAAACGGATACGCGTGATCAAACCGCGCATTGGTGGCGGCTTCGGCGTGAAACAGGAAGTGCTGATCGAGGATATTTGCGCCCACCTGACCATTGTCACCGGGCACCCGGTCCGCCTGGAATATACTCGCAGCGAAGAATTCTACGCCAGCCGTTCCCGCCATCCGATGTATGCCACGCTGCGAACCGGTGTGACAAATGATGGCCGGATCGTCGCCAATGAAATGTATCTGCTCAGCGACACGGGCGCGTATGGTTCGCATGCGATGACGGTTGCGGGCAACACCGGACACAAAGCCATGGCGCTCTACAACGCGCCGCATATCAAATTCCACACCGATGTGGTCTACACCAACACCCCACCCAGTGGCGCTTACCGGGGGTATGGGGTGCCGCAGGGTTTTTGGGCACTGGAGCAGCACATCGAGCGTATCTGCCGCGAAATGGGCTTCGACTCGCTCGAATTCCGCCTCAAAAACGTGATCAAAACGGGCGACGAACACCCGGTTAGCAAAGCCTGGAGCGAAGGACGCGAAGGCGCGGCAGAATATATCACCTCGTGCGGCCTGCCGGAATGTGTCGAGCAGGGCGCGGCGGCGATTGGCTGGAACGAGAAATACAAAAATCCCGATTGGCACGTGGTCCCCGGCCAGCCGCATCTGCGGCGCGGAATCGGGGTAGCTACCGTCATGCAGGGGACCGCGATCCCCCGGCTCGATATGGGCGCGGCCAGCATCAAAATTAATGACGACGGCTCGTTTAACCTGCTCGTCGGCGCGACGGATCTCGGTACCGGGTCGGATACGGTGCTCACACAGATGGCCGCTGAAGTGCTCGGCTGTACGCCCGAAGACTTTATCACCTACTCGTCTGACACGGATTTTACGCCCTTCGACA
The DNA here is from genome assembly GCA_036260665.1 of Aggregatilineaceae bacterium. Lineage (GTDB taxonomy): Bacteria > Chloroflexota > Anaerolineae > Aggregatilineales > Aggregatilineaceae > DATAMF01. The sequence goes on along the minus strand of DATAMF010000124.1, from coordinate 33 downwards.
AAGGCGCATATGCATCCAGCACCACCTATATTT
>DATAMF010000104.1:0-30974 GCA_036260665.1 Aggregatilineaceae bacterium | reverse complement strand
CACGATCAATACCAAAGCAAAAAGCATCAGCCGGATACGCCGCCCACGACCACGCTTTCGCCCGGCCTGTTCCTCGCGCGCAGCCAGTGTTTCGTCGTCCAACACTTCTTCAAATTGTAATTCAGTGATGGTCAAGGTGGTGGTGAAGCGCCATTACCGGCGGAGTCGGCTACTGAGGCCGTTGTGTCCACCGGTGCGTTGCATATTCGTTCTGGCCCCAACAGCGCCTTCTCGTCCATTGGCACGGTCTATGCGGGCACGCGCCTCCCCATTCTGGGCCAAAGCGCGGATCGCGGCTGGTGGTACGTGCTGAGCGATTTTGGTACGGGCTGGGTGACGAAACTGTACACCCTGACTTATGGTGATACCAGCGCCATACCCGTTGTGACTCCTTAGTTGCCGGTTGCTCTACAAGCCGCCCACAGATAATATGGTGGGCGGTTTTTCTTTATGGCAACTATTCTGTAACTTGCGTGGGTGTACTATCCCGTTATAAAATGCGGCAGAGGTGATCCAGGAGGCCCCATGAGCGAATCTCGCAAACAACTAGAACGTGCTTTTAAACTGATCAAAAAAGATAAAACGGACGAGGCATTATCGATCCTGCGTCCCATTTTGGCTGAAGAGCCAGAAAACGCGCATGCCTGGTGGCTGTTGGCCTACGCGGAAACCGATCCTGTCGAAGTACGGCGGGCGCTGCTCACCATGCTGCGCCTTGATCCGAATTACACCAATGCGCCCAAGGCGCGTGACATGCTGGCCAAGCTGAACCAGGAATACCCGCCTTCGGCTGAAGAAATCGCCATGTTCCCGGAACTCGCGCCCGAAGAAGATCAGTTATTGCTGGATGTCTTCGAGCCGATGTCATCGTTTGCCGATACAAATACCTTTGATCAGGAAGATATTTTTGCTCCCGTTGGTCTTCCCGAAGAAGGCGCAAACTTTTTTACCGATGATCCATTTGGCGAATTAGAGACCGCTCCCTTTGCTGCTGATCAAACACAGTCAAATGTCAAAGCAGAAAAGAAGGCGCGGCGCGAGCAGCCCATCACTGAATTACAATTTGAAGAAGTGTTGGACGACGAAACACTGGCTGCGCGCGAAGAACAGGCCGGGCGAAAGCGTGGTCGTGGGCGGCGTATCCGGCTGATGCTTTTTGCTTTGGTATTGATCGTGGCGGCGGTTGGTGTGATCGCTGTTGTTTTGCAGCAAGATGAAGATGAAACGACCACCGTTGCCGACCCCGGCGAATTGAAAGTGGTTCAAGTCGATTCGCCCGCTGTTACCAATGTCGTCCAGACAGCAAGCACGCAGTTAACTTCCTGGCTGCCCGGTGATAATGAAATCGTGTTAGCTGAAAGTGAACTGGGAAAAACTTTTTATGTTCGTATTTGTGGACAGGTTGATCCCACCCTCCCGGATGGAATCAATGCTGGAATGCAGCTCGCCTCCCAACAGGCAGCTCAGTTGGAAGGCGAAGTGGATGCGGTTGGTATCTCCGTCGAATCGTGTGTGAATGAAAAGCACGATACCCTGTACCGTGCTGTCGTTTCAACCGAAGATGCCGTGCGCTACCAATCAGGAGAACTCACCTGGGCTGAATACCAGCGCCGCTGGACTAAAGCCTAAGATGCGGTCGGAAGAGGAAGCCAGATGGTAAAACAAGTTCCTTGTCCAGGCTGGCTTTCTACTCGAATATCACCACCGTGCCCCTGAACAATACCGTAACTCACCGCTAACCCTAAACCCGTCCCTTCCTCTTTTGTAGAATAGAACGGCTCAAAGATACGCGCCACCGTTTCCTGGCGCATGCCGATTCCGGTATCTTTGACGGCAACTGTAACCCCCTGTTCATCGGAGTCCAGGCTAATGGTGAGCTTCCCACCGTTGGGCATCGCTTCCGCTGCATTCAACACTAAATTAAGGAAGACTTGTTTTAACTGGGCCGGGTTGCCCTTGAGTGTTGGAACGTTCGCTAATTGGCTTCGCAGTCGAACACCCATTCGCTCGAGCTGTTTATTGGTGAGAGTCAGCACCTCTTGAATGAGCGCCTGCAAATCGTACGCTACCGCATCCGTCGTGCTGGGACGCGCAAAATCGAGCAGCCGCGAGACAATACCCTTAATCCGCTGGACTTCATTCTCAGCTACGCGGAGAACCTCAGCATCCACCAGTTGTTTGTTCTCTACATCTTCAATCGCTACTTCAAGGCAATTCAGGATTGGTTGGAGTGGATTGTTGACCTCATGCGCAATCCCGGCGGCCAAACGGCCCAATGCGGCTAATTTTTCTGACTGGATCAACTGCGCCTGAGCAGCACGCAGTTCCTGGGTGCGCGTTTCGACCATATCCTCCAGGTTTTGGGCATAGCTCTGGAGTTCTTCATACAGTTGGGCATTGCGTACCGCTAGGGCGGCCTGCTCACCGATAGATCGCAGCAGCCGCAGCTCATTCTCGGTGTAAGTATTGGCCGTTCCCCGGTATACGGTTAGAACGCCGACAAGCTTGCCACGATGTTTGAGCGGCGCGGCGATAATGGAGTGATTATCGGCGTTAAGGAGCACCGGTTCGCCGTCTTTAAAAACGCTGGCCGCCGGTTGATCGTCTTGCTCCAGGATAAGGCGCGCCTCATCAACAGTGTGAACACCAGAAATCGTATCCTCATAAAAAACGGGGACTTGCTGCTCGTTAAAAAGATAAAGTTCAGCTTTTTCGGCCTCTAGTTCCTGACTGATCACATTCAGGATCAAAGAAGTCAATGCGCCTAACCCCAGTTCCTGGTTAAACTTCCCCCCGATGCGAACCAGCGCCTCTAGTTCTTCACTCCGGCGCTGCAACCGATCTTCCAGTTGGCGCGCTCGCATTTTACTATGAGCGCGGGCCAGCAGTTCATGGTAATTGTAGGGTTTGCGAATATAGTCGTCAGCGCCTAACTTGAAACCATGCGCTACATCTGAGGGTTCGCGGGCGGCGGCGGTCACAAAAATTACCGGAATGCGCTCGGTCAAAGAATCTTCACGCAAGCGTGCTGTGACTTCGAAGCCGTTCATACGCGGCATCTGCACATCCATCAGAATCAGATCGGGGTGCAGTGTGCGCGCCATTTCAAGCGCGGTTTCTCCATCCCGCGCACTTTCAACTGAAAACCCGTCTCGTTCCAATACGCGCTTTAACAAAATGACGGCGTTTTGTTCATCATCTGCAATCAGTACCAGGGGTTTGCTGGCCTGCATGTGCATCCTCCTGCAAAAATCCGCAATAGCACTATCATAATCATTCTTTTATAAAGAGGGAAATCTTGCTTAAATTCCTACCGACAATATGCTAAAATTTTGACGTTACCTAATCTATAAGGTGCAGCGATGAAACTAAATCATATCACCAAGCGCCGCGTGTTCGAAGCGGTGATGCGCGGCATGTTGGCCGGTGTCGTCTTGAGCGCGGTCTTCATTATGGGATTTCTGGCTGGCGAGGAGCGCGATTCGGCAACGGCCCAGGAATCGAGTGGACAGAACTTTTCCCTCCTGGCGGAGGTGAAAGATTTGATCGAAGCGAATTATCTGCGCTCGCTACCGGGTGAACAGGAAATGGAGTACGCGGCGATTCGGGGGTATCTTGGATCGTTGAATGACCCATACACCTTTTTTATTGATCCCCCTGTCGCTCAAAGCGAGTCGGAAGTGTTGGCTGGGCAGTATGGCGGAATTGGCGTGCAGTTGAAACGTAATGAGCAGGGACAGTTTGTGTTGTATCCCTATCCTGAGAGTCCAGCCATCGCAGCGGGTGTTAAAGACGAAGACATTCTTATTGCCGTCAACGGAACACCTATCGATCCCGCTGAACGGCTGGATGTAATCGACCAGCTTCTGCGGGGTGAAGTGGGCGAAGGTCGCGGTGTAACTATTATGGTGAGTAGTCCAGATAATCTGGATGAAACTCGGGAGTACTTCATCGAATTTGCGGTGGTCCAGGTGCCGTCGGTGGTTTGGCGCACACTCCCCGAAGAACCGACATTTGGTTATGTCCAGATTATTCGATTTACCAGCCGCACGCCGGAAGAACTGCATACCGCTCTGGAAGATTTAAACGCCAAAGGCGTGGTCGCTCTTGTGGTCGATTTGCGTAGTAATTCGGGCGGTTTGTTGCAGGAATCCGTTCAGGTGGCCTCTGAGTTTCTGGATGGCGGAGTGGTGTTTTACGAAGTACGCCGGGAGACAGAGACTGAGACGCCGGTGATTCCGGGCGGATTGGCAACCGACATTCCATTGGTTGTGCTGGTGAATCAGGGTACGGCCAGCGCTGCGGAACTGGTTGCGGGCGCTATTCGAGATCAAGGACGCGGCATTCTGATCGGGCAAAAGACGTATGGCAAAGGCTCGGTGCAGTTGATCTTCCGTCTTTCCGATGAATCGTCGATTCACATCACATCGGCGGAATGGTTTACGCCATCCCGCGCACCGTTGGATGGAACGGGCCTCAATCCGGATATTAGCATGATCCCGGCGGAGGATCAGCGGGATGTCGAGTTGGGCGAAGCGATTCGTTATTTGCGTGAAACTCTTAATCCGGCAGGCTGAGAATGATGGACGTACCCGGCAAGTTAGAAGCAGAACCTCAACCCCAGCACAATGGGGTTGAGGCCAATTGGATGCTGCGCACGGCAGTTATTGTGGTTCTAACGGCTACGGTTTCTTTTGTGGCCGGCATGCTGTTTTCGACCTATACCGATTCTCCGCACAATAATAAGGACTTCGATTTATTCTGGGAAAGTTGGAGCATTCTGGATCAGGAGTTTTACTATAAGCTGCCTAAAGATAAGGATATGGTCTATGGTGCCGTTCAGGGAATGGTTGCCACCATGAATGATCCTTATACCTTTTTCCAGCCCCCACAGGCTGCCGAACTGGATCGCCAGGAAATTGCTGGCGAATTCGGTGGGATTGGCGCTGAGATTTATCTCAATGATGAAGGTCAACTGGTGATTGTCGCACCGTATCCGGGACTGCCTGCTGAACAGGCTGGCATCAAAGCGGATGATGTGATCGTGGCTGTGAATGGCACATCCCTTGATGGACAATCCCAGTCGGATATTCTATCCAGGCTGCGAGGCGACATCGGCAGCAAAGTCCAACTGACTGTTTTTCGTCCTTCAACGGACGAGGAGTTCACGGTATCGCTGACCCGCACCCGGATCGAACTTCCTACGGCGATTTCTCGCATGTATGGTAAAGTGGGTTATGTGCGTTTGTATCTCTTCAATGGGAATGCAACGCCAGCGCTCCAAAAAGAAATTCGGAGTCTGCTCGATCAGGGCGCGGCGGCGCTTATTCTTGATCTGCGTACCAATCCAGGTGGTTTGTTGGATGAAGCCGTCAGTGTGGCCGATCTGTTTTTGGATGAGGGTGAGGTTGTCAAACAGAAGATGCGCAGTGGAGATGAAACGATCTACCGTTCGGATGATGGTGATCTGGCTGAAGATTTACCGCTGGTCGTACTGATTGATGAAAACAGCGCCAGTGCATCCGAAGTCGTTGCGGGCGCGCTCCATGATCGGGAGCGCGCTATCCTCATCGGCCATACCAGTTACGGCAAAGGCTCCGTGCAGCATGTGCATGATATGCCTGATAATTCCCAGCTTCATGTCACAGTAGCGATCTGGTTGACGCCCAACGAAACACCGATTCAAGGCCAGGGGTTAACACCCGATCGTGTGGTTAGTGAGGATGCGACTTCGGTCTATGTAGACGATTTGTTTGTGGACTCGGCGTTGCAGTATATGGCGGATGAACTCAAACTGGAAGTGGAGTGATGGATAAACCTCGCAAAGTTGTTTCAACGAATCGAAAAGCGCGACACGAATACGAACTACTGGACTCGCTGGAGGCCGGATTGGTGCTGACGGGGTCCGAGATTAAGTCGATTCGCGCCGGACAAGTTAACCTGCGTGAAGGGTATGTGCAAGCACGCGAGGGCGAATTGTGGCTGCTGAACACCCACATTGCGTCGTATGAGCAGGCTGGGCGTTTTGGGCATGAGCCGCTTCGTCCACGCAAGCTTTTGTTGCACCGTCGTGAGATCAATCGTATTCTGGCCCGCGTACAGGAAAAGGGTTTGACGATTGTGCCGACGATCATGTATCTGACTAATGGAAAGGCCAAGCTGGAGATTGCTTTGGCACGGGGTAAGAAACAGTATGACAAACGTGAAACGCTGCGCTCACGTGACAGTGAACGGCAGATCGAACGAACGCTGCGTGAACGTAATCGTGATTAGTAAAAGATTACGGGAGGGTGGACTATTTAGGCCGCTCTCCTGTTGATAGGATATAAACCCATGTGGCCCGGTTCGATTCAGGAAATCAACAACCTATCTCACGATGAAAAGTGCGCTATCTATCACACCCTGATTCCAGATTGGGTCTTTACCAGTTATGGGGTTGATCGCCAGGATTTTTCGGTTCAGGGGGTGCGGGTGGTACATATCCGCGCACCGAAAGGCAGCCATACAGTTGAGTTGACCGTTTTCCACGAACCGGGTGCCGTTGATCCGCTGCTGTATCTCCAAATGGGCGATACGTTCCATTCACAGTTGATGGTTCTGCTGGCAATCGTCAATGACCCCTATTCGCCACGTTTTAATATTGACGTGGATGAAACCGGACGGCCCACGAATCTGGGGACGGAGCGCCGGAACATTCCCGAAGAGATACGCGCCTTGGAAGCGGGTTTTGCTCCCGGTCAGGTCCGGCGCGGCTTACGGATATTTCGTACCGCTATCCCTATGTTTGAGAATTTTGTTCAGCACATGGGCTACGACCTGTTTTTTATCGAGCCGCTGTTCTACCACAACGCGATCATCTTCGAGCGCTATGGATTTGTGTATTCACGTGGGTTGCAAACGATGAAACACATCCACCAAGAGTTTCAACCAGGCGGCACCTTACATTCGAAACTGAAGGGTGACACGCCTTTTCGTTCGCTCGATGCGTGGCAAACTATCACAGGCCGCTCGTGGGCGATTCATGATGGAATCCTCGGCCATCCCTTCACCGGCATTCAGATGTATAAACGCATTCACCATGATGCGAACATCGAAACGTTCCCCGGTGCACAATGGTAATACAATCAAGACAGTGCAATTTATTGCAAATCAGCTAGGACTTAGATTATGCTTAGATGATCAGGTTGGTATGGCTTACCATTTAATCACCCCAGCATATGAGCGATATATCCCAACGTCCGGCTCTTCACGAGAAAGTAGTCGAGCAAGCGCTTGAAACAATGCGCATGGGTCATTCCCTGCGCGATCATCCTCTATTGTTTTTTCTCAGTATCACCACCCGTCTCCATGCACCCCATATGTTAGCTGGTCCGGCGGCAGTGCAAATCGCGGTTTTCGAACACCTCGCGGAAGTTATTCTGAGGCGTTTAACCGACCTGCGCGAGCAGTACCAACTTGATCCGCCAGAACGACGGTGTGAGCTTGGCCAACTTCGATCGGACTTCCGGCTGGATAATGCCGAGTTGGAAGCCTGGAGCCTGTTATACTACCGTTATGTTTGTGTGGATCAGAATTTGACGATCCAACGCGTTGCGGAGTTAACCAATCAAGTCGAGCGAACCCTGCGCCGCCGTCAGCAGTTAGGAATCCATCGTCTGACGTTAGCGCTGGTGTCTTTGGAGCAAGAAGCGCGTCGGGTTGCGCTACAGCAGCGCTTGCGGCTGGCACTTCCTCAACTGCACATCCCCCAGCTTTTCGGGCGTGCATCCATTTTAGCAACAGCCCAACACATCCTGACCACATCCGATCCGCCGCATCATCTTATGTTACATGGACCGGAAGGAATTGGGAAAACCACGACAGCGCTTGCCCTGGCGCATGCGCTGATTGATGCCGAGTTGGTCGATGATTTGCTGTGGATCAAAGTCTCAAATACGTCAGCAACCAAAACCGCGCTGCTGCTTGAAATAATCACGCGCCTGAATTTGTCCTCTTCCTCCTATAGTAATTTAGATCAGACTTTGCGGGCATATTTGCTGACTCACTCGGTTTTAGTGGTTTTGGATCAGGCGGAAGTGTTACTGGAAGACACGGCAGAAACAGAAGCGTTATTGAATATCCTGGATACAGCACGGATCATCTGTACCAGTCGGGTTAAGCCGCCGGATCAATTGTGGTTCTACTATATTGATATTCCCGAATTGAGTCAGGAGCAGGCTTTTCATCTGCTGGATAAAGCGGCGGAACGGCAGGGAGAAGTGCGGAGTGACTTTCAGCATATTTTTGCCCAGTTGTGGAAAGTGGTTGGCGGCAACCCGTTAGCCCTGACGATGTTATTTCACGCGGCTCGTAATCGTCCGATTCTGTCTGTGCTCAAGAGCAGTCCTTTGGCGGCGTTTCACCGGCAGACATGGAATGATCTGTCGGTGGATGAAAAGCGCGTCCTGCTGCTGCCGCTCCTGCTCCAGCACCATACTATCGCGTACGAAGCTATCGGCGTTTTGCTGCCTTCGCTCGATGAAACTGCGATCCTTTATGCTCTTGAGTCGCTGGTTCGCCGTGCGCTTCTCATGGTTCATCATACGCCATCTACTACGCTGTATAGCCTGCACTCAGTCACCGCCACATTTTTAACAACCCATACTGAACTGATGATCCAAAATGGTGAAGGGGTGATCGAGTTCTGGAAAAGAGTCATCGCCCGTCATCTGGAGATACTGAAAACTTCACCAGATGCACCTTCCGCGCTGTCGGTGTTGAAACTGGCGCAGCAGCTCGCGATTCCGGTTGAATATCGTTGTGATTATGCGCGGCAGTTGGCTTCGCAGATTATGGATGCCGGACTTTGGGCGGGTTGGCTGGAACAGCTTGAATCGCTATCGGGTTTTCGCGATGCTGCATTTGAAGAATGGCTCAACCAGATGAGCGGTATTGCGCTGCGTTGGACAGGGCGTTTAACTGAAGCCAAAGTGTTGCTTCAAAGTTCACTCCCTGGATCAGACAGTGCTGCGACGCTGATCGAACTCGCCGTCGTATCGCGTTATCTGGGCGGTTTGTCCGAGGCACAGGATTTGGCTGTGCAGTCATTGGAACAATTTAGAGCGACAGGTTCAGAACATGGTGAGGAACGCTGTATCCATGAACTGGCACAGTTAGCACTGGAAGCCCAAAATCCAGAACAAGCGCTGGCCTGGTTAAGCCGCTTGGAAAATTGGTCGGCGCGTGCCTGGGGAGTCGCGGGTCAGGCTTATTTATATCTCCGGGAATATCAGGCGGCATTGGAGGCGGTCAATCGCGCGCTGGATATGATTCCTGTTCAGCACCCCAATCAGGGTCGAGCCTTGGCAACCTTGGGCCAGATTTATGAGGCGTTAGATCAACCGGATGTGGCCGCGGATTATTTGTCCCTGGCGCTCGATATTTTTGATAAAGCCAAAGATATGGTGGGATACGCGCGCGCCTGTAATAATTTTGCGGTGGTTTTATTCAAACAATCACAGCCCGCTGCCGATGTACGGCATCTGCTCCAACGTGCTCTACAGATTCAGGAGTTGATCGGGGATCGAATCGGACTTGCCCATACCCGTCAGAATTTGCAGTGGCTGCAAGGCGAGATCGAGGATTGATTCTCGCCGCTCAACATGTTACTATTATGCTTGATTGCCGCCATAGCTCAGAGGATAGAGCGCCAGTCTTCGGAACTGGGCGTCGTGGGTTCGATTCCTACTGGCGGCACACGCGGGCCTTGCTTCAGGCCCGTGTTTTGTTTCAGTCGCCTAGGAATGTTACAATTCAACTTGTTTCTCGTGCTCAAGGATTTTGTTCAATGACGATAAATGGCTCCAAACAGCGGAAGCGTGTGCTTTCGGGTGTTCAGCCCTCAGGCAATCTCACCATTGGAAATTACATCGGGGCGCTCAAGCAGTGGGCGCGTGAGCAGTATAATTATGAGAGCTTTTTTTGTGTAGTTGATTTGCACGCCGTCACGGTGCCCTATGAGCCTTCTCAACTGGGCGAGAAGACGCGTGAGGTAGCCGCCCTTTATCTGGCGTGCGGTATTGATCCTGAGAAATCCACTGTTTTTGTCCAATCGCATGTTCCGGCCCACAGCGAATTAGCATGGCTGCTTAACTGTATCACGCCGTTGGGCTGGCTGAACCGGATGACTCAATTCAAGGATAAAGCGGCGAAGCAGCAGGCCGAGTCGGTGGGTACCGGATTATTGGATTATCCGGTATTGATGGCCGCTGACATTTTACTGTATCAGGCTGATGCCGTTCCCGTGGGTGAGGATCAGCGCCAGCATCTGGAACTCACGCGTGATGTGGCGCAGCGTTTTAATTATCTTTTTGGCGAAACCTTTGCGGTTCCAGAAGCGATGATACCACCGTCCGGCGCGCGTATTAAGGGGCTGGATGATCCGACGGCGAAGATGAGCAAAAGCGAAGTTGGCTCTGAGAATCACGCCGTTTATCTTCTCGACTCGCCCGATGTCGCAAAAAAGAAAATTATGCGCGCGGTAACTGATTCGGGGCGTGAGATTGCCTTTAGTGACGATCCTGTTCGCGCCGGGGTGAATAACCTGCTTGAAATTTATGCGGCGTTTACGGGCGAGTCCCGCGAGGCTACAGTGGCGCATTTTGCGGCAGCGCGTGGTTATGGCGATCTCAAGAAGGAAGTGGCCGAAGTGGTGAATGATGCCTTGGTGCCGGTTCAGCAGCGCTATCGTGAACTCACCAGTGAGCAGGGATACATCGATCAGTTGTTGGCTCAGGGTGCTGAGCGCGCGGCGAGTGTGGCGAATGAGACGTTAGCTTTAGCGCGTGAGCATATGGGGTTTCTTAAAGCGCGCCATTAAGGTGGGGCTATGGTGGAGGATGTGGCGAACCTGCCGCCGTTGCAGGGTTGCTTATACTGCCATTCTGAAGGAACAATCGCACTGTCCGAACCTCGGCGTTTTTTAGGGTTTGGAGATACCTATCCTCGACTCAGGTGCAGCGTGTGTGGAGCTGTGGCCTTATTTGATTTGGAGTCTGGAGACTGGCGGATACGGTATAAGCGGTTCAGCCGTGCAGCGTCTTTTTACTATGTAGCGTTGCACCTTGGTGATGCAGGCTGGCTATCGTCCAATGACGCCTTGAATATCAGTACAGAAGGTTATATTCAGCGGAAGCGGGTTGAACAGGTAAAAGCGGGTAAGTTGTCCTGGCTTCAGGCTGCGCCGCTTTTGCCGCCGCCACCTTTGATGACTCCTGATGAAAAAGTCTTTCTTTCTCTCCGGGGAGTTGCCTATCAGCAATCGGCATTGCCTGGGTTTTTGGCCCGTTCTGATCAGGCTGAAGTTCTGGACACCGGCACCTTTTATGTTACCGATTACAAGCTGCATTTGTTGGGGCAGCGCCGTGACTGGTCGCATCGGCTAAGTGATATACGGAAGGTTGTCTATGATAATCGATCCTGGACGATCTATCTGAATGTGGCAGGACAATCCGAGTTCTATCGAGGGATGGCGTTGACTGATCAGATGGACCCTCAGTTGTTTTCTGCCGTGGTAGAAGCGCTTTGGCATATGAAGGTGGTGGGTGAATTGGGCGATTTATTTGAATAGTACCTTAAGTCCGTTGTCACAAGAGCTTGACAACCTTCCATAAATTTCCTATACTGAATCAAACCTAAATGAAACATCCCACCACCCCACCCGCTAGAGCGTCGCGTTTCCCCACACGCGGCGCTCGCGTTTTAGCACAGTAAACGCCGTGAAATGCGCTAATCGCTCCTGATAAGGTGTGTTATCACGAGTAAAAACGATCCGATTTTCCCCCTTAATCCGCGTCCCTTTTTCGCCCAGAACCTGTAACGAGTCGTAACATAAGAATCCCTATAAAGAATACTCCCCGAAAATTCAAAATATTTCGGGCGCAAGCAGCCGCGCGGCGGAAGCGACAAGTAAACTGCAAACAGCAAAATTTTCTCTCGAACATGGAGTGTTTAAAGGGCAGGTGGGAGGAGTAAAGCGGCGCGCAAAGACACTCTGTAACATAACAACAATAGGGGGGAAGTGTCTTGTTTTTAGGAAAAATATTTTGCGGCGGCGGTAAATCAAGCAAGGGCGAAATGATCATGATCCCCTATGGCCGCTCGCCTTCATGTAACATAAGGTGGGTAAACGATAAAAATTCTTGCATCCTTAAAATCCTGGCGCACGGGGCAATATGGGGTGATTTTGCATATGATAGTAGTAATCTGCCGTTCTGCCGCCGAGTTACCTGTAGCCGAACAACATGTAACATAAGAAAAATATAACCCTAAATGCCCCTGAAAAGTCGGGAATTTCGCCGGTGCCTGTGGCTCGGCGGTCTGTAACATAAGAAGTGAGAACCAAAAATAACTTTCAAAATTTGAATTTTTCGCGGCGGCGTGGGTGGCTGCCGTCGGTGAATCGGGGTCAGAACAATTGTTCAGTCCTCGTAAAAACGCATCACAGATGAGATCGCGCCGCTAATCCGAGAGGTTTTCGACAGCGAATATCACTGCCGCTATCCGGCTGAGTTCTGCCGTGCGCGGTTGCTGACATACTGTCACGTAGACGTCAATTGGCTGCCGTTTGCTCATCTCTCCGCCGTCTGCCGTACGAACGCCGCTACGATATGCCGTTTCGTTCTCCAATTGCCCCTCAAAAACTGCTGCCCGCGCAGTAATCTGTGTACACCCTGATCGACTGTGGAACCTGAAATTATCTCTTTTGGAGAATAGGTAAGAAAAACAATTCCCCTAAATGCGCGAAAGACGATGATTTCAGGTTCCGAACAGCGGATGTGACTATACGAAAATCCTACTTAGTTTAAATTCAATTCCAACAAACTGCCCGAATTACGGCGCAATTTGGGCCTGCCACTCCTTACGATGCTGGTTGCGCAGATAAGCCTTGGTGATCTCGGCAGCAGCAGACGGCAGCAGAATCAACGGCAGCAAATACATCCAGTGGGTCAGGTTCAGCGCAACCGTATCAAAAACATCTCGCAGAAAGGGAACATAAATCGCGACCAGCAGCAGCAGCGCGGATGTGGATACGGCATACTGCATGATTTTGTTCGTGAATATCCCGATCTTAAACAGCGAATACAGCTCGGACCGGGTGGTATACGCGCGGGCTAATTCCGAGCTAGACAGCGTCACAAACGCCATCGTACGGGCCAGATTCCAGCTTGAACCGTCCAGATGTCGCCCCAGCATAAACGCGCCGAGCGTAACCGCTGTGATGATCAGAGTTTGGATCACCATGCCGATCCGCATATCCCGGTTGATGATCGGCTCCCGCACGGGGCGCGGCGGCTGATCCATAATATCCGGATCGCCCTTTTCCACACCCAACGCGAGTGCGGGTGCGCCATCCGTCAGCAGGTTGAGCCATAACAATTGGATAGGCGTCAGCGGCGATGGTGCTCCGGCAGCGGTTGCCAGAAAGATCACGCCGATCTCCGCCAGGTTACAACTGAGCAAAAAGTACACAAATTTACGAATGTTCGAATAGATGACGCGCCCCTGTTCCACCGCCGATACAATGCTGACATAGTTATCATCCGTCAACACCATATCCGCTGTTTCTTTGGACACATCCGTCCCGGTGATGCCCATTGCCACGCCGATACTCGCGCGTTTCAGTGCGGGTGCGTCGTTGACCCCATCCCCCGTCATCGCCACCACGTGATCCCGCGCGCGGAACGCTTCCACGATTCGCACCTTATGTTCCGGCGAAACTCGCGCAAAAACATCGACATCATCGACGATTTGTGCCAATTCTTCCGGCGACATCAGTTCAATTTCACTGCCCTTGACCACCCGGCCACCGTTCCGCAGCAGCCCAATTTCCTGCGCAATCGCCCGCGCGGTATCCGGATAATCTCCCGTCACCATCACCGTTCGAATCCCCGCATGCCGGGCTTTTTCAATCGCGGGTTTTACTTCGGGCCGGGCCGGATCAATCATCGCGGTCAGCCCGACCAGCGTCAGGTGATTTTCAATTTCCTCTGGTAAAAGCTGATCAGGCATCTGATCAATTTGTCGCTGCGCCACCGCTAGCACGCGGAGCGCCTGGTTTGCCAGATCCTGGTTCACATTTCGGATGTGCTCGCGTCGTTGCGGTGTGAGCGGTACAGCTTGCCCGTTTTCCAGAATAGTGTCGCAGTGTTCCAATACGATTTCCGGCGCGCCTTTTGTAAACACCAGATAGCCTGCCTGGTTCGGCTGCTTATGGACCGTGCTCATCCGTTTTCGTGTCGCGTCAAAGGGAATTTCATTCACGCGCGGATACTCACGCTCGAGTTTTTCGCGCCACAAATCCCCTTTTGCGGCGGCAACCACCATCGCGCCTTCCGTGGGATCACCGATCATGCGGTACCCGGAATTTTCGTTCGTTTCCAGCCGGGCATCACTTGCCAGCACGCCACCCACCAGCAGGCGCTGAATGTCGGGCAGCTCCTGAACACCTGTGATATGCCCATCCTGCCGGAATTCTCCCTCAACCGAATAACCCTGTCCGCCCACATCCAGCCGCACACCGGCGACATACAGCCGGACCACGGTCATCTGGTTTTGCGTCAAAGTGCCTGTTTTATCCGAGCAAATAGCCGATGCACTTCCCAGTGTTTCGACGGCGGGCAAGCGCCGGATCAGCGCATTCCGCCGGATCATTTCGCGCATTCCAATCGCCAGATTGATTGTCACGATGGCTGGTAATCCCTCTGGAACCGCAGCAATCGCCAGGGCCACAGCCGTGAGCAAGGAGTCTTTCAGCGCGTCAAACAGCTTCATATCATTGGATGTCATCTCGCGCGCGAAAATCACAATTCCCACCAGGAAACAAATCGCCAGCGCGCCGATGCTCAACGTACGCCCAAGCTGATCCAGGCGCTGCTGAAGCGGAGTTGTTTCTTCTTCCGTCGATTGCAGCATCCCCGCGATTTTTCCGATCTCCGTCTGCATCCCGGTGCTGACAACCACCGCTTTCCCGCGTCCGTAGGTGGTGATCGTGCTCATATAGGCCATGTTTTTCCGGTCCCCCAGAATAGCATCTGCCTTCACCTCAAGATCGACTCGCTTATCTACCGGAACAGATTCTCCCGTGAGCGAAGCCTCATCAATTTTGAGATTTGCCACTTCAATCAGGCGCACATCTGCTGGGATATAGTTCCCCGCTTCCAGGATAACAATATCACCCGGCACCACCTGACTCGCGGCGATAACCTGCTGGTGTCCGCCTCGCATCACGACAGCATCCGGTGACGCCAGTTTTTTAAGCGCGGCGAGTGCTTCCTCCGCCCGTCCCTCTTGGACCACCCCTAGGACCGCATTCAGAATCACAATCGCGGCAATCGCAGCAGCTTCGATCCAGTCACCTAACACCGCCGACAGCAGCGCGGCAAAGATCAAAATATAAATTACAAAACTTTGAAATTGAGCAAGCAGTCGTTTTAAAAAGGTCGGTCGAGGCTGCTCCCGCAGCGCATTGGGGCCATACTGCTCCAATCGTCGGGCAGCTTCCTCATTAGTAATTCCCGTAATGCTGTTTGTTGCCAGTTCCTGAACGACACGATCAGGCGCTTGCGTATGCCAGACACTCATAAAATAAGCTTCCCTTCCAGGTACCAGAACGCGATCCACTATACTAACACCAGCCCAAAATTTGCCCCAAATTCTAAATCAATGTGGTATACTGTTACAGAACATCCGTTTTAGTCAGGTTTTGTCAGGTTTAGTCAGGGCGTAATCTATGCCTCAATCGCTGTTTATCGAAGGTCCGGCTGGCGTCGGCAAGACAACCTATGCAATCGCCTATATCCGTGAGTTATTTCAACAGGGCATCCATCCCGAAAATATATTGGTGCTGGTGCCTCATCCCGCCCTGGGACAACCCTACCGCGATGCCTTTTTAGCGGCAGATTGGCCCACCGGCGCTCAAATTCCCGTCATGACGTTGGGCAGTCTAACGCAGCGTGCCATCGAAATTTTCTGGCCCATCCTTGCCCAACCGGCAGGTTTTGCCCACCCTAAGCGCGAACCCACTTTTTTGAACCTGGAAACGGCGCAGTACTACATGCATCGTTTCGTCAAAGAATCCGTTGAACTCGGTCTGTTTGATAGCATCAATATCACATCCGAACGCATCATCAGCCAAACGCTGGACAACCTCCTGAAAGCATCTGTGAATAACTTCACGTTTGACGAAGTGGAAGAGCGCTTGATTACAGCCTGGGGAGATCGCCATTCCAGCCGCCCGCTGGCCTACCATGCCAGCCTGGATTTAGCCCGGCGTTTCCGCCAGCACTGCCAACAAAATAATCTCCTTGACTACTCACTCCAGGCGGAACTCTTCGCTCAATATCTGCTTCCCGCCCCCCGTTTTCATGATTATCTGGCCCAGCGCTACCATTATCTCATCGCAGATAACCTGGAAGAACATATTCCCGTCGCTGCCGATCTGATCCGTTCCCTGTGGAATTCCCTCGAAGTCGCCCTGCTGCTCTTTGACACCGAGGCGAGTTTTCGCCTCTTTTTGGGTGCAGATCCGGTCAAAATGCATGATCTCGCCGCGCTGTGCGATGAGGTTCAACCCTGGCATGATGCGGTGGGTATTCCACCGGCCATAGTGGCGCTGGCCCATGAATTTGACCATTTAATCGACACGACGCGCCCGACACCACCCGTTTCGCTGGCTAATCCCCGTGACGGCTTCACGTATCAAGCTCACAAGTTCTACCCCCAGATGGTCGCCTGGGTGATCGACCAGATTTCGAGCCTGATCGATCAGGGTGTTCCCCCGCGTGAGATTGTGGTTTTAGCCCCCTTCTTAGGCGATTCCCTGCGTTTTACGCTCATGACCCAGCTCGAATCACGCGGCATTCCGGCGGTTTCACACCGTCCGTCGCGCGCCTTACGCGACGAACCGGCTGCCCGTGCGATTCTAACCTTCATGGCCCTCTGTCATCCCGATTGGGACATTCACCCGCCCGTAGCCGATGTGGCCGACGCACTTCAGCAGGCCATCGAAGGACTCGATCCGGTTCGTGCGTGGCTGCTGGCGCAGATTGTCTACCGTCGCGAACTGGCCTCCTTTGAGGCGATCCGCCCCGAAACACAGGCCCGCATCACCTTCACGGTGGGTGAAAAATATGAGAATTTACGCGCCTGGATCAGCCTCTACCAATCCGAAACGGCGGGCACAATCCCGCCCGATCATTTCCTGAGTCGCATCTTCGGTGAAGTGCTCTCCCAGCCCGGCTATGGCTTCCATACCAATCTGGACGCGGGCCGTTCCGTGTCCGAACTGGTCGAATCCGCCCGGCGTTTCCGTCGCACGCTGTATCCAGAGGGTCTCGACGATTGGAGTTCTGTCTCGCATGACTATTATTCGCTCGTCCAGGAAGGATTATTAGCGGCTTTATATGCGGCCAGTTGGCGCGACCAGGAAAAAGACGCCGTGTTTCTCGCGCCCGCCTACACCTTTTTGATGCGTAATCGTCGCGTGGATTATCAATTTTGGCTCGACATTGGCAGTTCGTTCTGGTGGGAACGCCTGGAACAGCCCTTGACTCATCCCTACGTCCTCTCTCAGCACTATCCAGCCGACCAGATGTGGACCGATGACCTCGAATACCAGGCGCGCAAGGATACTCTACGTCGTTTAATAACTGGATTAACACGACGCACCAATAAAAAGATTTATTTATCTATTACACAGCTAGGCGAACAAGGCTACGAACAGCGCGGACCGCTCTTACAGGTAGTCCAACGGTTGATTCAGCGTTATGATACGGTAAGCGAAGGGGAATAAAGCATGCCCGAACTCAAATTCCGGCGTGAACAAGAGGCCATTATCACCAAATATGCGCGTGGAAGGATCGGGATCGCGGCAGTTCCTGGCAGCGGCAAAACCTTCACGCTGGCACAGCTTGCGGCGCGCCTGATCGCGGATCAACGCATCGGGGCTGATCAGGAAGTTCTGATCGTGACCTTCACCAATACAGCGGTCAACAGTTTTCAGGCGCGTATTGCCCACATCCTGCACGAACAGTACAAGCTGCTGCCTTTTGTCGGCTACCGTGTCCGTACCCTCCATGGATTGGCACACGATATTGTCCGCGAGCGCCCTGCCCTGGTCGGTCTGGCCGATGACTTTTTGATTCTGGATGAACGCGCCACCCTGGATATTCAGCGCGATCTGGTTCACCAGCATCTGACGACGTGGTGGGATCAACTCAGCCTGTACTGCCATCCCGATCTGGAACCCAAAAAGGCCCGCTACCAATTTGAACAGGAGCTTCCGACCCTGGTCACACGTTTTATCCAGCGCGCCAAGGACTCCCGCCTCGCCCCTGATATGCTGCTGACCGTCTTGAACAGCGCGGATGATCGTTTTAATCTCGCACGTTTTGCAGTCGCAGTCTACAGCGACTATCAGCGCAGTCTCGCCTATCGCGGCGCGGTGGACTTTGACGATCTGGTTCGGCTGGCGCTCGAAGCGCTCGACCAGGATCACGACTATCTGGCCCGCCTTCAGGATCGCTGGCCCTATATTTTGGAAGACGAGGCCCAGGACAGCAGCCGTTTGCAGGAAGACATGCTGATCCGCTTGAGCGCGGCTCGAAACTGGGTTCGTGTGGGCGATCCCAACCAGGCGATCAACACCACCTTTACCACCGCTGATCCGAGTTATTTGATCAACTTCCTGGACGAAACGCTCAATCCCGGTGTCAAAGAGCGCCCCCTCTCGGTATCGGGTCGCTCGGCCCCGCGTATCATCGAACTGGCGAATGAGTTGGTCCGCTGGGCTGTCGAAGAACACCCGACCCCGGAACTGCGCGCGGCCTTTGACCGTCGCCAGGATACCAAACACGGCATTCGGCGCGGTGTGATCCAGCCTACCAAACGCGGTGATCCGCAGCCCAACCCATCCAATAGACTCTGCAAGATTCATATCGCCTACCAGCCCGATCAGAAAGTGACTCCCGAAAAGGAGCTGGAAGCCGTCGTGGCGGCAGAGGAATTTTCGCTGGTGAGTTGGCTTCAGGAGATCCAGAATCTCCCTGAAGATGAACGCCCCACCGTCGCGGTGCTGGTTCCCGAAAACAGTCGGGGTTTCAAATTGGCTGAAATGCTCCGGCGTTATGGCGTGAAATATGAAGAACTTCTGCGTAGCACCACCGCGACTCGTCAGGCTGTAACGACGATCCGCACCGTCCTGGACCTGCTCGCTGATCCCACCGATCTAAAAGCCTTAAAACAGCTTTTCTGGGAACTGATGTCCGGCGAACGTCGCGAAAGCGTCAAGGATGATCCCGATCTCCGTCAGGCCCTCACCAAGATTTTCACGCGCTTTCGCAATGTGGAAGAATTTTTGTGGCCGGCGGCGGCAGGTCCCAATTACGCCGACCTGATCAAGGATTACCCCTGGCTGGCGGATGATCTCCAGGTGTTCCGCGAATATGTTTGTCGCTGGCTCAAAGCGACCAGTCTGCCCATCGATCAACTGATCCTCACCATCAGTCAGGACTGTTTTTCCACCCCCGTCGATATTGCGCTCGGCTATAAAATTGCGGTCCTGCTGCGTGATCTGTCCGATGAACATCCGGAGTGGCGCTTACCTCAGTTTATTGAAGAATTGCGTTTGATCAGTAACAATGAGCGCAAATTTATCGGTTTTGATGATGCCGAAGCCGGTTATGAACCCAAGCCCGGCGTTGTGACCATCGCCACGATGCACGCAGCGAAGGGGCTGGAATGGGATCGTGTGTATCTGATGGCGGTCAGCAACTATGGTTTTCCATCCGTCCAATCCTACGACACCTATATTGGGGAAAAGCGTTTCGTCCGCGACAATCTGAATCTGGAAGCGGAAGTCCTCGCTCAACTGGAAGCGTTGCTGAAGCAGGATCCGCTCAGTTATTCCGAAGGTGAAGCCACGCGGCAAGCGCGGATTGACTATGCTAAGGAACGCCTCCGTTTGTTATATGTAGGCATCACCCGTGCGCGGCGCGAATTAGTCGTCACCTGGAACATGGGGCGCTTCTGGCAGGACGGCCAGCAGAATCAGCCAGCGCTGCCCGTCGTCGTCCTGAACGATTTTTTAGCCCCGCAATCTTAAAGGTCGATCATGCCACTTCAGCAGTTTTCGCAAAGCAGTTTACAGGATTACGTCGATTGCCCCCGGCGTTTTCAATTGTATTATGTGGAGGGACAGGTCTGGCCCGCAGTCCAGGCCGAACCGGTGATCCGCCACGAGCAGCATATGGATTTAGGCTCCCGTTTTCACCGGCTGGTGGAGCGTCACCAGTTGGGCCTCCCCGCCGATCTGCTCACCGCGACCATCGATGACGATCAACTGCAAGGTTGGTGGGCGGCTTATCTCGACTATGCATTTTTGCATAAGCTGTCGGGCACTCGTTATCCCGAAATCACGTTATCTGCCGAATTAGGCGGTGTGCGCCTCGCGGCAACCTACGATCTGCTGCTGATCGTTCCCGGTGAGCGCGCCATCATTTTCGACTGGAAAACGTACCATACCGCCCCGCCCCGCCAGTGGTTCGCGTCCCGTTTGCAGACTCGGGTGTATGCGTATGTGTTTGCGGCAGCGGGCCAATCGCTGTTTGGTGATTCATTCCGCCCGGAGCATGTGAGCATGATCTACTGGCTTTCCGGTGCCCCTGAAGTAACTTTTGAATATTCCGTCAGCCAATTCGATCAGGATCGTGTCTATCTCTCAACGGTGATTCAGGAAATCGAGTCGCGTCCTACCGAGGGCGCATGGCCTCTGACTTCCGATGAGCGGCGCTGTCGTTTTTGCCAGTATCGTTCGTTGTGTGGGCGTGGTGTCGCAGCGGCAGCGCTCGACGATGGCAGCGAGTTCGGTATGTTTGATACTAATATCGCGCTCGAATCCTTTGATTTGGGGATGTCTGATGTGGATAGTGTTGGTTTTTAGTGGTATTGACTATGCGAACTAATTCCCTGTGGTTAGACCCTCCCGCGCTCGACCCTGACCCGCCGCTCGCCGCTGAAGTGGGGCCGCTGCTTGCCCAAATTTTAACCCAGCGCGGAATCAACACCGTAGAGGCGGCACATGCCTTTTTAGACCCGGCTCACTACACTCCCACCCAACCAACAGCCCTCCCCGACCTCGAACACGCCGCCGCGCTGCTGTCCGCTGCCATCCGATCCCACTCCCCCATTCTGGTGTGGGGCGATTTTGATGCCGACGGTCAGACCTCAACCGCCCTGCTCGTGGACGCCTTGCAGCATCTCGGTGCCCGTGTGCGCTTTTATATTCCCCACCGTCTGCGCGAATCGCATGGTATCCGGCTTGCCAGTCTGCAAGAACAGATCGCCCTTGATCCCCCTGCCCTCTTGCTGACCTGCGATACCGGGGTTTCAGAACTTGAATCTATTGACTACGCGAAATCAAAAGGGCTGCAAGTGGTCATTACTGACCACCACGATCTGCCGCCAACCCTGCCCACCGCCGACGCCATCATCAATCCCAAACGTCTGCCCGCCCACCATCCGTTGCGCACCTTACCCGGCGTGGGGGTGGCGTATAAGCTGATCGAGCACCTCTTCACTCAGCACGGCCAGGCGGATCACCTTCCCGCTTTTTTGGATCTGGTGGCGCTCGGCATCGTGGCGGATGTCGCGGAACTCACCGGCGACACCCGTTATCTGCTCCAAACCGGGCTTGAATGCCTGCGTAATACCCAGCGTCTCGGCCTGCGTGCCCTGACCGACGTCGCCGCCCTGAATACCCTCAACCTGACAGCGACCGATATTGGTTTCCAGCTTGGCCCGCGTCTTAATGCCGCTGGCCGCTTAGATGACGCCCGCCCGGTAGTCGAACTGCTCACCACCACCGATCCAGGCCGCGCACATCTTTTAGCCGCTCATCTGGAAGGCTTAAACGCCCAGCGCCGCCTCCAGAATCGCCAGATTCTCGCCGCCGCCCAGGAACAAATCGCCAGCGATCCCTCACTCCTCGATTGGGAAGCCTTGGTGCTGTCCAACCCCAATTGGCATGCGGGCATTATCGGCATCGTCGCCAGCCGCCTCGCGGATCAATATCAGCGTCCGGTGGTTCTTTTGACCACATCCGAAGATGGAACGGTGCGTGGATCGGCCCGTTCTGCCCCCGGCTACGACATCGGCGCGGCGATTGCGGCCCAATCCGATCTGTTACTCCATTACGGCGGGCATCCCGGCGCAGCGGGCTTATCCCTGCGGGAGGAATATCTCCCCGCCTTCCGCCGCCGCTTGTCGAACACCCTGCGCGAAACGAAGGATACGTCGGTTTTGCCCGGCCTTACCCTCGATGCTTATGTATCGCTCAGGGACATCACACCCGCCCTGGCCGCCGATCTGAACCGTCTTGCCCCCTTCGGCGAAGGCAATCCCCGTATCCACCTGGCGACCACCGATCTCACATTGAAAAGTGCGGCTCATATCGGCCATGCCCAGCAGCACCGCCGCCTGACCGTTCAGGATTTCAGCGGCAATCGCGCCACCTTAATGTGGTGGAACAGCGGTGACAAGCCCCTGCCCGAAGGTCTGTTTGACATCGCTTATGAACTGGAAATCAGCGCCGCCGGAAATGACTTTCAGCTTTTGCTGCTGGACTACCGCCGCGCGGCCTCGGCCCCAGTGGAAATCATCCGCCCGCCGCGCCAGATCATCGACCTCCGCCTATCTCCCGATGCTGACCTATCCCCTTACCCCAACGCAGCGGTGTGGGCCGAAGGGTATCGGCTGGCTGAATCACCCGGCCAAATCCTGACCGCCCTGGCTCCGAGCGACACTTTGATCATCTACACCGCGCCCGCTGCCCCTGAGACGCTTCAGGAGGCGCTGGAACGCGTCAATCCGGTTCAGGTGGTACTGCTAGGTATCAATCCGCCCCAGATGTCCCTTGCCGCCGTCCAGCGCCGCTTTTTGGAACTATCGAAGTTCGTCCTGGATCGCCAGCAGGGAATCACCACCCTGGAAGCCTTGGCCAGCGCCACTGCCCAATCGCGCCCGACCATCCGCCACTTGCTCGCCTACTACACGGCGCGCGGCGAAATAACGGTGACTGACTCCGCTGACCATCTGCTCCTGGCATCGGGCGCTGGCATCCCCCACCCCGACGAACCGGAGCACGCTGCCAATTTACGCGCCAGTGTTGCCGAAACGCTGGCCTACCGTGCCTATTTTCACCGTGCCCAGCCGCACGCCATTCTCGGCTGGGATCAGCCATGACTCACTACCCAATCCCCGCCCAGACAATCCGCCTCGAAAATGAGGTCATCAACTCGCGTTTTATCGCCACTATGGGCCGCGCGGATACCGTCGAAGAAGCCAAAGCTTTTATCCAGTCCATCCGCGCCGAAATGCCCGACGCAACCCACCATGTTTACGCCTTCAAAATCGGCTATGGCGGCAGCGTCACCGAGGGCATGTCCGACGACGGTGAACCCTCCGGCACCTCCGGCCCGCCGATCCTGGCCGTGCTGCGCGGCGCGGACCTCGGCGACGTGGTGATCGTCGTGACTCGTTACTTTGGCGGCACCAAACTCGGCACGGGCGGTCTGGTTCGGGCCTATGGCGGCGCGGCCAAAGACGCACTGGCGGCCCTCCCCACCGAACTCAAAATCGAAAAACGCTGCATCGGCATCTCGATTGCCTACTCATTTTATGAGCGCCTGAAGCTGCTCCTGTCCCATCACCACGCGACTATCGACGGCGAGGAATTTGACGCCGAAGTAACAATCTACGCCACCGTTCCCATCGATCAGCTCGCCCCGCTCACCGATGCCCTCCGCGATCTGACAGCCGGTCAGGTCGAGCCGATTTTGCTGGAAACCGAATAAAACATCCTCACATAGGGGCGCTGGCTTGCCGCGACCAATAGGCGTCAACTGAGGCCATTTTTCGGCGGAAATTATCCGAAATACAGGCGGGTTCGTAGGGGCGGATGGCGCGCTACGCCCCGCTTCTCTCCCCTTCTGCTTGCGGGAAGGGGCGGGGGTAGGGTTTTCTTGATGATAGTGGGGCAAGGCGGTTGGAGACTAGACGTTAATGCCCTTAAATTGACGCCTATGGGGCGCTGGCTTGCCGCGCCCTCGCTGTTCCCCTTCCTGTTTGGACCTTTCTCTGCATCACATTTTCCCTCTCACTCCGACTTGTGGGTAATGTATAGCTCGATGGTAGCTCGTAGGGACAATTCATGAACTGCCCTGTTTGTAACCCACCTATTATTAACCATCCAAGTTCACCATCGAAGTTAGTATCTCAATGGTGATGACAATCTTGAACATCTGTGCTATTCTTTCCATAGAGGCTGTCTGGATGGATAACCGCACCTTTCCAACTTAAAACTCACGGCGCGAAATTACAGCTTTTTCCCCTCAGCGCGTCGTCAAGGGGGTGCGGGGGTTGCGACACAGAATCATCCCGTAGTGACACAAAATAGGACTTTCTGCCAGGATCTCTACCCTTGCAGTAGTCCTTCTTCCCTCAAAATTCCCAAACAGGGAGTTTGCGGGGGGGGGGGGGGATCATCCAGAAGATCAACAAACAGGTCGTTTTTCACTCCCATCTCTCCCTCAGACCACCACTCAAGGGGGGGTAACTTTTCGAGCCAAGATCAACAATCCATCCCACCTGAGCGAAAGAAGTTTGAACTTAGGTGAGCCTTAGATCAAACTTAGATCTGCCGAAAATCGAGCATTTTAGGGAAGCATCTCGCGCCAACTTTTCAAAATGTACAACTTAATGCGCATCAATTGACACCCACCAACCGATTGCAATACACTCTCTATGAACCAATACCACTAAGGGAGTGTGTATGACCCACGAACTTTTGGGCAAAACATTGGGTGGCCGTTATCGCTTTGAGGAACTGCTTGGCGAAGGAACTTTTGCCTATGTCTTCCGCATCACCGACTTGCGCCGCCGCGCGACTCTCGCCGCCAAAGTTCTCCGCAGCGAAATTGCCGACGATCCAAACTTTTTGCAGCGGTTTGAACGCGAAGCCCAGGTACTTTCTCGCCTTCAACATCCCAACATTGTCCGCTACTACGACATCATCGAACTCGAAGGTTATATTTTCATTCTTACCGATTACATTCCGGGCCAAACGCTGGAAGCGATCATTCAGCACATGGACGAACCATTCCGTCCGCTGGCTTCGCTCGACTACTTAACCCCGTTGGCCGCTGCGCTGAATTTCGCCCATCATGAAGGTGTCGTTCACCGCGATCTGAAGCCCGCCAACATCCTGATTCACACCAACGGCACGCTCTATGTCACTGATTTCGGGATCGCCCGCGTCCTGCACGTCACCAGCACGCTGACCCAAAACGTGACCATTGGCACGCCCTTCTACATGGCTCCCGAACAACTCACCGCCCAACCCGTATCCATCGCCACCGACATCTACGCGCTGGGCATTCTGCTCTACCAGATGTACACCAGGCGTCTGCCCTTCATCGGTGAAACCGGCGATCCCAACGAGCCGCAGACCACCCGCATTGCTGCCGAACACCTTCATCTTCCCCCTACCCCGCCGGCCCACTACAATCCAAAATTGAGTCAGGCCGTGGAAGAGGTCATTTTGCGCTGTCTGGAAAAACGCCCTGCGGATCGGTTCGAGTCGGTTGCCGTTTTTTACGATGCATTGGCCGAAGCAGTTGGCGCGCCGCCCGTATCGCTGGATGTTCCCGCCGAACCCCCGATCATGTCGCCGCCCAAAATCCCGGAATGGTCCCAGTTTATGGCTCCCATTCCTGACGCTGAGGCCACACCCGACGCGCTTCCCGTCGCCCCTGCCGAGGAGGAATTTGCTGGCGCAGGCCCATTGGTGCCCGACCAGCCGCTCACCCAGGTGCATCTGAACCAATCACCCTATGTGCCCTCCCCCGCGACCATTCCCGCCGCCAATTTCTCGCCGGAAGAGCCGGAAACGGTTCGCCATCTCAACCTGCCGCCGGAGCCATACTACCCGCCGCGTCCCATGTATGCACCCGCCCCACCGCTGATCCAGCCGCACCGCTCCCATCGTGTCGGATATTTTTTAGCTTTCGGGTCGTTGGCCCTCATCCTTCTGCTTTGTATTGCCAGTGTGCTGTATGTCGTCGGCTCATTCACAGGCGAAGACGACACTGACAATCAGGAAAACCAGCCCGCCGCTGGTCAGAATGCAGCCAATGGCACTCAGGCATCCAATCCGGATGATTCCGCTTCCTCAGATACACCTCAAATTACGTTCAATTCAGATCGCAGCGGCACAATGGACATTTACGCCATGCATAGTGATGGCAGCGATCTCCACCGCATCACCGACTTCACCACCGTCGAACGCGGTCCAGCCTGGTCCCCGGATCACACCCGGATTGCCTTTTACGGAGCCTTAGACGCCGAGAGCAATTATGATATTTACATCATCAACGCCAGCAGCGATTCCAGCTCGTTGAAAAACCTGACCAGTTCCCCTATCGTTGACGAGCGTTATCCCACCTGGTCGCCCGATGGCACGCGGCTGGCCTATCACGGCAATCCCGATGGTGACTATGACCTGTTTGTGGTCACGTTGAGCAGCGGTGAAATCGAAAAGGTACGCGGCAGCGATGCGGACGAACTCGGCCCTGATTGGTCGCCCGATGGCAGTTTTATCGCCTTCCATACCAATTTGTGGGATGATAACCGCTACGACGTCGCCCTCCTGAATCTGGAGACAGGCGAAGTGACCCGGTTAACCGACAGCGGCACCAACACCTTTCCCACATGGTCCCCGGACGGCACACGCCTCGCCTACACCTCGCTGGAAAACGGTGAAGCCAACATTTACATCATGAACGCCGACGGCAGCAACAAGCAGCGCCTGACCAGCGGCAGCGACTTGAATACATTCCCCGACTGGTCCCCCGATGGGCGTTATATCATTTTCCAGCGCGGCCAGAATGCGAACGCAGTGGTTTATCGGATGCCTGTCACCGGAGGTACGCCTGAACGGTTGGCGGAGCAATCCGAACTTCCCGACTGGTAATGGAATAAAAAAGGGCGCGTCAGTTGCACGCCCTTCGAAACCCTATTCTTCGCCATTAACCGGAGGCCCGGCCTCAATATCGTCTTCGGCGCTCCCATACACACACGAGTTATATGCCCCGCCGATCTCCACCCGGAAATCAACCGTGCGGTTCGGGTCCGGCTGGATCACAATCTGCGCATCCGTCACCCGCAGAATCCGCTTCAGATCATCCAGCGCGCTGCCCTTCGTTTGCCCCGTAAAATCATAGATGACGGTCAGTTCCAACTGTCCGTTGCTCGCAGGTGCGCCCGATGCAACCGCCGTATAGCCTTCCCAGGCCAATCGATCCGCCGCCACCACATCAAACCCCAACAAGTAGTTGGAAGCATCGATGATCTCGACGGTGGTCGATTGCCGCGCCAGTCGATTTTCAGTAGGCGGCGTCAGGAAGTTTTGGATCAGCGGCATCAGCGCTTCCCGATTCGGCAAGAAGACTTCTCGCTTATCATCGGGCGTGGTGAAGGCAATATAATGCACGCCGATTTCGCCACTGTACCGCACGATGTTGTTCGGATCCAGACTGACGGCGAGTGGAGCCAAGCCCAACACATCGGTCAGCGTCATATCCGTTTCAATCACTTCGACTGCATCCGGCCACAGTTGCGTCACCTGCGCGAATAACCCTTGCTTGCGCGCTTGTGCCCACATCGCCCGCAGCACATCCATCTGTCGTCGGCCCCGATCCAGGTCATTCGTCGTCTTCCGGCTGCGAACATACCACAGCGCCGTGTATGGATCGAGTGTTTGGCGTCCAATCGGCAGCGTATAATATTCCCAGTTATCCTCAACCGTGGGATCCATCGTGGCATCAATCAGTTTCCAGTCCTGAATTGCGCAGTCCACGCTCACTTCCAGCCCACCGAGTTCTTCAACGATTGTTTGGAAATCATCGAAGTCCACGCGCGCATAGTGATCCACTTCGATCCCAAAGTTGTAGAGAATCGTCTCTTTCATCAGGCCAAATCCGCCGCCAGGATAATCATATTGTTCGCCCAGCGCGTAGGCCATATTGATCCGGTCCATCGTGTGATTCGGAATATAAACCATCAGGTCGCGCGGAATATGCCACATCGCCACCGATCCGGCGCGTTTGTTCACCGACACCAGAATCAGCACATCGGTATGCCCTACCCCGCCGCCGCTTGTATCGCTTCCCAGCATCAGAAAGTTAACCGTATCCGGATCGGTGTCCAGCATCGGCATCCGTTCGGGAATTTCAACCACCGGCGTATTGACCGGCACCGCATAGGTTCCCTGGATCACATAGGTCGGTGACGGCTGCTGGCTCGGCGTATACGTCATCGTTGGCGTGGATGTCAGGGTTGGAGTCGGAGTCAAAGATGGCGTGAGTGTCGCCGTTGCGGTCGCGGTGTCCGAAGGTTCCAGCGTCGCCGATGGACGCGGCGTGTTCGTCGGTATCAGCGTCGGCGTAACCGCGCGCGGTGTGTTCGTCGGTATCAATGTCGGCGGCTGTGGCGTCGCTGTTGGCGCAGGCGTATCGGATGGTGCTGTCGTCGGCGTTTCCGTCGGCACCAGCGCGATCTGAGTCGCCGCTGCATTGGCCGTTGATGCCTCCAGGATCGCCAGTTCTGCCGCCGCCGTTGCGGTACTCTCTACGCTCAAAGTCGCATCTCGCACCATCGCTGCGGCAGCAGCCGTACTCGTATTTTGCTCATTCATGGCGGCGTCTTGCACCACGGCGACAGCCGTTAACCGCGCTTGAAGTGCCGTCGCCGTCCCCACAATAATCCCATCATGTTCCTGCCGTAAATCGCGCGCTTCGACTTCGCGCAAAATACCATTCGCAGCATAAACCACATACCCGATAGTCATCACCGCGACTATCGCCATGATTCCATATCCCAATATGCGGCGGATCGCCTTAAATCCAAAGCGCATAAGAACCTCCTCAAGTCACAAGTGCAAGAGTATAACAAATCTCCATCCCCCTGTGAACCCACCTACCCTACGTCCGCCCCACGACCTGCTCACATTATCCTTTCGCGATTGCGAGAACGTGTTACAATGCGTGCTGTTTCGCAGCGTACTTTCAAATGCACATGACAACACCAAACCCGACTCATCCCATTGTTGCCATCATCGCCGCATATAACGAAGATCGTTTTGTGGGCAGCGTCGTCCTGAAAACGCGTCACTACGTCGATCAGGTCATCGTGGTAGACGATGGATCAACTGATGAAACGGCTCGCGTAGCCGAAGAGGCGGGCGCAACCGTCATCCTTCATGCGTCCAACCAGGGCAAGGCTGAAGCCATCAACACCGGATTACGCCGTGCGCGTGAAATGGGCGCGCGTATTGCCGTGCTGCTTGACGCCGACGGCCAGCATAACCCCGCTGAAATCCCAGCCTTGCTCAATCCCATCGAAACCGAGCAGGCCGATCTGGTGGTTGGCTCACGCTTTTTAGGCATCCACAGCGAGATTCCGCGCTGGCGTGTGGTCGGCCAACAGGTGCTCACGCTTTTTACGAATGTAGCGTCTGGCGTGGCCCTCACCGACTCGCAGAGTGGCTTTCGTGCCCTTTCCGAAAAAGCGCTTCAGTCCATCAGTTTTCGCTCTGAAGGCGGTTTTTCCATCGAGTCCGAAATGCAGTTTTTGATCCGCCAGCATCGCCTGGAAGCCGAAGAAGTTCCGATCACCGTGGTCTATAAAGAAGGCCCCAAGCGCAACCCCTTTAAACACGGCTGGGAAGTGGTGAATGGCATCATCGCGCTCGTCAGCCAGCACCGCCCGCTCTTTTTCTTCGGCGTGCCAGGTCTAATCCTGTTGGCGCTGGGCATCGTGCTCGGTTTGGTGGTAGTCTATCTGTATAACACCTACCAGTCTCTGGCTGTGGGTTATGCGCTGATCAGCATTCTGCTCTCATTAATCGGCATTCAAACATTTTTCACCGGGATTATCCTGCACACCATCCGCGCGTTCCTGGCCTACAACGACAAAGGTTGACGCATGCCAACGGTAGTGCTCCAGCATATCACGAAGCAGTACAAAGAAGGTGACCGCCGCGAACCAGGCAGTTTGTCCCAGGTGGTAACGGGTGGCGTACGCGCCCTCTTCGATAAAGAAAACTCCTATGCCGATTACATGCATCAGATGCGCTCACCATCCGAGCCGCTCCTTCGTCCGAATGCCGTTGATGATCTATCGCTGATCATCCGTGATGGCGAAACCCTGAGCATTTTAGGACCGTCCGGCTGTGGCAAGACCACCCTGCTCAAGATCATAGCCGGCTTAATCCAACCCGACTCCGGTGATGTGCTTTACGACAGTGTGCCCATCAAGGATATTCCAGCCGGTGAACGTGGCATTGGTATGGTTTTCCAGAACTACGCGCTTTATCCTCATATGGCCGCGCGTGAGAATATTGGTTTTTTTGACATCATCCACAAGCAGCCGGAGAAAATCCCAGAGCGTATTCGCCACATCTCGGAAGTCATGGGGGTTGAAATCAATCACCTTCTCAGCCGCAAGCCGCCCACCCTGTCCGGCGGCGAACAGCAGCGCGTTGCCATTGCCCGTTGTTTGGCCCGCGATCCCAAGATTTTCCTTTTTGACGAACCGCTCTCCAATCTTGATGCCAAGCTCCGCCTCGATACCCGTGTCCAGATCAAACGCCTGATCCGCCACTACCAGATCACCTCAATTTATGTCACGCACGATCAGACCGAAGCCATTTCGCTGGCAGACCGGATCGCCATCATGCGTGATGGAAAACTGGAACAGATTGGCACGTTTCAGGCGCTCTACGAAACCCCCATTAATGCGTTTGTCGCCCAATTTTTCGGCCCCTCACCGATGAATCTATTCAGCGGTCATATCTTCGATGCTGCCGCGAAAGACCACAAGTT
>DATAMF010000088.1:0-2507 GCA_036260665.1 Aggregatilineaceae bacterium | reverse complement strand
TGCTTTCAGCGAGACGGGGCTGTACGAAGTGCTGCTGACCGTACCGGAAAACTTCGTAGTGGCGATGAGCGGCACAGAAATCGAGTCCTTTCCTTCGGAAAATGGCACCAAAACAGTCCATTATGTGAGCGGCCCCATGCGGGATTCGCTGCTGGTCGCCGGGCCAG
This sequence comes from Aggregatilineaceae bacterium, assembly GCA_036260665.1. Lineage (GTDB taxonomy): Bacteria > Chloroflexota > Anaerolineae > Aggregatilineales > Aggregatilineaceae > DATAMF01. The sequence continues at coordinate 2,340 of DATAMF010000088.1, read as the reverse complement.
ATTTCGGCATCCTGACCGACACTGTGGATGACATCAAAGTGAATGTATTTTACTATCCGGGCGACGAAGCAACAGCCCAGGATGTGTTGAAGTTCTCCACGGATACCGTGCGAATCTTTAATGAAACATTCGGGGATTATCCATTTGCCGAATTAGATGTCGCCGAAACGTTCAACTACACGGGGATTGAATATCCGGGGATTGTCGTGATTTCGGAACGCAACTGGGAGCGCGGCAACTCATTCCTTGAAATTACCACCGCGCATGAGGTCGGGCATCAGTGGTTTTACAGCGTGATCGGCAATAATCAGGTCGATCAGCCCTGGTTGGACGAGTCGCTGACCTCCTACAGCGAGTATGTCTATGTCCGCGCCGTGCATGGCGCGGATGAGGGCAAAGAGTACGTGGACAACGAACGCACCAGCTACCGCAACTACCGCGATGTGGGTGTCGATGATGCTGTACTGGGGCTGCCGGTGAGCGCCTACCCTGATATTTATGGCCTGATCATCTATACGAAAGGTCCGCTGTTTTTTGCCGAACTGGAACGCGTTTTGGGACTGGATGTATTCACCCAGGCCCTTCAACACTACTACGCACAGAACAAATATCGGGTGGTGACGTCGGCAGATATGCTGAACGCATTCGAAGAATCCACCGGGCAGCAATTGGATGAAATCTTCTACGAATGGGTCGGTGAATTCCCCGGCTTGGATCCGGCAGTGATTGAGGATTCGCAGACCAACGCACAATAGCACACAATAGGAAGGGTGAGCAGTCACCCTTCTCTTTTTTGTCGGAGAGCCTAACGATGGCCCGCTGGTTCCTGTTGCTTATCCTGCTGCTGACCGCTTTCCCGGCACATGCATCCGCCCAGGAAGGTGGAGACTGGACCCTACCCTACCGGGCGGCCATGCTGCCCGATCACGTCGGGGATATGGCGCATTTCGAGCAGGCTCCTCGCTACGAGATCACAATGACACTCCACGTCACCAGCACAAGCGCCACGCTTACCGGCCAACAAACAGTCACATATACCAATCGCGCCTCGGCAGCACTGACTGAGATTGTCTTCCGCCTGTATCCGAACCTACCATCCTACGGCGGCCAGATGGACGTATCACATATCCAGGTAGATGGCACAGCGGCGCGTCCGAAGCTGGATGCCACGCGCTCAGTGCTGTCAATTGCCCTGCCGACTCCGCTGGAGCCGGGGCTAAGCGTCACGCTCGATATGGAATTCAGCATCGAGATTCAGGAAGGGCATGATCCGCTGTATGCGCAGTTCAGCTATGTGGATGGGGTGCTGGCACTGCCGAATGCGTATCCGGTGCTGTCGGTGTACGAGGAAACGAGCGGCGGTTGGTGGCGGGTGACAGAACATCCGCAGGGGGACGCGGTGTACAGCGAAACCGCCTTTTATCAGGTGACACTCACCGCACCGGAAAAGCTGGTGATTGCCAGCAGCGGATCGGAAGTGGAAATGGTGGAAAACGGCGATGGAAGCACTACACACCATCTTATCGCGCCGCTGATGCGTGATTTTTATATCGCCGCCAGCGACAAATATTATGTGGTGATGGGTGAACAAGACGGGATCACCGTCAGCGTGTACTACTACAACGATCAGGAAGGGGCGAGCGAGGCCGCCGCTGCCGGATTACAAATGACGCAGGACGCGGTGCGGATTTATAACGCGACATTCGGACCGTATCCGTTCAGCGAACTGGACGTGGTGGAAACACCAACGACGGCGGGCGGGATCGAGTATCCGGGCGTGTTTGTGGTGGCCGCGAATACGTGGGATGAAGAACAGAGCTTTTTTGAATTTGTGATTGCCCACGAAGCCGCGCATGAATGGTGGTACAGCCTGGTGGGGAATGATCAGACGCTCGATCCGTGGATGGACGAGGCGCTGGCGCAGTATGCGGTAGCGGTTTATATCCGCGACCTGGAAGGCGCAGACGCCTATGATGCGGCGCTGGAATTTTACGCCGAGCAGTATGTCGCGTATATCTCGAACGGCGGCGAAGATACCGTGATTGGGCTGCCAGTCAGCGCGTACAACGGATCACAGTATTATTACATGGTGTATGAAAAAGGACCACTATTTTATGTCGCGCTGGATGACTTGTACGGATATGAGATGGTCATTCGCATGCTGCAAGTGTACTTTGAAGAGTACCGCTACGAGATCACGGAGACGGATGATATGTTAGCCAGCTTTGAAGCGACACTCGGCCAAGACCTCGACTCATTCTTTGAAGAATGGGTCGGCGCGGGTCCGGTGGGCAGATACCCCTCCCCCCCCTTTAGGCCCCTATTTGGGTCACTTTGAGG
>DATAMF010000086.1:0-6332 GCA_036260665.1 Aggregatilineaceae bacterium | reverse complement strand
ACCACCATAAATTCGACATTGCGTTTGATGAGATGGTCCATTAACAAGACAAGGACGGTAACAATACCGTCCACTTTGGGTAGAAAGGTTTCGGTGAAAAGCGCCACACGCATGACGGCCAATCCCCTCTAGTTGCTGCATAGTAGATAACCCACTAGCAGACCAATGGTTGCGCGGCTGCATTGAAGATAGCGACGCACGATTAAGCGCCGGTGATGAGTAGATCAAGACGATTTTAACAGCAGATAAAAGAAATTTAGAGGGTCAGCTTGTTTACCACCCCGGATCGTGCGGGAGCGGTTCAACCGTTTTTTCCATAAAATGCCACACGCGGATGCCGAAGGCCACGCGTAACAACCAGCTCCGCCGCGACTTTTGGATCGTGAAGCCCATCGTTTCATAAACGTGAATAGCGCGGGCATTGGTCCCGGCGACCCACAAGGTTAGGTGGGTCCGGCCATAGGTACGCGCCCATTCTTCCGCCATGTCCAACAGTTGGCGTCCGACACCCTCGTTCTGGCAGTCGGACGCCACACCCAGATCGCTGATGTACGCTTCGTTTTCCTGGGGTTTGTGGCTCATCCAGGACAGCAGAAACGACGCCCATAACGTGCGCAGCATCCCCAATTCGCGGACGGCGATATGTTCAAACTGGCGATTTTCTTCGGGCGTGTAATACATCGGCTCGATCAGCAGCGTCCCAATAATACGCCCTGCCCGCTCGGCCACCAGCACCCCATCGTAGCCGCGCTGAATAGGACCGGTGTAGACCGCTTCAAGCACGGTGCGCACTTTTTCGGGCTGCTTGCTGAACAGAATCCGCATTTTATCGCTGAAAGCATCCTGTAACACCGCTGCCAAACCGGGCAGATCGACTGTCCGCGCGGGCCGGATTTGCGTCTTGAGCAGCGTCATGTATCCCCCTCGATTTTAGCAAGCGCTAATCCCACCGCCGCAATGGTCGCGAGGTTGTGAATCTCCCCTCCCAACCAGGCGGCGCGTACCTCGTCCAGAGTCAGCCAGCGCTGGGCCATCAACTCGGTTTCTTCCAGGTTCGGCGCAGCGACTCGGCGGGTCCGGCGGGCCAAAAAGATCGATGAGCCGCCGCAGCCGCGATTACCATCAATATAGTAGCGACCTAAAAACTCCAGTTCAAGCGCTTCCAGCCCGGTTTCTTCGAGCAGTTCACGCCGCGCCCCGACTTCGGGTGCTTCGTCACTGTTGAGATACCCGGCGGGCAGTTCCAGCGATACCATCCCCGCGCCGTGTTTGTAATGCTCGACCATCACTACGCGGCGATCATCATCGAGCGCGAAAACCTGCGCCCATTCCGGCATATCGATCCGGTAGAAATCGGGAATTTCAACGCCGTTGGGCAGACGCACATGCTCGCTGCTGATGCGCAGCCAGGGCCAGCAGTCGAGCAGCAGCTTTTTCGAGAGAATGTTCCAGGGTTGTTTATTCATTGGCGTAAATAGTGTGGTACATCGATCATGATCCGTCCTTGCCCTGTGCGCCGCCGACCGTAGAGCAGCGCCAGTTTCAGCATCCACGCGGTCTGGTTGTGCAGCAGATTATGCCACCAATGGATCGGGACGAATTCGGGCAAAATAATACTGGCCGCCTGTCCATCGTTAGCTTCTTTATCAGCCCGATCCAGAAATTCGAGAATAGGCCGGACGATGGAGCGATATTCCGACGGCACCACGACCAGCGGCACGCCTCGGCCCCACTTTTCCCATTCCGCTTTGACGCGCTGGCTGGCTCCCGGTTCGACTTCGACATACACCGCTGTCACTTTATCCGAGATCGAGCAGGCATAACCCAGCGCCTCGACCACACCGCGATGCACGCCGGAAATCGGCAGCACAATGCGCGGGGCTGTGATGGGGGATATATCAGGCTGGCTCTCGCGCAAACTCAATTCGCTGGCGACTTCTTTGTAATGCGATTTGACCGAACTGAACAGATAGACCAGCGCGGGAATGAGCAAGAGGACAAGCCAGGCACCATCTAAAAATTTGCTAATCGCCACAACAAACAGGGTCACGGTGGTGGCGATAGCCCCGGCCCCATTAATAAACGCTTTGATCTGCCACTGGCGGCCCCGTTCGTGCCACCAGTGAATGACCATACCCGCCTGGGACAAAGTGAAGGCGATAAAAACCCCCACCGCAAACAGGGGGATCAGCGCATGCGAGTCGCCCTGAAAAAACACGATCAGCACACCGCTTAACCCGGCCAACAGCGTCATACCATTTGAAAAAACGAGGCGATCCCCCAGGAACGAAAGCTGGCGTGGGGCATAACCATCCTGGGCCAGAATCGAAGCCAGGCGCGGGAATCCAGCAAAACTCGTGTTAGCCGCCACAACCAGAATCAAAAGGGTCGCGGTCTGGACGATATAGTACAAAAAGTTGGTCCCCAGCACTTCGCGCGCCAGAGCCGAGAGAATCGTTTCATTTTCTCTGGCGACGACGGCAAAATACTGGGTCAGCCCGATACTGCCGACAAACAACGTGCCCATCAGCAGCGCCATCACAATCATGGTTTGGTTGGCATTTTTCGCTTCGGGCGGCTTAAAAGAAGGGACACCGTTGCTGATGGCCTCGATCCCGGTCAGCGCAGTGCAGCCGGATGCAAAACTATGCAGAATGAGAAGGGTCGTCACGCTTTCCTGGGCGCGCGGGGCTGTCTCTGAAAAGGAGTGCGGATCGCCCAGCACCGCCCGGATCAGACCAACGAACAGCATTCCCAGATAGGAAAACAGAAAGAGGTACACCGGAATAGCCATAAACGTGCCGGACTCGCGCAGTCCGCGCAGGTTGGCGACGGTGATGATGGCGAGGAACAGCAGGGCGATTTCGACCCGGTAGTCCCATAGTTCCGGGAAGGCCGACGAGATCGCCGCGACTCCCGCCGTCAGGCTGACCGCTGAGGTCAGGGTATAGTCGATCAGCAGCGCCGCTGCCGTGATGAGGCCAAACCAGCGCCCCAGATTCTCGCGCGCCACGACATACGAGCCGCCGCCGCTGGGGTAGGCGCGCAGCGTCTGAGAATAGGAGAGCGCAACCATACCCAACAGGGCCGCGATAGCGATTCCAATGCGCCACGAAAAAACCAGCCCCGCCGATCCGGCCACGACCAGACCCAGAAAAATCTCCTGGTTGGCATACGCAATTGAGGACAACGCATCGGGCGAAAAGGCCGCCAACGCCCGCACCTTGTTCAGCCGTTCTTCTGCCAACCGTTGGGTCGGCAGCGGCGGACCGATCAGGAACTCACGAATATCTCTCAAATCGATTTCTCCCGTGATCAGGAAGCTATTCGTTTACCTCTAAGCCTAAGGCTTGAAATTTCTCAGGATTCACATACACGCCGCCCACTGCGATCTCCCAATGTAAATGGGCACCGCTGCTGCGGCCATTGTTGCCGGTCAGACCGACGGTGTCACCCTGGCGCACCCACTGTCCCGGCACCACAAAACGTTCGGACATATGGGCATACCCGCTGTAGACGCCCCAACCATGATCGATCAGCACATAACCGCCGCGAATGGACATCATCTGCGACAGCACGACGCGCCCGCTGGCACAGGCGATCACGGGCGACCCTGTCCCCACCTTGTAATCGGTGCCGCTGTGCTGGTACCAGTAGGTGCCGTTGTACAGTCGATTGGTGCCAAAGGGGCCGATCACTTCTTGTGTGCTGGGGGCGATAAACCCGCCTGTCCAGTAGCGTTCAGGCGTAAAGCGTTCCAGCAGATTCGCCAGTTTGTTATTCTCGGCCTCGTTCACGCTCGGTTCGAGCAGATTCATCAGCGAGCCGGAAATCGTCACCTCGTAAGTGCCAAACTCGCCGTAATTCACCTCGATGTCTTTATCAATTCGCTCAGCAGTACCGTCGGTGTAATTGATCCAGACCTGCAAGGTATAGGTATCGACTGGCTCGACCATATCGGCGGAAATTAGCCCGATAAACTCTCCCTGATCCGGGTAAAAATTATAGACCCGCTGCTGAAAAACCGCGCGGACCTCGGCAATATCGGTGCCGTTGACGCGCACCAGCCCGACTTCGCCCTGCCGAATCCACTGGAAGTCGTACATAATCGTGGCGCGGCTCGTTTGCGCGCTGGCGTGTGTGCCGAAAACAAGACCCAGCACAAAGATGAAAATCAGAACCCGTTTCAAAACAGTAACCCCCGTTAAACTAACCTTCGGGTACCAGTATCGTGCGCCGCTCCATCAGGAGTCGGGACAGGATGGCGGCGGTATTCCACGCATCGTCCACACCTCGATGATGGGTGCCTTCAAGGGGCAGATCGAGAGTCTTCAGCGCTTGCACCAGTCCCACTTCGCGCCGCAGCCCATACACAATGGCAAATAGATTTTTGACATTGATATGGCTGGGGCCAAATGGATATTCGATTCCAGACATGGCACACTGAATTTCAAACTGGCGGCGATCATAGTCGCCATAGCTGGCCCACACCCGGTTCGGCGCGCTGTATTTGCGGCGCAGCACCCGGCAGGCTCGCTCAAACGACATACCCTGATCGACCTGGGTCTGAGTCAGGGTGGTTAGATCCGTGCAAAAATCGCTTACCGACGAGCGTTCCGGTTTGACGAGGATACTCTGTTGTGCCAACCGTTCACCCGAATTGATGTCCAGGACACAAACGCCGATTTCGATGATTTCATGGACCTGACCTTCTGGCGCGTCTCCTTCCCAACACGTTGACTCGACATCGATGACCAACAGCTCATCCAAACGCCCGCTCACTTCATACTCCATTTCCACTTAATAGCGGAAGAAGTATAACGGCAGTCCTCCAAGTCGGGCAAGGCTCGATCATAAAACGTGGCGTACTATTCCTCCTCCGGTGGCAAAAATTGCACCGTATCCAGAATGGCTTGCAGGTTGGTGAGCTGGTCAGGCAGACTGCTCAGCGGTTCGACCGCCGTAAAAAACGCATAACTGCCCTCGTACACCCGCAGCGATACAAACCACCCGGCGGTATCGGTTTCGCCTTCGCAGCCGTCCGCCGTGTAATACGCGCCGATTGCTTCCTGTCCGCCAACATAAAACGTATTCTGGTTGTACACGCCAAGATTACAGGAGGCATCCACGAAGGAGCCGCGCAAAAGCTGGACCCCATCGGCATAGAGGTTATATTCGCCATCGACCAGAATGTTGGGAAAGCCCCAGAAGAGATAGAGATAGCCCGTCACACCACCCGGCAGCGGCCCGCTGTAGATGGACATCGGCAGATCGCGCAGCGTGTCCTGGGTGCGAAAAGGCACCAGAATGTCCACCGACTGCCAGCCTTCCGGCAGTGTGATCGTCAGCGGCGGCGGCCCGCCGGGACGGATCGAGGCGACCGTGGGAATAGCGCTGGCGGACACGGTTGCTACATCCGTAACAATGGGTGGCATATTGTCGGGATTACTCGGATCGGTGGGCGTCAGCGTCGGCAGCGGCGTGCGGGTTGGCAGCGGCGCACGAGTCGGTCCCGCATTCGGATCAAGGGTGGGAATGGCGCTCGGCTCTGAGGTTACGGCGGGCGCGACAGAAGGTGTCGCGGCGAGCGCAACCGCGCCCTGCGCATCAGCCACCGGAAGCCCCGCTAAACTGCTGCCCTGCACATCTACCTGAGCGGTCAAAATCCAGCCCGGCTGCCCCTCGACCACCAGCACCAGGAAAGTTTCGTCCGCCGTTTTGCCCGTCACCGTCACTTTTTCGCGCTCATAGAGATAGGTGAGCGGCGCAGCATTCCGATCGGGCGCAGAAAAAACGGTGGCACGCTCAACCGCCACCACCGCTTCCAGGCGATCCTGGGCAGGAGCTGTTTTTTGGGGGGATGGAGCTTCTTCTTTGCTGCATGCGGACAACAGGGCCACACATACGACCCCGTAGATTAAAATTCTAAAAATGCGGTTCATCACTAACCGTCTCCCTGACGATATTTGCCCCGCGATTGTAGCGCAGCGTGCGCTGGGAGACTAAGATTCGTGATCCTCCCATTCGGTTTCATCCACCGCCGGATCAGGAGCGGCGACCCGGATGGCATTAATCAGGTCATCGGGCTTGATGGGCTTAACCAGGAACTGGTCAGCCTCGTACTGCTGGGCGCTCTCGCGGAAACGCGGATAGGCGGTCAGCACAATGAGCTTCATCTTATTGAGGGCGGGCATTTGCCGCACGCGCTGGATCACCGCCTCACCGCTGAGCAGCGGCATGAGCATATCGATCACCAGGGCATCGGGCGTCTGGTTCACCAGAAACTTAAGCGCATCGGCTCCGTTTCCAGCCTCATAAACCGTGAAACCCTC
>DATAMF010000058.1:0-2647 GCA_036260665.1 Aggregatilineaceae bacterium | reverse complement strand
AGCAATCTGCACAGCGGCGTGGTAGGCCGCCTGGAAATGCACCCGCTGGTCGATCTGAATTATCTCGGTGTGCCCACAACGATTAATACCGATGATCCGTCCTTGAGCGCTATCACGCTGACGGATGAACTCGTGATGGCGCATGTAGGTATGGGCATGACCTTTAGCGCGATTAAACGTAATATTCTCAATGCAGCACAGGCGGCTTTTTTGCCCGACGACGAACGCACCGCCTTAATTGCCAAATTTGATGCAGACCTTGAGAAGGCTCCAAATCCGTGAGACGACGTGCTTTTGTGATGCAACATCGCCCAGGACTGATCCGTTTCGCGGCGATCCTGATAGGCTACGGCTTGTTCGTGATTATTTCGGCCAGTTGGGGCTGGCCCGGCGCGGATACCGATCCTACCCGCTGGCTGATCGGGATCGGCGTGGGTGTTGCCGCCGGGGTGAGCATCCACTATATCGGCACGCGGCATATTCCGCGCAGTAGTGACACCCCTGTTGCGCCGCGCCGCGAACGTTTCCGCCCGATGGTGGCCTCGGAACCCACCCCCTTCAAGGATGGGATCGAAATCGCGCTGAAAAACAACCGCTTCAAATTCCTTCAGGCCACCTCCGAAGAGGATCTGCGCGAATGGGCCCAGCGATTGGCCTCGGAGACGGGGATCGAGATGCGTATCCCGACGTTTTTCACATTCGGCGTGGGTTATCCGGCGACCGGGGGAGTCTCGCATGGGGATCACGGCGTGGTGGATATCAATTTTTCCTTCTACGGCGGGCTGAAAATCTACCAGCACTTTGAACTCAAACCCTCGAAGGAAGCCGAGCAGCGGTTGCTGCGCCGTAAGGCTGGTCAGGTAGTCACGATCCAGGATCGTCCAGGGAAATTTTATCAGGCAGGCGAACTGCGCCATATTCCCGCCAACAGCCTGATGTGGTGGGATGGTAAAGTGCTGCTCACTGTGTGGTCCGCCAGCTTGGATCGAGAACTGCTGATGCAGACAGCGGAAGGGCTGAAATCCGTGGTGAGCGAGTAGGGACAAACTAAAAACAATTCACCACGGAGAACACAGAGGCCACAGAGAAAAGCAAGGGATAATTATGGTTATGAAACGTCTCGTGGCGAGTATCGCTGTTTGCGTATTGGTGATCGCCGTTCATGGAATCAGTTTGAACCAGCAAAGCCAGAATAATCCTGATTTCACATTTGCCATTCGATTTCAGACACCTTTAGTACCAGATGATGATATTGTTTATGTGCTGCCGGACTACGGCGATTCAGAATCAGATATATCGCGTTTTGTCTCTGAAATAGGGGATGATTATGTGTGTTTTGATGTATTGGGAGGCTCAGCCCGATTCATTCAATGCACCCCCTTTTCCAATATCGTTTCCGTTCGTTCATTCGTGCCGTAGTCAGCGCCTGAAAAATTAACGCTGTGTCTCATGCGAAAGACGCCCACACGAGCAACCCTTCGTCATCCGGCCCGCCAATAGGCTGCATACCGATTTTTTGCAGCACACGAATCGAGGAGGCATTGTCAGGATAACAGCGCGCGATGATCCGGCTCACATCAGGGTGCGCAGATGCCCACTCGATCAAGGCCAGCGCGGCTTCAGGAGCAAATCCCCGCCCTCGGTAGTCAAACTGCACGCTGTAGCCGATCTCAACCCTGCCTGCGGCGTCTGGTCGACCATGAAAGCCAATATCCCCCACCAGCAGACCCCGATAGGCCATCACCCAGATACCCCAACCGAGTTCGGTGGGATCATCCTGCACCATTTTGGCATATATCGGGAGAAAATCGAGCAAATCGGAGTAGGGCCAGGCCTCGGGAATCTCGATGCCCAGGACAGCGGCAGCGGCGGCGCGGTCCTCTGTGATAAGGCGAGCCGCATCCGCCGCGAGTGGAATCAAGGTTAAACGATCGGTGACAAGATTATCCGGCATTCAAAATCCTCATCGGTTGGTATACTGGTTCATAATAACGCTCGTGCCGGATTTTTGACAACCGCCAATCAGGATTCCTGATACGACCGCAGCCGCTTTTCCTCAGAGAATGGCAGATCGTCGCTGTCGTCCGCATAGATATCCTCGTGCGGCTGGCCTTCCAGCAGATCGACAATCAAAGCGCACACGCGATCCCGGATCTGCGCGGTTTGACGCACATACCAGATCGCCAATACGAATGTAATCAGTGACAGCAGCGGCCCAGCGACATCTGAGAAAATCACGCCGCACGACATCCCCAGCAACAGCAGCAGCGCAGTCATCACCCCGATATTCCGCCCGCCGCCCACCACACGCGTTCCCGATCCTTCACGCCCTAAAGTACCAGAGACTTCAATCGCCCGGTAGTTTTCGATCTGGTAGTGCACGGTGAAATAGCAGTAGTTCCAGTCTCCAGGCTGTGTGGTCACAGACAGGCCGCTGTCGCCGCCGAAAATATTGATGAATGATCCGAGATGGACCGGATAATAGGATCGCTCAACCAGCCGCTGCTGCACTTCGTCCATATTGTAGGGGGTATGAAAGTCGAATCGCGCTCGGATAGAATTGCTCGATATCAGACCATGTTTACGCTTGGGTTTATCCATGATTCAACTCGTTTCATTCTACATTTCTACTATTTCTACGAGTTGA
>DATAMF010000033.1:0-2119 GCA_036260665.1 Aggregatilineaceae bacterium | reverse complement strand
GCTCAAGTGGCCGGTTCGCCTGCACATGGCGCGCAGTTTTTTGAGGTCGAAGATTTCTATCCTGCAAGTGAAAGCCTCTGGTCGCCCGACGATACCGGCGCGCTAATCGTGGCGGAGGGCGGGACTCTCAGTTGGTTCGATGCGGCATCTGGCACCCTGACAGCAACGCCGCTGCCTGCCGAGGATGGCTCGGCCCCCACAAAACGCTTACAGTGGGGCGGTGAATTTGCCTTTGTCCAGTGGAACAAGCAGTATTTTGTATGTGCGTATGAAACGAACACCCAGGTCGATACCCTAGATGAAGTGGGGATTTCGCCTCTTTATTATGATACACCGTTAGAAATATCGATTTCTTCCGATGGTCGCTATGTGGCGTACACGTGGGGCTACGGGTATCGAATTTTAGATTGGCAGACGGGCGAGATTCATGCAGCAATGCCAGATCCAAGAGTTGAAGAAGCTGACCGTATGTCTTTTGGGCTGGCAGAATGGGTGCCGGGATACTCTCTGGTGCTGGTTGGGGAGCCGAGTAATTTTCCGCCCACATCAATGAATTATTGGTCGGTTTTGTCGGTGGATGGGCAGCTTTACCGCCAGTTTTATGCGCACACTGTTATTGATCCACACCCGCTGCCCGCATCATTTGACCTGTCCGCGCTGGCACAAGCGCCTACCCTCCCCGCAGAAACTTCGCCCCAGTGGTTTGAGGCGCATGACGGGTGGACGGGGCAGATTGCCTGGAGTTCGGATGGTCAAAAGCTGGTCACGGCGCAGACTTATGACTACGGACCGAGGCCCGGTTCACTGGGCGGCGATCCGGTGCGAGTGTGGGATGCGGCGTCGGGAACCATGATCAGTGAACTGCCGTTCGGAGGCTGTGGCGGGGGAATCGATCCTTCTAATCACAAGGAGGTCTATGCTAAGCGGCAAGATGAGCCGCAGTTGGCCGGTTATCCTGATAACCTGAATTGGATTCCAGGCAGCAACCTGATCGTTATGACGCTCTATGGCTGCTGGGATACACCCAACCAACTTCTGTTTTGGGATTACACGAGCGGCGAAATTACAGCAAGTTATGAGGACGTGCGGGCGTTTGCGTTCAGCGCGGATGGCATGCAGATCGCGCTGGGGTATGAGGGTGGTTCGGTTTCAATCCAGCCGTATCCTATGACGGGCGACGAAATCGCACGTTTGACGTTGAATTCTCCGGCGCGTTATCTGGAGTTTAGTGCCGATCAGACCCGGCTGGTGGCGGTGTCGCACGGCGTTTATGAAGGACCACAGGCCGAACTGTCGGTGTGGGACATTACCCAGCCCGATCAACCGCTGTTTACACCCCTGCCCGCCTCCGATCTGAAATCGATCAGCTTTACGCCCGATGGAACCACCCTCGCTGTGACGATTCTACCTAATCGCTGTTTTGATCGTGGTCAGCCGCCACATTTGATCGACGCCGCGACGGGAGCCGATTTGACCGATCCCAACGAGTCGCTGCGGGTGGTCAGTATCAGCCCTGATGGGCGTTTTATAGCAACGGGCGGCTGCGGGGTGGCGATCTGGAACCGGGAAACGATGGAGCGTGTTGCTCAGTATCCGCAGATCGGTTTGGCGCTGGCGTGGAGTCCAGACGGTTCACGCCTTGCGGCAGGGGCATCTTTTGGGGTGTATATCTGGGATCTGCCGCTGACATCCGGCAGCACCGCCACGGTGCATGTGATCCACAACGATACGCTCAATGTGCGCGGTGAGGCTACCCTGAATGGTGAGATTCTGGAAAAACTGGACGATGGAGCCGTTGTCACGCTGATCGAAGGTCCGGTTGCGGCAGAAGGGTATTCCTGGTGGCGCGTGCGGACCGCTGATGGAGTCGAGGGTTGGGCCGTTGAAGAAGCAGATGGAATCCGTACCTTGATACCTTAACCGGGAAAAACGGCAGGCGAGCATCCTGCCGTTTTTATGACTGGCCGTTAGAACTTGGGTGCTCTGCCGGAATGAAACGCGTCACGACGAAAAAGGCGCACAGGATCAGCACGAGGGCCGCTGCAAACACCGCTTCAAAGCTGATCTCCTGCACGATCAGGCCGCCGATCAGCGGCCCCGTGAGCAGCCCGACCGCCGC
>DATAMF010000030.1:0-19630 GCA_036260665.1 Aggregatilineaceae bacterium | reverse complement strand
TTTCCGCTGGGAACAGACTAAAATGACCGACCCGGCGCGGGCCACGCGCTTGTGGCTTGTGTTGGCGTTGGCTCATCTGTGGACAATGAGTGTGGGGGGCGCGGCGGAACTCGACGACGGGACGTTCCCGTTCCCCACGCTTGCCCCAGTTTTCCCAGCGACGACGTCACCGCGTATACTCAGTTGCCTGAATCGGGGTTGGATACGCATCCTTGTCGCCCTCATCACTCATCGTCCCCTACCTATGGGCCGCTTTTGGCCTGAACCCTGGCCCGCTATGCCCTTTAACCCTGCCATGCTCGACATGTTGATGCCCGGCGGTCATTTCGTTCCCTTAAAAACATACCCTTGAAAGTAGCAAGCGGGGGGGGGATCATTCAGAAGATCAACAAATAGCCTGTTTTCGCCCCCCGTTTTTCCCTCAAACAGGCATCCAAAGGGGGGGAACTTTGCGGACTAATGGTCAAATGAAAACGAAGCCAGATCATGTTAAGATCAAGGCATGGCGAAACGACAATTTCAACTCAACGAGCAAGAAATCGAACAATTGCGGCAGGCGGAGCAGCGAACCCGCGATGGGCATGAACTGAAGCGGCTGCAAGCGGTGCGCTTGTATAGAACGGGAATGCCCATCACGCAAATCATGGAGTAGGGTTGCCGTCGCGCCCCGTTTTAGCCTCTCCCCTCGAACGATAAAAGCTGAGCTAGGCATCCCATTTGATTTCAAAAACTGTATTGGCATCAGGATCTTCCTGAAGCATCCGTATTACAGTAAATCTAGTTCCTTGTGGGGAGAAGCGTTTTACTAGCCCCCACAACAAACCATAATGCTGATCATCAGGATAAGGATTATCGGCAGTCATCAAAGCTTTTCCCGGTCCAGCGAGTTCAACGATCCAGCCTGTTTCTGTGTGGTAGCGGTGATCAGCATTGTAGGCAAAATGCAGACCTGACAAAGCGTCTTCAACAGAATTAATCATGGGGGGAAAGGCAGCGGCTTCCATGATTTTCATCCCAATCGAGACAAGGTTTTCGGAGACGTTGACATTTTGTTCTGCAATATCCTTGTAAATATCCAACAACAGTTGTTGAGGATACCATTCCTCGGTATCTAAGCTTTCCAGGTCATATTTTTTCAAGAGCGCACTGAGTTCATCATACTTGATACATTGAAAAAGGCTTTTCAGTATCACTCCTTTTATCTCGGCCTGTGGTGTAGAAGCAACGAGTTTGCGCATAACTGCTCCTTTGAGGAATCAACTGATCGATCACAAGACACGACTAAATATAGTGGCCTCATGTTTTATGGGAGATAAGTTATCGGGTTGAGATATTATGAAGGCCGTAAAGCCCACTATTATCTATCGGACGCTACAAGAACGTCTGAATAATTAAACTGTAGTCTTGTTTTTATTCTTTGTCAATTAAAGGCCGATCAAATTATTATATATATTTCGTAGCACAATCCAATTTTCACCTCTCCCGCATGATAAACGATACCCCTAGTGGGGAAAATAATTCAAATCCGTAGAATGGACCTGCGACCATGATTTCTGAGTCAGGAGTACTGAGCAAAAAATCGGTTTATTTACGTGGCTTAAGACTCATTACCCAAAACTCATCATTCTGGGTTGATCCGCTGGATTTGAATTCAGTTTTCCATAAGATCAACAAACGGACTCGCCTGAAGGAAAGAATGCAAATCTTAGGTGGGCCTTAGATCAAACTTAGGTTAACCAAAAATTTCAGTGTATCCCTCCCCCGAACTAACTATCCCCCAATATGCTTTTTGTCCATTTAACTAACTCAAGGGCCGTAACACCGGATGTTTTCGTCACATACATATGCCCTTTGAGCAGATTGGAGGAAGACAGTTCTTCATGAGCAGTGATAATCACGATGCGCATGTGCTTCAAAATCGGATCGGCACGGACAAGTTGAATAATATGCTGCCCATCCATGTCAGGTAAATTAAGATCGAGCAGTAAAATATCGGGCTTGTTTCGTCTGATCATCTGCATCGCCTCGTGTCCGCTGTAGGCATAGCTCACCTGATACGAGCGGATCGGACTGACCAGCATCCGGGTCATTAAACGCACAAAATCCTGATCGTAATCGACGACCAGAACGCGATTCGATTTTTCGTCAAATTGGCGAAGAATAGTCCACAAATTCTCGCGCATCACAGGCTTGATCAGGTAAGCGTCGGCTGAGAGTCGCTTACGCAACGTTTCTTCCATAGAAAGCGGATAGGTAAAAAGACAAGCCGGAGATATAGTCAGTGTTTCAATAAACTTTTTAAATCGTTCTTCGCTAACCGCCTCCGCACCGGTATCAACGATGATCGCCTGGGGCAAAAGCTGCTGGGCCACCGCCGGGACTTCGTGCAGCCGAGACACAACCACCGTGCGATACGAAGACATGGAATGCGAAATGAGCGCCGCCGCCGATGAACTCGACGTGACCAACAGAACAGTCCGCTGGGCGGGAATAATCTCGATAATTGATCCCCCCGCATTTTCAGTCCCTTTGCTTTCAGCCGAGATGGCTTCAAGATGTCCACCTGGCAGACTGAAAAAGAACGTGCTTCCTTTGCCTACTTCGCTTTCAACCCAGATACGCCCGCCATGTAGCTCAATCAATTGTTTACAAATCGTCAAACCAAGCCCGGCTCCATCCGCGCGGCGCTGCATCGGGTTTTCGAGCTGGCGGAAAGCCTCAAAAATATCGCTGAGATCATCGGGTGGTATGCCTACACCTGTATCATGAACCGCCACGATTACCCCATTTTCCCCCATCAGTGTACGAACAATCACCCCCCCTTGCTTCGTAAAACGAGCAGCATTATTCATCAGATTCAGCAGCACTTGTTTTAAACGAACGGAATCGCCCCAAATACAGGGCAAATCGTCGGCCAGTTCGGTGCTGACAGTCAGCCCATGGCTTTCAATAAAGCTGCGAATAGTCTGCACCGCATCAATAATCACATCGTTTAGGTTTATTTTTTCAAGCTCAAGACTCAAATATGCGGCTTCGAGACGTGCTAAATCAAGCACATCGTTCACCAGGTTTTGCAGATGATAAGCATTTCGATAAACCACGCTCAGATCCCGCATATAAACCGGCGGCAGCAGATCGCCATAATATTCAGGGGACTTGATCATGGTTTCGGTAAAACCCACGATGAGGTTAAGGGGTGTTCGCAGCTCATGGCTGATCGTCTGGGCGAACTGCTGTTTAATTTTGCGAGCTTCTTCGGCCTGATTCCGCGCGATAGTGAGGCTTTCATTGGTCCGCTGGAGTTTCGCCATAGCGCTGTCGAGGTTTTTTAGAACCTGTTCCAGTTTATTTTTGTTCTCGCGGGCCGTCAACTCGTTTTCATGGGCAACTTCATAATTGTTCAGCGCCCAAGCCAGCGCCTTTTGGAGGGTCGTCGTAGAAATGAAAATGGTGACACTCGTCATTTCGACCACAAAAAGCGGAATGAAAAAGTCAGAAAAATAGAACTGAGGAACTGCCAACTCGATAGACATTGATAAAACGACGACAGCAAAGGCGACAACGCCCAGACCGGACTGGTTTAACAACGCCCCCGAAAACACAACGGGAAACACATAGAGATAAGCCGAATCAGGCTGCTCAAACAAAATAATACAGCAGGTGAATACCACTAACAGCCCGCCCACAAACAATTCACTTGCCCAAGTTAGGCTTTTGGTCGCAATCAGATAACTGGCGACAGAAATCAGTACGAGCAAACTGCTGGTGATCCAGGCCTCAGAGCGAAACAGGGTATAGCTGTTCAAGGGCCAGGCCGACCAGGAAAACCAGATCCAGCCGATAACAGCCGTAATGAAAACAATGGGCTTGAATGACTCTCTTCGCAGTTCATCCAGGCTGTCCTGCATCGCAGATTTTTCTTGTACCATCAATGCGCATCCCTGACTCGTTCCAACGTTTCCAATAAAATCTGTTCGGTAAATGGCTTTTCCAAAAATGCGGCGGCACCTAATGAAAGCGCCAACTGTTTCTGCTTGAGCACACTACAAATCACAATCGGAATATGGGCGGTATCGACTTGATTCGACAGGAGTTGCAGCAAATCCCAGCCATCCTGTTCAGGCATCATCAGATCAAGAATAATAATGTCCGGTTTGACTTCGCGGGTCAGTGTGAGTCCTGCCTGCGCGGATTTGGCTGTAATAATCCGATAGCCGTTCGGCGTCAAAAAACGTTTATACAGCGCCAGCGTATCTTCATTATCATCCACGGCGAGTACGATACAGTCATATTCAAAAGGGAGTTCAAGTTCGAAACCAACCGGGCGATTGGTTTCATCCCGAAGCATCCGCAGACTGCCATGCCCTAGCTGAAGCATTTCGCTAAACATGACAAACTGGGTGGCAAAATCCGCTTCATCCAGCAGATGCAGCGGATTCGTGGTCATCGCTAAATAAACCGATGTATCCCCGGTTGTGGCTTTCAACTGTAAGGTCGTACCGTTCACCTTTTCAATTAAGTAACCCAACAGACCTAAAATCACTTGGCGCAGCACGCTGTGACCGATGGAGGTAATCGGCGTTACCGGAGGCAAATCAATATCAAGCTGGATCGCGTTTTGCTGCACCATTTTCCCCAGAATAGCAATTGCGCCTTCAAACACTTCCCCCAGGTCGGCATAGGCATCATTCAAGTTAATCCGGGCAAGCTCTAACTGCATTGCTTCGGACGGGCTGTTGGAAGTTTCACGGCTCGATGCGGGCACGGCCTCCAACATAGATTTATCGCAGCGCGACCATAGAATATCGGCTACCGCTTCAAGCGCCGTCGCGTGTTCCCGGTAATATTGACGGCGGCTAATGTTGAGTTGCTCGGCAACGGCGCGCGGATCCATGGCTTCAATATAGCGGAGTACCATCAAGCGGTGCCGCCGCCATTCTTTGGAGAAAGGTGGTGCGGCAGCTCCCGGATATAACTCCTCAACGACATCCAGCAAAACATGGTGAAGCTGCCAGCCTTTTTCTTTGTGGTTAATCGAGGTATCAGGCGTCAACAACGATGCCAGTGGGTGAGTCCGCAAGCGTATAAAATCATACAACGATTGATAAGCACTGCTCACTAATTCTTGAAACTCAGCTCTGCTGATCATGATAAGCTTCTTTCACCTGAAAATTTCTTCCTTTATTAGCACGAAATATAGACTGGCACAATCTGGCATAAATTTGGCACATTTCAAGTTGATTCGTGTCCAAAGTTGGCATTTAATAAGGTCACAGGGTAGTACGACATGACCCTACTCCAAATACTTAAGTTTCTAGGAGGAAAGAATGTCCAAACGTCTTGTTTCAATAGTTGTAGTATTTGCTCTCCTGTTAGTAGTCGCCATCCCCGTTTTGGCCCAGGACCAGCCATCCGGCGACTTCGAAATCTTCTCATGGTGGTCTGGGGACGAAGGTCCGGCCCTCGAAGCATTGATTGCCAAGTATAACGAAATGTACCCCGATGTGAACGTGATCAATTCGGCGGTAACAGGTGGTTCCGGTGTCAATGCGCGTGCTGTGCTGAAGACCCGCATGCTGGGTGGTGATCCGCCCGATTCATTCCAGGTTCACGCAGGCCAGGAACTGATCGGCACCTATGTAGTAGCGGACCGGATGGACGACCTGACCTTCTTGTATGAAGAAGAAGGCTGGATGGACAAGTTCCCCCAGGGCTTGCTCGATCTGATGAGCACTGACGCGGGCATTTGGTCGGTGGCTGTCAACATTCACCGTTCGAATGTGCTGTGGTACGTTCCCGCCAAACTCGAAGAATGGGGAATTGAGGCTCCGGCTACCTGGGATGACTTCCTCGCTGCCTGCCCCACTCTCCAGGAAAAGGGTGTAACGCCGCTGGTCGTCGGTGAAAACTGGACCGTCAACCACCTGTGGGAAAGCGTCGCGCTGTCCGAACTCGGTGTCGAGGGCTGGAACGGTCTGTGGAGCGGCGAAAAGAGCTGGACCGATGACGATGTTGTCGCCATGTGGGACAAGTTCGGCCAGATTCTGGATTGCAGCAACATTGATGTTGACGCCGCGACCCTCTCCTGGCAGCAGGCAACCGACAAGGTTGTCAGTGGCGAAGCCGCTTTCAACGTGATGGGTGACTGGGCTGCGGGTTATATGATCACAACCCTGGGTCTGGAACCGGGCACCGGCTTTGGCTGGCTCGCATCTCCTGGCACCGATGGTGTCTTCATGATGCTCTCTGACTCCTTCGGCCTGCCGAAAGACATCAAGAACAAAGACGCCGCCGTTGCATGGCTCAAGCTGCTCGGTTCGCAAGAAGGCCAGGACATCTTCAACCCGAAGAAAGGCTCGATTGCCGCCCGTCTCGACAGCGACCTGACCCTGTACAACGCCTATTCACAGTCTGCTGCTGAGGACTGGAAAGCAAACACCATCGTTGGTAGTCTCGCGCACGGAGCCGTTGCTCCCGAATCGTTCTCCAGCGAATTCGCGACAGTCATGGAAATCTTCCTGAACAGCCGTGATGGTGCCGCCGCTTCTGGCGCTGCTCAAGAACTCGCAGATACCGCTGGTATCGGCGCCGAGTAAGCCTTAGCGTACTGCACTCAAGGTAGGTATAAGGAAAAGTGACGAGGTTCCTGCCGGCTCTGGTAGGAGCCTCGTACAATAAAACGAACGGAGAAGCGGTACTATGCAACAAGCTATCCCCCAAAAACAAGCACCATCACGAGGCGAGTCGCTGCTCGCTGCTCTTAAGCGAGTGAACCGAGATCGCATCTATGCTATTTTGCTTATCCTACCTTCGATTATTTTATTAGGTATTTTTGTTTACGGATTTATCGGTCAAACCTTTGTATGGTCCATGACCAATTGGACTGGGCTGGAAAAACATCCACAGAAAGATTTTATTGGACTTGATAACTACAGCACCCTTTTCAGCGCAGTCAGTGGAATGCGTTTTCGCCAGGAATTGGTGAATACCTTTTTCTTCACAGCATTCTTTTTAGTAGGCTGCCTTACCCTGGGATTTATTCTAGCTGTGCTGCTCGATCAGAATATCAAAGGCGAGACGGTCTTTCGCACCATCTTTCTGTTTCCAATGGCGCTCTCTTTTGCCGTCACTGGGACGATCTGGCGGTGGTTGTTGGATCCCAAGGGTGGTATTAATATTCTGCCCGAAATTTTGGGGGCAAATGCATGGAAGTTCCGCTGGCTGAACAACCGCGATTCATATACCTTCAACTGGCATGAAGTCCCGCTCGCCACCACGATACTTATTATCGCCGTTTTGGTGTTCGTCCTCGCACAAAATATCCGGCGGCGGAAGTTACTGTCAGCCGTGTTTATGGCTATTCCCACGCTGCTCCTGTTGGCGTGGATAGGGTCCGATTGGATCGGTTGGGATGCCAACGAACCTCAAATGCACGGGGAGTTCAACTGGCAAAATGTACCGCAATATATCATCGCAACTTTTCTAGTCGCTGTGCTCCTTTTTATGATCTACCTGCTGTGGCATGGCAAACGCCGGGGAACACTGATTTTAGGCATTCCTGCCGCCCTGCTCTTGCTATGGTATGCAACCGGAGGGACTTCCAGCTTCCCAAACGTGGAGCGCGCAGAAAATTATGGTTTTAATGTCGCGTTGATCGGCGTCATTCTGGCGGCGATATGGCAGATGTCGGGTTATACCATGGCGATGTATCTGGCCGGCATCCGAGGCATTCCAGAAGAACTGCGCGAAGCGGCGCGTGTAGACGGCTGTAATGAGTGGCAGGTATACACCAAAATTATACTGCCGATGCTGCGCCCCATCACCCTCAGTGCGGCGATTGTGCTCGGACATATCTCACTCAAAATTTTCGACCTGATCTTTGCCATGGTAGGTATCGATCATTGGCCGGTAAGTGTGCCCGGCGTGCAAGTCTATTATACAATGTTCCGCAGCAATAAGTTTGCGGTAGGCAGCGCAATAGCCACTGTTCTGTTGGTCATGGTCGCATCAGTGATCATTCCATACCTATTCACGGCCCTGCGCTCCGAGCAAGAATTATAGGGGATTTCTAAAATGACTCTTATTGCGTCGTGGATCATATTCGGAACATTGATCGGCAGTCTCGGTACTTACTTGGTCTACACCTTGAAAGGCCGTGACGGAAACGATGGTGTGTTGCTGGGTGCTGCTGCTGGAGCAGTTGGAAACTTGGTGCTGCTGCTGCCTCTCTGGGCCTATCTTGGCACCCAACATTTGCTGGGAACCGGCGTTGCACCCAAAACTGCACCGGTTGATCTGATCCCCCGCGCTAAAACGGCGCGCCCACAATCTCGCATCCTGAAGCACACAGGCCGTTTGGCGTTGTATGGGATACTGCTTCTGATGGTAATCTTGTATCTCCTGCCAGTTTATACGGTGGTGACTACCAGCCTCAAAACCCCCCAAGAAGCGGGCAAACTCGATAAAGTATGGGATTTACCCACTAAATTGAACTGGGACAGCTATAATATTGCCTTCAATGAACTAAAACAGAAACTCCGCAACAGCTTTATTCTCACAATCAATGCCACTATTCTGTCAGCCTTGTTGGGATCAATTAACGGCTATGTGCTGTCCAAGTGGAAATTTCCAGGCGCAAATATCATCTTTGCTCTTATGCTGTTCGGAATGTTTATTCCTTACCAGAGCATCCTCATTCCCCTGTTCCAGTTTATGCAAAATGTGCATCTGGGCGGCAGGCTGGAAGGCTTGATCATGGCGCATGTGGTTTATGGCCTGCCGATCACGACGCTGATCTTCCGCAACTACTACGCGGAAGTGCCCACTGAGATGCTAGAAGCCGGGATGATTGACGGCGCAGGTCTGTTTGGAATTTACCGCTGGATTGTCTTTCCCCTGTCTCTGCCCGGTTTTGTGGTCGTCATCATCTGGCAGTTTACCCAGATTTGGAACGAATTCCTGTTTGCCATTACCCTGACAGGCGAAAAATCACAGCCCATTACGGTCGCACTGGCCCTGTTGGCAGGTGGCGAAGCGGTGAACTGGAATTTACCCATGGCGGGCGCAGTGCTCGCTGCATTACCCACACTAATCGTGTATATAGTCTTAGGACGCTATTTCATCCGAGGCTTGTTCGCAGGATCTGTAAAAGGTTAAGTTGTTAACCTTCCGCTTTAGCTCCCACCCCCTACAAGTTTTCCGCCCTGTAGGGGGTGTTTTGTTGCATTATTCATCATTCAGTATAATGAAGGCAAAGTAAATTCAACTTTTGGGCGTGTAAAATGCCTTCATTGGAAACATT
Source organism: Aggregatilineaceae bacterium (assembly GCA_036260665.1). Classification (GTDB taxonomy): domain Bacteria; phylum Chloroflexota; class Anaerolineae; order Aggregatilineales; family Aggregatilineaceae; genus DATAMF01. The sequence continues at coordinate 10,329 of DATAMF010000030.1, read as the reverse complement.
AGGCTTAATAATTATTGCTCTCGCATTTGGTTTTTTTAACGGTATCCATGATTCGTCCAATGTGGTTGCCACTGTCATTTCAACCCGCGCATTAGGCCCTCGGCGCGCGCTGTGGATGGCGGCCCTAGCAGAGGGAATTGGCCCCCTACTTTTCGGCGTAGCAGTTGCCACCACCATAGGACATGAAGTTGTCGCCGAAGAAGCTATCACGCTGCCCGTTGTATATGCGTCCCTGCTCGCCGCCATTACCTGGAACGTTATCACTTTATTGTTTGGAATTCCCTCCAGCACCTCGCACGCACTTATTGGTGGAATGATCGGCTCGGTCTGGGTTGGTTTTGGACTGGATTCCATCCAGAGCGCAGGTATCATAAAAGTTTTATTGGCGCTGTTTTTGTCTCCCCTGCTGGGAATCTTCACCGGATATGTTGTGACCAAAATTGTCTACTTTCTATCCCGTGCGGCTACACCGCATATCAATATTTGGTTTCAACGCGGACAACTTGTCACAGCATTCACATTGGCCCTTTCACATGGTGCTAATGACGCCCAAAAGACAATGGGCATTATTGTACTGGGGTTGCTGGCTACAGGTACTATCGATCAGTTTTACGTGCCTCTGTGGGTCATTGCCGCCAGTGCCATTGCGATTGGCGCCGGAACATTGATGGGTGGATGGAAGTTGATTCGCACGCTGGGCGGCAAATTTTACCGCTTGCGCCCCATTCATGGCTTTACCTCCCAAACATCGGCAAGCGCAGTGATTTTGGCGGCGGCACTTCTCGGAGGCCCCGTAAGCACGACCCATGTTGTGAGTTCAGCCATTATCGGCGTGGGAAGTGCTGAGCGAGTTCAAATGATCCGCTGGGAAGTTTTTACTCAAATTGTGGTGTCATGGGTTCTGACCATTCCGGCTACGGTTGGCTTAGGAATGCTGATCTATGCGGTTATCCATCAAGCTTTTGGTTAATCTACTTTTGGATATAATTTAAAAATAGCCTGTATAAAAAAAGGAGGTCACTCATCAACGCAACATAACCTCAAGAACATGAACAAGAAAACGATCTGACCAATACATTTAAGGAGAAGAAACATGTCTAAAGCCTCACGCTATATGCTATTCACCTTGATGATTTTTGTGATGGTTGTTGCGCCACTCGCTCCGATTGCAACCGCGCAAGATGAACCCACGACGATTAACTTCTGGCACGCGATGAGCGGCAGCCGCGCTGAAGTTCTACAAGGGCTTGTTGATCAATTTAATGCTGAGCACCCCGATATTCAGATTGTGGCTGAGTACACGGGCAGTTACGCCGAAACGTTAACTAAGGCTCTCACTGCTTATAGTTCGGGTGAAGCGCCAGAGATTGTTCAAGTCTATGAAGTAGGTACTCGGACGATGCTCGACTCTGGAGCGATTGTGCCAGTGATGGAAGTCAGCGGTGGTGAACTGGATCAGAGTGCATTTGTCGAGCCGATCTTGAACTACTACGCGATTGATGGGGAACTTCGCTGCATGCCCTTTAACAGCTCAACCGCGATGCTGTACTATAATAAAGACATGTTTGAAGCCGCTGGTTTAGACCCGGAAAAACCACCGACCACTTTCGCTGAAGTGGTGGAGATGGGCAGGCAAATCGTGGATTCGGGCGCGGCAAAATATGCGATCTCGTTTGGTTGGCCCGCCTGGATTCTAGAGCAGATGTTTGCTATGAGTGACCAGATGCTTGCCAACGAGAATAATGGGCGCGATGGCTTGGCTAGCGAGGTCTATTTTAATAGCGACTTTGGCGTAAATGTGTTAAGCGCCTGGCAGCAGTGGGCCAACGATGAGTTGCTCTTCTATGGTGGGCGCGAATATTCGGCCAATGATCCCTTCATCGCGGGAGAATTTGCCATGCTCGTCCAGAGTACATCCAGCCTGGGTGGCATCCAGGGTGCCGTAGAATTTAATCTTGGCACTGCCTATCTACCGATGCCGGATGGTTACGAGCGCGCTGGAAATAATGTCGTTGGCGGCGGCTGCTTATGGACGATGGCTGGCAAATCTGAGGTGGAGTACACCGCTGTCTGGCAGTTCTATCAGTTTTTATCCCAGACAGAAAATGATATTGCCTGGCATAAGGGAACCGGTTACTTCCCCGCCACCACTGCCGCCGTCGATGCATTGGAAGCTGAGGGATGGTTTGAAGAAAATCCCAACTTCCGCACCGCCTTTGACCAAATCCTGGCCGGTAACGATACACCAGCCTCGCGCGGTGCGCTTTTGGGTGACTTTGTGACGATTCGAGATGTTGTTGGAGCGGCAATTGAAGATGCTGTGGTAAATGGCGTTGATCCCGCCGAAGCCCTGGATACAGCAGTAGAGGAATCAAACCTGATTCTTGAAGACTACGCTAGCCTGCTTGAATAGCGACACTTACCCATTTTCATTCACCGAGGCCCGTATAGATCGTTAGATCTGTACGGGTTCTACTTTAGAGGTAACGACCCTTGGCTACTATTTTTAAGAATCGTTTTTTACCTTACCTGCTGTTATTCCCTAGTATTTTCCTGGTTCTAGGTTTTTTTATTTATCCTTCCTACCAAAGTATCGAGCTAAGCCTGTACCGGGTGAATCGTGTGCGAGATATTCGGCTCTATGTTGGTGCGGAAAATTTTCAACGCCTTTATGAATCGGAACAGTATATTGACTCGGTTATCTTAACAGCAAAATTCACGGCGGCAGTCGTCATATTTTCCTTGATAATTAGTCTGGCGCTAGCAGTCGGCGCGAGCCAATCGATTAAAGGGTTTGGTGTTTATCGCACGCTTTTGATCTGGACTTACGCGCTCTCACCCTCAATAGCAGGTGTCATATGGGCGTTGTTGACTGATCCAGCGATTGGTGTTCTCACCGATGCATTCACAAAACTGGGCATTGATTTCAACTGGCGGCGCAACAAGGATGATGCTTTCATCTTCATTGTCATGGCCGCTACCTGGAAAATACTCGGCTATAACATCCTGTTCTTTTTAGCCGGACTCAAGAATGTTCCGCGCGATGTGTTGGAAGCCGCTTCGCTTGATGGCGCAGGAGCCACACGACGTTTTTGGAAGATGGTGCTGCCCTTATTGTCGCCCGTCATTCTTTTCCTGTTGATTATGAACACGCTCTACGCCTTTTTTGAAACGTTCGGACTGATCGATATTTCGACGCAGGGCGGCCCAGGACGTGCCACCGATTTGCTGATCAACCGCCTATATCTGGATGGTTTCCGCAGTACCAGCCGTATTGGATTGGCCTCTGCTGAGTCCATCGTTATGCTGGCAATAGTTGCCGGCCTCACGATCTTCCAATACTTCTTTGTCAGCCGGAGGACGTTTTATCAATGAATGCGACAACCACCTCCAGGACCACCACTATCGCCCGTACAGGAGTTTGGCGACACCGGCTGTATCCTATACTCATGCACGTGGTTATGTTTAGTGCGGTACTGCTGGTCACATTTCCCCTCATCTACGCCATTATACTGAGTACCCAATCGGCGCATCTGGGAAGCCTGAGTATCGGCACAGGAACCATCGACAACTATAAAACCGCGTGGCAGCGGGCTGATATGGGAATGTTGATCCGCAATACGCTGTTTGTCTCCTTCAGCGTAGCCTTTGGGAAAATCATTCTCAGTATTCTGGGAGCCTTTGCCATTGTCTATTTTCGAGTACGGGGTGGTGGGTTGATCATGGCGCTGATCATGTTAACCCACCTTCTGCCGCTTCCGGTGCGTATCGTGCCCACATATGACCTCCTGACTGAATTGGAATGGGTTGATACCTTCAAGGGATTAACCATCCCATTTTTCGCCAGCGCAACAGGCCTCCTCTTGTTCCAGCAGTTCTTCCGAACAGTACCCACTGATCTGGCCGATGCTGCGCGGGTCGATGGGGCTGGTCCGCTCCGCTTTTTGTTTAGCATCCTGATTCCGATTTCCAGAACGAACATCGGTGCGCTGTTTCTAATCGAATTTATCTATATGTGGAATCAATATTTGTGGCCGCTGATTGTCGCCAACTCGGATCATACCCGTCAGATTCAAGTCGGCATCAAGCTTCTGGTTGCGACAGATGCTGTGATTGATTGGGGCGTACTGATGGCGGGTACTGTGATTGCTGTGGTGCCGCCGCTTATCGTGTTACTGGCTTTACAGCGAACGCTCATGACGGGACTAACCGGCTCCACGGAAGATTACTAACTGGAGTTACACAGTGTTCAGACAAGGCGCTCAAGCACATTGTTCGCCCAATTCATGCTTGTATTGCGTAATGTCAACTGCTAAAACTTTTTCAGCGACAACTTCGAATGCTGGCTGGGTTGTCGCTGATATTATTTCCTACAATTCCTCTGGATTATTCCAACCCTATCTTATGGAACATCACTGTGATTTCCGGATTCAACATAAACAGTGTCCATAACAAACCTATCCGGTAGTTTTCGATCATCACGACCATAGGAAGTAAGAGTTTTTTGCCCATCTCATGGCTCCTTTCTCTCTTGCCTTTATCAAAAAGTTTAGGCACACTTGACATACGCCGTAGTGGAAGGGGTTGTAATGGCTAAAATATTGCTCGTGGAAGATGAAATCAGCTTGGCACAAGTGATTCTGCGTGAGCTTGAAACCGTAGGTTATGAAGCGTTCCATGCTGCCGATGGTCAGCTTGGACTTGAGATGTATGAAAATCAACGCCCTAATCTGGTTATTTTGGATTGGATGCTGCCCAAGTGCGATGGGTTAGACGTGCTGCATCAGATTCGCCAACATGCTGCTACCCCAATTCTTATGCTGACCGCGCGCAGTGAAGAAATTGATCGGGTTGTTGGGCTGGAAGTTGGCGCAGACGATTATCTGACCAAACCATTCAGTATGCGCGAACTGCTGGCCCGCGTCCATGCGATGCTGCGCCGGGTCGAATTGATCCAGCAAACACTGCAAGCCGATTTTCACCCCGAATCAACGGTGCTGACTTACCAGGCGCTCACGCTGGAACCGGAAGCCCACTGCGCCACCCTGCATGGCAGTCTCATTGATCTCAGCCCAACCGAATTTGATCTGCTGCATTTGCTGCTGCGGAATCCGGGCCGCGCTTTCAGCCGGGCCTATCTGCTTGATACGGTTTGGAAAGAGCCGTATATGAGCGGGGATCGTTCCGTCGATAATGCGGTGCTGCGCCTGCGCAAAAAACTGGACGATTTGGGCAATGCAATTGAAACGGTTTGGGGAGTAGGCTACCGGTGGCGCATCGATTAAGGCGGCTGCACTGGCTGACAACCGCTCCACTGCAAGCCTGGATCGAAGGGCTGATCATCGGCCTGATCCTGCTGGTGTTCACCTGGATCGCGCGCCACCACATTACAGCCGGTGAACGCCAAGATTCGCTATTTGTAGCGCTGCTGACCACCATATCATGGTATGCCATCCGGCTGCGCAAAGCACGCGGAAACATCTGGCAGTTCATCGGCTTCGAATTGGGCGTTGGACTGTTCCCCGCAATCGTCGCAGGCGGGTTGATCTGGGAGGTTGGGACGAAACTGCTGCCGGGGATAGATCGCATGATCAACGAACCCGGCTTGCTAGCGATTACTGGATCGATCCTAGACTTGCTAGCAATGGTTATTCAAGGAGAAGCATGGCCTTCAAGCACCGTCATCCCGACTCTGCCCGGACCACCAGCCGCCACGACCATGTTTATATCTGGTATTATTGCCGTGATCGTATCGCGCGGTTTTATGCTGTTCTGGCAGTTTTGGGCACGGCTCCGGCGGCGGCATTTGATCTGGGCGTTGACTCACTCCCATCTCATGTTGGTCGTGCTTGGTTTATTTCTATTTGCGGCGATCACCACGATTAATACCCTATCGTATCAACTTTCCTCTGGCAAAGACTTGGACCTGATTTTTTCGATCACACTTACTCTCATCCCACTAGTGATCATTATGGGATTCCTCACAGTAATCTTGCTGCTGATCGTGCTTCCCCCCGCATTGGCCCTATCCTATATTGCTGCCCGCCATACAACGCGGCGTTTGCGCCCACTCACCGGTGCCACTACCCGGCTGCGCCAGGGCGATTACAGCGCGCGTGTGCTGGTCCAGGGCGAAGATGAGGTCGCCGCACTGCAAGCCGGCTTCAATGCAATGGCCCAGGACCTGGAACGCGCGATCCACGATGTACAAACCGAGCGCGATCATGTTGAAAAACTGCTGCGGAACCGGCGCGAACTGATCGCCAGCGTCTCCCACGAACTACGGACTCCGGTTGCGGTGTTGTACAGTTATCTGGAGTCGACTCAATCTCACTGGCAAAATGAGTTACCAGAGGAATTAAAACGCGACTTTGAGACGATGGAAAGTGAAACTAAACAGCTTCAGCGTTTGTTGGACGATCTGTTTGCGCTGTCACGTGCCGAAGTCGGAGAATTGACACTTGCCTGCCAGCCCATCGAACTTCAGGGGATGATCCGGCGCGCAGTGGCGGCGGTGGCTCCGGTCTTGTGGCAAACCGCCAAAGTCGAACTGGTAATCGATCTTCCCGCTCTGCTTCCGCGTGTCCTCGTGGATGAAATGCGCCTAGAACAGATTTTGCACAACCTGCTGCGCAACAGTGCCCGCCACACGCCCCCCGGCGGCATTATCGCTGTCACAGCGGCTGAAAATGGCGATCAGGTGGTTATGCAAGTCCAGGATACCGGCGAAGGTATCGCGCCGGAACACCTGCCGCATATCTGGGAACGGTTTTACCGCGTTGACTCAGCGGGCAGCTATGACCAGGGCCGGACCGGGTTAGGATTAGCGCTGGTCAAAGAACTCACCGAAGCAATGGGAGGTCGTGTTGATGTAACCAGCACACCGGGGCAGGGCAGCATATTTTTCATATTTCTTCCCCGTGCCTGAACATCTGCGACAATCTTGCGACATCTCCACGATAGGCGTGCGACATCCTCATCCTATGCTAGAGAAGCCTTATACAAAGAGGAGTGTCTGGCATGGAATATGCAGTCGAAGCTGAAAACATTACCCGTTCTCTGCCGCTGGGCGGTGAGCAAATTCACATCCTGAAGGGTATTTCCTTCAAAATCATGCGCGGGAGTTGGATCGCGCTTACTGGCCCTTCAGGATCGGGAAAATCGACGCTGTTGGGTATTCTCGCGGGGATCGATACAGTCAACAGTGGCAAGCTGTTGATTGACGACATTGATATTACAGCGATGCGCGAAGCGGCGCTGGCTCGTTTCCGCAACGAAAAAGTCGGTGTTATTTTCCAATCGTTTAACCTGATTCCCACGCTGACCGCGCTCGAAAATGTGGAGATGCCGCTGTATGTTCACCGCGACAAACGCCATATCCGGCAGCGTGCCTGTGCTATGTTAGAGCGGGTGGGGCTGGAAGATCGTCTGCGTCACCGTCCGCACCAGCTTTCAGGCGGCCAACAGCAGCGCGTGGCGATTGCGCGTGCCCTTGTAACTAATCCATCTCTGGTCTTAGCAGATGAGCCGACAGGCAACCTGGATACCCAGATGGGCGCTCAAGTACTCGATCTGTTCACCCAACTGCGCGCCGAATTGGGAATCACGCTGGTTGTAGCAACACACGATCAACAAGTCGCCGCGCGGGCAGATCATGTTCTGCATCTGGTGGATGGACGGTTAGCCACACCATCCAATGGACAACAAATATGGCGTGAACCAGCACGTCTGGTAGAAGGGGCCTGATATGGGATTCTATCTCACGTATACAGCGCGGCTTTTGCGCCGCCAGGGACAGCACACGATCCTGATCATCGTCTCGGTAGCCTTCGGTGTGATGGCTCTGGTCACGATGCAGCTATTGAATACGATGATTGCCGAGGCGCTGCTTGAGGATCAGCGGATTAAACGCGGCGGCGATCTGCACATTGAACAGATCAACGATGAATATCTGACGGAAGCCGACATCGCTCAGCTTGATACCCTGCGCGCCAATGGGCAGATCGAAACGTATACGCTGATCTCGCGCACTTATGCCATGCTGATCAAGCGCGAAGGCGACACCAAAACCGGAATCACGATGTATGCGCAGGGCGTGGACCCGGAAGTTTTCCCTTTGTTGGGGAGTTTCCAAATCCGCGAACCGCACAATGCCACACTCGCTGAGACGATCCGGCCATCTAAAACGATTGCGATTACGCGCGATCTGGCGGATGACATGAGCTTAAAGGTAGGTGATCCAGTTGTTGTCACCGACGGCATGGGCGGCGCACCGCAGCGACTTATCATTGGCGGTGTGATCGAAATGTCTCCCAGCCATATGGCAAAGAGCACTTATTACAGCCTGGAAACAGCCCGTCTGTTAGCCAATAACCAGCAAGCAATCACAGGCGCAGAACTGATCGTGAATGGCAATCAACAAACGATAGCCGATACGCTATCCGCCAGCGGTTGGGATGTCATGGCGGCGGATGATTTTAGCGCGGGCGAGAAAAAGGTCCGTATTGTCTTCAACTTTGGGCTAAAAGGAGCCGGTATTCTGGCCCTGCTCGTTGGGGGCATCGGCGTAGCCAATACGATGCAGGTTGTGTTAGCCCGGCGCAGCACGGAAGTCGCTATCCTCAAAACGATGGGCTATCGCCGCTGGCATCTTATGCTGATGTTCGGCATTGAAACGGCCCTCATCGGCGCGGTAGGCAGTCTGATCGGAACCGGCGCGGCGCTGTTGGTGGGGCATCCGCTAGCCCGCAGCATGGAACGCACCGGAATTTTCCTGTTGGAATGGCGCGTCGAACCTCAAGTGCTGATCAGCGGCGCGCTGGCAGGCATCGCAACGTCTCTCATTTTTGGCTTTTATGCCATTCTGCGGGCCAGTGCGGTCCGTCCGGCGGCCATGCTGCGCCATTTCGAAACATCCAAGTCATGGCACCAATGGCTGGCCGCGATTGGGGTTTACGCGGTACTGGTTATTCCCTTTGGTGTGGTCAGCATCTTTATCCTGGGATCTGTCGCGCAAGGCATCGGCGTGATCCTGCTGGCATTGGTTGGTTTCGTAATACTGGGACTGATCATGGGCAGCGCCCTGTGGCTCGTGACTCGGCTCCCTATGTCGGGTATGCTCAAACTGGCGCGTAATAATCTCAAACGGCAGAAGATGAGTTTGGTTTTCGCGCTGATCGCCCTGTTTATCGGAGTGGTTGCCATCAGTATTGCAGCGGCTACCATGATCGCCGCGCAAGAGGAAATGGATGAACATCTAGCCTCATTGGAAGGCACGAATCTCGGCATCTATGCCCAGGCCGATCAGGTTGCTGTAATCCAGGCTAAGATCGCCACGTTGCAGGGTGTAAAATCCTTGTATGTCCGTTATATTGCCGAACTCCCAGCCATAGATGTCCTGATTAATAACGAATGGCAGCCCCTTGAAATCACCTGGCTCGAAGGGCGGCAGTATGCTGAACCGGCATGGGGGCTGGATTTGTTCGGTGCAAGTTGGGGCGGCAGTCTCCAAAATGCCTATCTACCGGATGCCCTCAAAGATTTGTACGGCGGCTTGCAGCCTGGTATAACTCTCCGGCTGCGTGGCGTCTCCGGCGATGTGCAGGAACTAACCCTCGCGGGCTTTTTCCAGCACGATAACAGTCAATCCATGACCATGACGCAGCGAAGTGTCATAGTCGATAAAAGCGTACTGGATGCGCTCGGCTCTACCCAATCAACCGCGCTCTTCGAAGGCGAAATCGACGTGGACCAGCTAAAAGCAGTGTCCAACACCCTAAGCAATGTCTTTCCGTCCGCGATGGTGATCAGCGCCAGCGACCTCCGCGAAGTCATTCAGGGAATGTTGTTCAGCCTGTTCGCATTTGTGATCACGGTAGCAGGTTTTGCCCTGGTTGCCGGAGCCGTCTTGATCTCAAATGCGGTTGGGCTGTCGGTGATCGAACGCCGCCACGAAATCGGCGTGATGAAGACGGTGGGTTACACCAGCCGCCATGTTCTACTCACCCTGGTGCTGGAACACAGTCAATTGGGTGTGCTGGCCGGGGTATTGGGAACCTTAGCGGTCAAAGTAGCTTTTCGTATTGTGCGCGAAGCACAGCCTGATGTGGTACTTTCCCTCGATTTTGTGACCGGGCTGGCGGTTATCGCCGTGTGTACCGGGTTCGCACTGGTCAGTGTCTTGTGGGTTGCGTGGCGTCCTACGCGTGTTCCCCCGCTGGTTGTTCTGCGGGGCGAATAGCAAACAAAGGTTGTGCCCTTCCTCACCTGAAGAAGGGCACAATATACTATCCCTTCAGTCCCGACATCGTAAAGCCGCGTACCACCCAA
>DATAMF010000028.1:0-29997 GCA_036260665.1 Aggregatilineaceae bacterium | reverse complement strand
TATTAACCAGTGGTTGAGCGATGCACCAAGGATTACCCCTTCAAACCTGCTACCTGCTCCATTTGCTTGGATTCCCATTCCTTCTGGTACTGTGACAGTCTCGCGGACTAATTATATGAAAGGAGTTATAAAAGAAGTGCCAGCATTTAAGATAGCACAATATCCAGTAACTAATGCACAGTACCAGTTATTTTGGGATGCGACAGATGGATATGTCGATATTGCCTGGTGGGGATATTCTGAAGCAGCCAAACACTGGCGAATTAAGCACTTTATCCCTGACGCGACTCTGTATACTGGAGATGATTTACCAAGGACTAATATCAGTTGGTATGATGCTGTGGCGTATTGCCACTGGTTGAGCCATAAACTTGGGATCAAAGTCATTCTGCCTACAGAATACCAATGGCGTCGCGCCGCAGAGGGCAGCGATAATCGCCCCTATCCTTGGGGACACAATTTTGAGTGGCGATACTGCAATTCAAGTGTCAAAGCACTCGCTAGGACCACAACCCCTGTTATGCTTCATAAGCTAGGGCGAAGTCAGGATGGGGTGTGGGACATGAGTGGAAATGTGTGGGAGTGGTGTGTTACACAGTATGATTCAGAGATTTGCAACCTGACAGGTAAGCAAGCACGCATCGTGAAGGGGGGGGCGTGGAATACCCAGAATGAACAATATTTGCGATCTGACTATCGTACCTGGACTCTGCCTACGGATTCAAATCCTTACATCGGATTTCGCTTAGTACACATCTTGGAGTAGGTAATTATTAAAGACCCCAGAGTTAGGTGTGGGGGTCATTTAACGCATCCGCCGCTGATTTTCCCCCGTATGGTTCAAAAATTAATTTGAGCGAAGAAACAAACTTCCCTAAACAACAGTGATTGGAAAAAAACGGTAAGCTTGCCAGGTTTTGTTTTGGTCTGAAACAGGAAAGGCAAGCGGGAAGATGGTCTTTCGCGTGATTTTGTTGGTCTGGGAATTTCTGTTGGATGCATTGGCGGTGAGCCGCATGACAGATGATGAGAAGGATTTAGAAATCCTGATGCTGCGCCAGCAGCTGCGGATCGTCGAACGAAAACAAGAGCGAGGGCCGCAGATTCCGCGCTGGCAGAAAGTACCGCTGGTGGCCTTAGTGTTGCGGTTGAAACAGAAAGCGAGCCATTCACGCCAGACACTGGAGGACAGCGTGCGGTTGTTCAAGCCAGCGACCATCATTAACTGGCATCGTGAAATCGTGCGACGCCAGTGGACATTCAAGCAGAAGGAGCGGTCGGGACGCCCGCCGATTGATGCCGAACTGGAGCAGTGGATTCTCCGCGTGGCGCGGGACAATCCCGGACTGGGCTACGACAAACTGAAAGGTGAACTGCGCAAACTGGGCTTCCCCGTGAGTCCAACCACGATTCGTACCGTCCTCCAACAGCATGGCATTCCCCCCGCACCGGAACGGTCACGGGCGGGCAGTTCCTGGCGCACGTTTCTCAATCATTACAAAGAGCAGTTCCTGGCCTGCGATTTTCTGACGGTCGAATCCCTCACGTTGCAAACGCTGTATGTCCTCTTTTTTATCGAACATGCCACCCGACGGGTCTACCTGGCAGGTTGTACGGCTCATCCTGATTCCGCCTGGGTCAGCCAACAAACTCGACACCTAACCTGGGAGCTGGAGGAGCGGGATGTACCGATGCGTTATTTGATCCATGACCATGATACGAAGTTCACAGGCTTGTTCGACGCCCTATTTGAGGCGGAAGGGATTGAGATCGTCAACCTCCCGTTTGAAGCACCCAATGCCATAGCCGAGCGCTGGGTGCGATCCGTCCGCGAAGAATGTCTGGACAAGCTGATCATCCTCAACGAACGCCATCTGCGTCGAGTCCTGACCGAGTATCTTGTTTATTACAACACACGCCGGCCTCATCAGGGGATTGATCAGGATAGCCCGCTCGGACTGGAGCCTGGGTCAACCACGGCGCCGATCCGCTATCGAAAAGTGCTCGGAGGCATCATTCGTGACTACTACCGGGAGGCTGCCTGATGACCATTTCACCCGAAGATTAATTTTTGAACCATACGCCCAAAATTCACTTGCATCTTCGATTCGATTATCATATACTGTATAATATGTTTACATAAGAGGCTTTCATCATATCTATTAATTTCAATATAATTAATATGGCGATTTGGTTAGTTTAAATTATAAAATATAAGTAAAAAGTTTAATAATAGTAATATTTCCATTTTATAATGGTGTGATTTTCTGTTTAGACCACTTTGATAATCACCCTTCCAATCCAGCCGTGATTTAAGACTCGGCAGTGATTGTATCTAGTCCCTATCAATCGCGCCTCACCACTCAACTATATTTCCAGTACACTTCGTTGTTTGTTTTTATCTGTTAGTCCAGCCGAAAATTAGTCTATGGGAGACCGCGCATGTGCGCCATTGTATTCAATCCCAACTTTTATCAGGTTGTTCCTTGGCCCGAAGACTCAAAATCGCAAGCCACCCCAGAAACGTTGCTGCTGCTGCCTCCTCTGCCAACAACAACCAAAGTACGTGACCCAATCAAAATGACCATAAAAAACGTCTTCTTTTCTGAAAAAACCGGAAACCTGCCCTCCAATGACGATTTCATGCTTGCCCAAATGGCTGCTAATGCAGTGATCACAATTAAATCTGCCAACGTTTGGGGGAATGGGACTGACGCGCGTGCCAGACTTCGTGCCAACTTCGCCGCTTTCTGTACCCAGATCGAGCATCTGGAAACTGAAGATGCCCTACTGCGCCCCGGAGCTACACGACAGTTCCGGCGTCGGATTGCCGAAATGTTGCCCACCCTCCTGGCCGACTCACTCTACTTCATGCAGGGGGTTAACGCTGGATTCGGCTCAGATAGCCCGGCTTATATCGACTTGCTGCCGGGAATGCGCTTATGTCTGGACATGGCGGTCAAACAGTTTGTTGCGCCAGGTTCGCTGTTTAACGAGTTTGTGAGCGCCGGGCAGTCTTATTATGATATAAGCCACATCAATTGTGAAAACGGGGCGCAGTGTCTGACCTTCAACCCCCTGGCCAATCTCCTCCGCTTTCCAACTTCCCCTCGGATAGCCAGCCCTGTCGATCTTAGGACCGTACAACCCCGGCATCACTACCGCATTATTTACCCGGCGCAGTTATCCTCTGAACTTAGTATGGAACTGGATCAGAACATGCTCCTGGTTGGTACCGATAATCTGGAAATCATGAATAGGGTCACTCAAGAAATCGCTATGGGATCTATGGAAGAAGTACCCGATCAAGTGATCTGTATAGTCTTGCGTGGTTGTGTTTCGGTGACTGCCGAATTTTGCATGAGCATACGCCACCAGGGGGCAGGGACATATACGTCCAGCTATAACTTGGACGTGATTCAACCGCTGGGTGTCACGCTTGGGCATCTGCTTAATTACACCATCAATAGTCGTAATCCCTATATTTTGACGCAGAAAATTGAAAAATTCGAACGCCTCTGGACAGACAATCCCACCAACCCTGGTTACAAGTCAGTTAAAATTGCAGACTATGCGGATTTCATACCGTTGGTAACGGGGGATATAGTCACAATTTAGTCCGCCACCCCGTTTATGAACGCTGTATTTCCTGTCTCGATTGTCGTCCTGCTCTAGGTATCGTGATGGAGGATGACGTTGTTCACCAGATCAAATAATGATCCACACCTCTTTTATATCAATGAAAGTGATCGACGTATTGCTTTTCTGACCACCACCAAGCAATCGAACCCGCCTTCTGGCCTTGACACCGCACTGGCCGAAGAGGGGCGCTTTCTGCTGCTGTCCGAGCCTGTCGCTGATGAAGCGCAAGCCGAGCAGAATCTTGTCACTGCTGCCCGCTTTCACCTTGCCGCCCGTGCTTATCAGGATGCTCGGTTTGTCTGGTTTAACAACTCGACCAATGTATGCGGCCAGACTCTGCCGGGTTATTGGGATGGGGGCGTATGGCGTACCAGCCGCGTTACCGTATTCGATTTTGGCAATTTGGCCTTGTTGATTGGCAAAAACTGTGCGATCACGCTGGATAACGACACAGTCATTATCACGCCCCAAGAGCCGGAGCATATGCAGTGGATAGCAAACTACGGCATGGCGCGTCTTAACGTGATCACAGGCCCCATCCGGCTGCCTCTGCGTAACCAGAATGCAGGCTGCCTCTGCATGAACGTTATGCTTGATCAGGATGCATTGGAAATGTTGGATGTCGGTTTGCGGTTATTCTATCCCCCCACCGATCCAGCTTTCCGGTGGCCCAAGTCCGGCGCTGATTTCCTCGACTCGATCCGGTTTCCCGTGTTCGATCTCAGTACCCCACCCAACCTTACATTAGACATTGAAGCTGTGATCGATCCCCTGAACCTGCACAGCGAAAAATGCGCGTGGCTTTTTACCGATCTGACGCAGCAAATACCGACCTGCTATCTGACCAATTTAGGTCACACCGTTTATCTGACACCTACCGCGAACAGCCGCTTCGTGTTTGAGGCTGCGCCGCATAGTCATCCTGCCCGCAGCGCCCCGTTGTACCTTGTGCCTGCTGGCGATTTTGCGGTTACCATGCCGGAAGGCAATTATGGTCTCATGTGCGGGCTGGCAGGACTGGAATACATCAAGCCCGAACGGAGCGAGCTTAGCAATTGTTTGATGCGGTTTATCCCCGGTTGTGACGCGGCTTTTTCCGAACAGATGCGGAATCCGCCCAAGACAGCATGGTGTTCTCTCGCAGGAACAAAACCCAACGGTTCATTTTACTATTATGCCCAACCTGATGATGCCGTGTTGTACCATCATCCTGACCAAAGCCACTTTTTGAAATATCTTGAAGTACCGGCTGGCATCCTGCCCGATGATTTGCCGTTGCCGCTGTTTCCCTATGCCGGGCTGACCGACATCACCACCGCCGTCGAGCAAGAGCTGGCGGTTCGCCGGAAACGGCGTCAGGTCGTCCACCAGCACAACCAGGCTATAACGCAATCTGACCCCTCCCTGATAACCGGCACCACTCCGCAGGGATTGCTGGCGACCTTCTCCGGTGATTACAAAATGTTAAATAAGCTGCTGCTCGCGGTCAATTCGAGCGGGACAATACAGGAAGCCAACCAGGAAATTACCCTGAACCGGATCGAATGGGGAACCGAACTGCGTACCGCGCTGCAATCCAGTCCACTGTTCCTGGTAATCTCCGATCCCGGTGATCCAAAAGTATTGGAATTTGGGAACTATACCCAACTTCTGATGAGTGGCTGGACATTCGATCTGGACCCCGAAAAATGGACCCGGAATGGCACCGTCTTGATTTTTAAATATCATCCCCAAGCGCTTATCGACTTGATCCAGGATACCGAAAATTGGGCTTTTGCTGACCACTTCAACGGGAAAAAGGCGTCCCAGGTGCGGCGCAAACTGGTGCAGTTTGTCGAACAGCTTAAAAATGAAACCGACCCACTGTATGACGATCTCAAAGATATCTTTGGCATGTCAAACGAAAAAGAAAGAAGGGCATGGACAGGTATCATTGCGCTGAATGTGGCCGTTCTCCCCGACAATCTGCCGGATGAACTTAAAGCACTGGCCGGGGGGATTGATGAAAAAAGGTTTTTTGCGCGGTGTGTTGGCATCCAGGTTACGCCGGTAACTGTGGAAGGCACCGCCCTGATACCCCAATCCTCGTCACTCTTTGCGCTGATCGACTACCAAAAAAAATATCAGGCACGCACGGACAGCGACTGTTACGATTTCCAGGTGACGAAATTGCGGGTGCTGTTCGAAAATTCTATGATCAAAGACTTCTCTGCCGAACTCGTCGTCAGGATGGATGAGTTGTTTGGCGAAACCGCCACCCTCATCCAAAAATCGAATGAACTGCCCGCATCGAACCTGATCTACTTGACGGGTCGCGCCGAAAAACACGATGGTCATACCGCTTACACGTTCAGCTTCCAGGGCAATAATCGCTTCAAATTATCGGAAACCGGCGTGCTCGAAGATGTTACGATCATCAAAGCCGCCTTTACCTCAGACCCTGCCCCGGCAGGCAAACCACCCGCCGGACGCTTTTTATTCTGGGGCCGTCTCAACTTTCGCTGCCAAGCGGCGTTTGATGTGCTGTCGTTTGGTGAGCCGAAGGACAGCAGCGGGATAGAAACCCCGCTGAGCTTCGCTAATCTGGCACTGAGCGTGAATTACGAGCCAGGAAGCATTATCCCTAAACTCACCTTTGACCCGCGCTTTCTTACCTTCGACCTGAAGCACAGCCGTGCTCGATCAGACAGCCTATACAACCAGTTTCCACTCAGGGCAGACAAGATATTGTGCTCCGATAATAGGTCAACGCTCACAAGCCAGGGGTACATGCTGGTTACAACACCTTTGGGAAAATTTGAATTAGAGTCGGGCGATCCCTGGTATGGTTTGGCCTTCAATCTGGAATTAGGCAGTGTTGGCGCGTTAGCCGGACAGTCCGGGCTGGTTTTCGGCCTGATTGCGGCCTGGAATCCTTATAAAAACAAAATAGCTGTGGGTCTAAAACTGCCTGGTTCAAGTGGCGGAAAAAGCGAATTCACGATTCAAGGTGTGCTGAAGATCACATTTGAATCTGCCGTGTTGTACAAAAATGACCACAACGCCTACCAGCTTAAGCTTCGAAATATCATGTTGAAGTGCCTGATGTTGTCTTTTCCACCGAACGCCCAGACCGAAATCATCGTCTTCGGCGATCCAGATGCAGGTGCTTCCGATACGAAGACACTCGGTTGGTATGCCGCCTATGCCACAACGAAGTAGGCCGCCGGAGGCGAGGAGAAACCACAATGACCGATCTGCTTACACTGGAAGAGCAGTTGCGCAAAGTTTCATCACCCACTCTGGTGCTCAACAACGCGACTACAGGGCTTGACAACTTGAATGAAGTACTGGAGACGCTATGTCGTGACGGGCTGGAACTCAGCGCTTTCAACGTCAACCGGAGCACGCGGGACATTCTCCTGGTCACAGGCCAGGCATCCATCCTGAAGTTGAACGTGCGCGTGACAGTGGAATTCGAGTCAGTCAACGACCAGATCGAGATGCGCCTGGAAGCGCCGATGGCACGCGACTGGTCCCTGGGAGACAGTTTCACCGAACTGCAAGAAACACCGCTGGATTCACTCGAAATCAGCGAACCGAAGTTCATTCTCTCCACCTACGACTATGAGATAGGCGAGACTTCAGTCGTGCGCGGGTTGAACTTTGTCGCTGGACTGATACTTGGTGAATCACTGCAATCTGTTAAGGATTTAGTCGGTGTCAAAGAAGCTACCATCGGGGGTTCTATTTCCGGCAGTGCGGATACAGTCCGGTCTTTCTCACTGATGGCGTCATTAGAGGGCGATGCACAACTTGGCCCACTGACACTCAACAAGCTGAATATCTCGCTAAACGCCTCTCCCAGCGAACCCTCAACCTACGCCGCAGCGATGACCCTGAGTGGGACAGTAACCTTGGGCGACGACATGACACTCAACCTCAAAGCCGAAATCAATCCGCCAGAAAAAGAGGATGAGAAAAAATCGCTAAATGGTGAAAACGAAAAAAGCTCGCCGGATGAGACTGGTAAAAAAGGCAGCACGCTGAAGTTCAGCGCTGAATGCGAGAATCTGACGCTAAAAAACCTGGGCGCACTGGCCGACCTGACCGGAACTGGCGACATGGCGGATATGTTACCGGCGAACCTGGAAGGCGTCACCCAGTTTGGCCTGAAGAGCATTGAATTCACGGTTCAGCGCGAACAGGATAAATATGAAATTGACGATTACAGCGTCGAGCTTTACGCCGGAGAAGAAGACGGAAGTCAGGATTGGCTCGGTCTAGGGGAAAACTTGCTTGCTATCAAAAATATGGACATCACTATCGCCAAAGCAGATGACGACAAGCATCCCATCAGCGTAACCGTCGAAGGTGAGGTTAAGATTGGGGCCAGAACGCTGTCACTTAACGGTAGTTATCCAGATTACGATTTCGAAGTCAAGCTTGCCGATGACGAAACGATCAAGGTGCCCGACTTATTGGCTGGCGTAGTAACCGATATTTCCACCCCCATTGGAACAGAAAATTTCGAGATCACAACGCTGGATCTCAAAGCCAATCCGCGCCTGAAGACCGCCACGCTCACGGCTGGTTTTGAGCCTGCGCTCGGCTTTATATTAGATCCGTTAGGCGAACTCCGCCTCGACGCGCTAACCTGTATCATCCAGTGCAAGGCAGGGAAGACCGGCTTTGAGTTCAAAAGCGGGGTGACACTTTTTGATCAGCACTTTGACCTGTTTATCGAACGTCCAATAGGCCAGCAGGACTGGAATTACAGCGGAACCCTACTCCGAAACGAAAACACCCCCTTTACCCTACCGTCGCTGGTCCAAAAGGTATCCGGCAGTGAGGCGATTGCATCCGGGCTGAGCGAATTTGGGCTGAACATCGAACTCTCGATGCTCCAATTTGAGGTGAAACACCACCAGGCAGGTACCGAAATCGCACACTTCCAGGCCCAGGTCGAGTGGAATACAGGCATTACGTTGTTAGGGGAAATTGATCTCAACCTGACAGCTCTGATCGATCTCACGCGCACGAAAAAAAACGGCCAACTGTCCACTGATCTTCGCGTCGGTGGCGTCTTGGAAACCGGTGGCATCAAATTCCTGGACAGCCTTCAATTGGGCGTGTACTACGTGAAGCACAGCGAACAGGATGCGCATGGCAAAGTTGTGCAGCAGAACGGGGTGTTAGAAGCCCGGCTGGACGTGGGTGATGCCCATTTTTCCACTCAATACGCCAGTAAGCCGAACGGCTCGACCTTGGAATTCAAGGGCACGTTTGACAATCTATCGCTCGGCTCCATTCTGACCGGCATGGTTAATCTGGTTCAACCGGGTGAAGGCGAATTTAAGCTTGATGCCCCCTGGGATATGCTCAATGAAATCAAGCTGTTGCAAAAGCCCATCACCGTCACACTCTCAAAATCATCAGATAAAAATGGCATCCTATCACGCACATTGGTTCTTACAATCGAGGGGGGTATCAGGTATAAAAATATTTTCGAACTGGACACCTTCCGTCTGATATATAGTCAACCGCTGAGTGGCAAAGTCCGGCGGCGTCAGGTACGCATGCGAATTAATGGTACAGCATTTAGCTGTCCGGTTGAGCAAGAATGGGATGTGCTGAAACAGCACCCGCCGCAAACTTCCCCCACCAAAGCGCCCCCTTTCCAACTGGATTACATGGGATTAGGTCACCATGTGGTCATTAATCAAGATGCCGATGCGATTAAAAAGTACGACCTGACGACTATCCCCGGTGTGATGAGCGCCCTGGAGACGGCGCTCACATCCGCAGACGAGTCAGAAGAGGCCAGCGTGCTGCCGTCGCTCCTGAAATTTGATCGCAGCTGTGGCTGGTTGTTGGGAGCCAAATTCAGCGTGCTGAATACGGTGCTGATCAGCATGATCTTCAACGATCCTGTGTTATATGGAATGCGGATCGAGCTAAATGGCAAAAAAGCAAAGAGTTTCGCGGGGCTGAAGTTCGAGATTCTATACCGTCGTGTCACGGACAGCATTGGCGTTTACCATACCGAGTTAGTGCTGCCGGATGAATATCGCCAGATTGAGTTCGGTTGGGGATCGGTTACGCTGCCGATCATCGTGGTTGATATTTTTACCAACGGTGATTTCAAGCTCGATGTTGGATTTCCCTGGAATGCCAATTTTTCCCGTTCATTTGCTATCCAGATGTTACCCTTCACCGGCGCGGGCGGTTTTTACTTCAATAAACTGAGTGCTTCCACTGCGACCAGTGTTCCGACGCCTGCGGTGTCTGGAAATTTCAACCCGGTCATCGAATTTGGAGTGGGTGCCAAGTTCGGGTTGGGTAAAAGTTTTAACAAAGGGCCGCTGCGCGCCGAAATTGAAATCACGCTGCAAGGCATACTGCAAGGGGTGATCGCCCAGTTCAATCCCCAGTCCCCACCATCTGAAGACGGCCTCGTGTTGTATTACAAAATTCAGGGCTGTGCCATCCTGTTGGCGCGTCTCTATGGAGCAGTCGATTTTAAAGTCATTCGCGTGGATGTGGAGATCATACTCCGCACCACCATCCGCTTTGAGGTCGAAGCCTACCAACCCTTCAAAATTGAATTTGAAGCCTATGTATCGGTCCGCGCGTCCATCAAAATCGTGTTTATCCGCATCAGGTTCTCGTTCTCACTGACGGTCCGCCAATCCTTTACTATTCCCGCTGCCGAAAGTGGACCGGCCCCTTGGTTGGCGGGCGGAGGAGGCATTCCAGAAGAACTTGAGGGCCGCTTAGTTGACACCCTGTACCTCAGCGCTGCGACGGTGCCAACCCCGCTGGTCTGGGAACCTGTGCAAGTGTATCAGGCAAAACCCGATCTGACTCTGGTTTTCCAGCCAGCGTTCACACGGACGGCAAACGGCATGTGGGGCATTGCACTGCTGTTTATCCAGAATGCGCTCAAAGCTGAGGGTGTCCTCGAACACGAAGATTATGTATCCGAAGCAGCATCGCAAAATGCGACCCAACCTGAAACCGGCTTTGACAAGTTAGCTGAGGCGTTATTGACCTGGGCCATCTATGCCTACCTGAAACCACCCGCCAGTTACACCAGGGCGACAGAAAACCGTGATCTGATCGTCGAAGTCCGCAAAAGTGATCTGGAAAATCTCTACAACGCCATCCTCAAAAAAGATGAAGACCCGCAGCACCCCTTTGATTTAGTCAATCTCGGCGAGTTTCTGAAAAAGAACTTCAACTTCAAGATCACAACCGCCGGGTCGTCTGCCACCAGCATGACCGTATTCCCAATGATCCCCACGTTACAGCTTGAGCTTCCCAATAACACCAAGGTCATTTTTGAGGACCAAATACTCACTTCTGACCAGATGCAGTTCTTGAGCCAATATTTCGCCCGGTTACAGGCGACCTATGACCGCGACACCGCCGGCAATGGTACCGCCAGCGCGGTTGCTGCGGATATGTCTGTGGCCCGTTTCATCTTTCTCGACTACTTCACGCTGTTGATCCGTACCGCAGTGCAGTATGCTGTCGACTGCATGGAAAAACAGTCTGTCAATGCGATTAAACTGCCTGAATTACTCGCCCGAATTGCCCAGGAGGGTCAGTTCAATCATTTGGCCGCTATGCTGTCACGTTTCTTGCTGCATGGTTTGCGCTTGCCCATACAACATTCACCTGTTGAAAACCCGGTTTTCACGCCGCTCTACATGCTGACCGGCCAACAGTTCACACTACCGCCCGAAGCAGGCACAGTCACGCTTAGAGATACTGTCCCCAACGATTGGATCACAGTGGAAAATGGCACATACGCCTTGAGCGCCGCTGCCTCCCTGATCACTGATTTGAAGGCAGGCGATCTGTCCAGGCTGAATATCCCCGCACTCCCTCTGGATTCCTTCACCGAGCGACCCAAAGATTACACCCTGACCACCTGCACGGCTTGGAATGACACGTTATGGGTCTTCGATCTATCAAGCGCCCTCCAGCGCGATTTGCGTCGAGACGCAGATGTAACATTGGAGAAAATCGACTGGGATTCTGAGAATAGGGAATTTTTAACGCCAGCATCGGGCTGGGTAACCAAAGTTGACATCCAACTGCGGCGAATACCGGGGTCTGCGTCGATTTACCAGTTGATCGGGACAACCGAAGCACATGTCCGCCTGCTGGAACAATTGGAGAGCGATCCATCCGTTATCGATACGTTGGACCTTTTGTATTTGTCCGTCACCGAAAAAGAATCCAAACTGGTGAACGCTCAGTCGCCAACCATCCTGAAAACCAGCGCTTCGAGGGTGACGATAACTTCCGATGGGTTGGCTGAAGGGTGTGACGCAGCGTTGGAAAACAAGGCGCAGTTTGTGCGGCTTGTACGTGAAGCCAGCATCACGACGACCGGCGGTTATCACTTGAAATGCGAAAACTTGCCAGAAACGATTTTCAGCGATGGTTTGACCGGCCATATCACTCTGCTGATCGAAACCAGCAAACCCGCACAGCCGTATCATAATGCGCTGAAGATTGGGCGGTCCAGTGTACCGGCTGGCAAGCCGGTGCTTTACCTGCGAAGTAGCAGGACAATCCCGGTTTCGGCTATCCCGCCGGGTTATGTGGGCTTCCGTCTGGTACGTCCCCGGATGGATATTCTGATGGACGAAAAAGACTCCGATTATCAGGAACTGCTCAACCTCTACCAGATGTTGGGCTACCGTGTAGCCGAGTCAGAACTTGTCGAAACCTCGGAGGGCATGCCCATCGGACCATTGGGCGACGATCCAGATACTTCCAAAGACGACAAACTGTGGATTTACGAACGCACTATTCCATACTACAAGCTTGTGCCGCAGAGTATGTTAGGCGGGCTGAATCCCTACGCGGGGATCAGTCCCTCAGCCGCATTACCTGTCCAATTGGCCTGGCAGGACATTTTTGGAAACCGCTGGTACGACGGGGCAGCAAATGCGCCGGATATCCTACTGCCCATACGCTACCAGGATCGGCTGATCGGCCTCAACGAGTGGTCCGCCCTGTCAGAAACCTACGAGTTTGGTGCCGCGCCGCAAACACTGAAGATCACGCTGAGTTTCGATGTCAGCCGCTATAAAACTACGGCCAGCAGCACGCCAGAGGAATTGCAAAAGATATTGGATATGACCCGTGCTGATCGGCTCACCTACCGGCAAATCTACTATCAGATCAGTCAGGATGACATCAAGTTCGAAGTGGCAACCTCAGTCGTAGTCAAAGACGCCTCCTGGTTCGATCTGGACGCTTCAGTGAAACCGCAGATCAAGGATTTTGTGCGCCAGATCTATACCTACCTTGAGGATAAAGAAAACCACATGGCAGCCCGCACCGCGCTGCCCGAACCACCGCCCCTGACCATCTCGCTTCGGCTGGACACCAACGGTTCAATTCAATATCCGGCCAATCCGCTTTTTGTCGTCACCGCTCAGTTCGCCATTGTGCGTGCTCCAGAATATGTTGATGGCAGGGCCAGACAACAGGTATCGGAGGTCCAGCGCTCAGAAGCATGGTTAACACCTAATGTGAGGGCCAGCATCAGTAATACCGCCGTGACCACTTCCGAGCCAAATGGCAGTTCGGCGCTGCGCACATTTGCTGGTGACTTCCAGAAAACATTCCCCGGCTTATATCTCACCGTTGGCAAGGAAGAGCAGGACCAGGACGAGATGGCCGGATCCCTGTGGGCGGTCCATTTCAGCGCCAACAGCATCGACTACGACATCGTTCCATCCGTCGAAAGGCGAAGCGAGATGTCCAAACCACCGTGGTTCTTCACCGTGCGTCCGCTGGCGAACACCCTGCTCTCAGGTATCGTGGAAATTAACGGCGAAGAGCGCCGCTTTGAAGCCGTTGACCTGAATGTATGGGGGCGCAATTTCTTAAACGCCCTCGAATCAATGCTGGCCCCCTCGTCTGCCTTTGTCATCGATAGAGAGTCATTCTCCCAAATGATGGCGTGCAAGAAACGTCTTGCCGAGGCCATTGCGGCCCAGGTGACTAGCGTTCTCGACACCAATGATCCTGACCGGCGGGATAATGCAGCCGGCGTTTTACGGGAACATCTGCTGGTAAACTTAGCGGAAGGCTGTGCTATCGAAACCATTGTGCAGTACGATGTAGATGTCGAAGCATGTCCTGCCGAGCTGCAAAACAGCAGCGTATATCTGGCGGGTAAACCGATGCTGACTCGATCCGGTCAACATACGAAGAATTTCACGCTCTCATCCACCAAATTCTCACTGACAAAGGATGATACGTGGATGAATTTCATGTTTGACACGCCCTCACCGGAAAAATTTGAAGGAACCGCATTAGACCTGTACTTCCAACCGACGGGTCTGGAATATGTGCCGGATGTCCGGCAGAAGCAAGCGCCTATCGGGTTGAGTTTTATTCTCCCGGAAACCCTCAACGACAGGGACCGGAACAAAATGGGGCAAGTCGTCATCCCGGTGCCGCTGCGCACCTATCCCATGCCGCCCTCGTTGGTCAGACAGTGCGCCGAACGGCAGAACGACGAGGCACAACCCATTGCGCAGTGGCTGGCTAACCTTCGTAAATGGGACTATGTTTATACTTACGAACACATCGATGTGGCGCAAGACACTATTGAGAGCCGCGTGTACTATGGCGCAGGCGAATCGTCAGACGAGACAACATCCAACAACATCATCAACAAGAAGCAGCAAGCCCTGTTTTCAGCGCTGGCCAAATTTACAGAGGTTTACGCCAACGAAATCGCACCCGCGTTAATGAATGACAAAACGGTCTGGAGGCGCTTTGCCGGGTTGGTCGCCGCCGTGACAAATGCCTGGGAACAATGGGCAGAAAGTTGCCATACCTGGGACGCTGCTCCCGTTTCTGCACTCCGGTATGAGATCAACGAACAGCCCTATCTGGACCCGGTGAGTCATCAGGAAACAGACAACCGCGAGGTCACCATCACCGCCCTCTCCGGTTACACGGATGAGCTTCCCAAAGTCAGAGCGATTTCAGACTATCAATCCCCACCAGATCAGCAGGGAAACACCTTCATATTTAAACCTACCGGTTCTCATTTCGATTCTATTCCAGATCGCACGCTGGAGATTCCAGATCGAGACCTCGTCATGCATCAAAACGTCGCCGCAGCGGTTATTTTGGTTCGTAACAAACAACTACTGCCCACACAACCGGATGTCCGCACCAATCCAGAGTTGATCTTCCAGACCCCCGAAGTGCGCTTCCATAATCCGTTAACCGCTTTGCTGACCGACGTTAAGCCGCATGATCTGACAGGCTTGCTCGACCCAACAACACCCCACCCCTTTTATGACTATCTAGACGCATTATTCAAGGTGCTGTTGCCCGATGCGAAAGAGAATACCCGTCTGTACCAGCTCAACATCGGTGTGCAGTATGGCTTCCGGCTGGTGGATGAGGCCGAGACCGTCCGGGTGCCGGTCCTGTTCGGTATGCAGTTGGCGATCAATCCGGCAGAACTATATCTGGGCGAGTTGGTCACCACAATCAAGGAGTGGCAAGACAAGAATCTCCCAGCTTCCAATGATGGTATGTATAGCTTCGACATTGCGATTTTCTCTGGGGATGGCAAAACAGGGGTTCCCTTGTTGCATGTGACCGATTTGCGACTCCCACTGAACACCCTAAGCAATTATGATGTCCCCCGACGAGAATAACATCTCTTCGGGGCATTGAATATTAGTCGGGGGAAGGGAGTGCGGATTCGATGATCCGCACGTTGCGATCCACGCGAAACATGCGCGACGCCTCGTCCAACCGACACCACGCTTCCACATACTCCCGTAAGGTCCAAAAACCTCAGTCACGAGGGAATTGGCGACTATGCGGCGTCGCGGTAATAGTCATGGATGATCCCACCCAGCACGTTCCGACACCGCACTGGACCAGAACTGACAAGGGCAGTGTGCGGGGTTGGAATCTGCTGGTCAATGCCCTGGTGCGGACGCGCCGAGTTGTGATAAGCTACGAACTCCTGCATCACACGTCGCAGATGGGCCTGGTTGACGATCAACAACTTGTTCAGACATTCCTCGCGTACGGTGCGCACCCAGCGTTCAGCAAAGGCATTCGCGTTCGGAGCCCGATACGGCATGCGGATGATGTCGATGCCTTCCGAACGAAAAACGGTATCAAAGGCAACGGTGAACTTCGTATCGTTATCGCGAATCAAAAAACGCATCCCAGGATCACGTTTCTCAAGGTCCCACACCAGCTGGCGCGCTTGCTGGGTTACCCATGCCGCATTCGGGTTGGTGGTGCAACCAGCAAAATGGACGCGGCGTGTGCCGACTTCGATGAAGAAAAAAACGTAGATGGTCTGCAAGAAGAGCGTCTCGATGGTGAAAAAATCGCAGGCCAGCAACTGATCTTTGTAATGGCTCATCAGGTGTCGCCAACTAGGCGAACTACCTCGTTCGGGAGCGGGTAGAATACCATAGCGGGCCAAGATGTTGGCGATGGTTTCTTCACTGATGTCAATGTCGAGCTTGAGCAGTTCCCCCTGGATTTTGCCATACCCCCAATCAACATTCTCACGCGCGAACCGTACCACGAGGTGTTCAATTTCTCGATTGGTGCGTAGTCGTCCACCTGTGTGTTTGGATGATTGTGTCCACTTGCGTCGGACCAACTCGCGATGCCAGCGTAACACGGTTTCCGGTTGGACAATGCGAATCACATCGCGTAACTGCTTGACGGAACGTCCGCTAACGACTTTCAATTTGGCCCCGATCACAGCCAGTGTCAACCGCTCGGCTCGTGATAAGCGCATCGGCTTGTCCAACTGGCGTTCCAGCATCACCAATTGTTTACGCAACACCAGGATTTCCAAATCTTTTTCTTGATCGGATAACCGCCCAATCTGGCTCAACTCAAGCAGCGTCGAATACACCTGTCTCACCACGGCCCAGACCATACGTCCTCGCTTTCAGTTCATGGCACAGGCCTCTATTCTACCAACTCGTGCAGCTGATGATCAGCGCACATTTCTCCCGTGACCGAGGTTTTTTTACCCTACGACATTGACCCATCTGTGGCTGACAAACTATTGGCGCTGGCACGACAGCAGGTCAAACCGGATACTACCATCTTTGCTAGCTTGACCGAGCGTGAATTGACGACTCTACGCTACATAGCACGCGGACTGACCGCTGCGGATATTGCCGAAAAACTCTTTTTGGCTGAAGGAACAATTCGTAATAACATCACCATCCTGCTTGACAAACTCAATGTTGAGGATAAAGTGCAAGCCGCTGCTCTGGCATGGCATCACGGTCTTGTACAGCGTGGCACGAATGATCATGGTGACGATGATGACTGAGTGCTTCTAAAGAGGCAAGATATCGTATTGAAACTGAATGCCATGTTTATTCAATGATTGGCTCAATTCCGTCATCGTACTTTTTCCATTCGCAGCCACCCGAAGACCAGGCCTTGCACAAATTGAGCTACTGTCAGTTTTCGTTCCCGTTTCTCTTCCCACACGATCCGCCACTTCGATCAATAGAGTTTGCATAATCTGGGCTACTTCGAGTACTGTTATCAGGAGAAGGCACCCTGAAATCCTTTCGCTGAGTCTTTCAGAGAGTGCCTCTTTTTCTACTCAATTTCTTATCTTGACACCTATGGGGCGACAAACCCATTGTCCTTGACTTGAACGACTCAAGTAACAGATCGTTGAAACAGCGCTATATCATAAACATTTTATAAAAAGGAGATAACAACTATGGCAGACAATCAACTTAACCAACGGCAGAATCTGGAAGCGAAGCTCATCGCGAAAGCCTGGGCTGACGAGAACTTCAAGGCGCTGCTGCTCAAGGATCCTAAGCAGGCGCTTAAGGAGTTCCTGATCGGCGAAGGGCAGAAAGTGGATTGGCTGAATCAATTTGTGGTCAAGTGCGTCGAAGAAAGTGCTAATGAGATTGTCCTGGTGCTGCCGCTCAACCTGGCCAATCTGGAACTCAGTGATGAGATGTTAGAGGCTCTGGCCGGTGGCAGCTGTTTTGCATTTATGTGATGACTGCTGAAAACACTAACTGGTGACCTGGGGGCTTTGCAGAGGACAGGTACATTTGGCGGGACGCTATCTGTACCCCATAAACATTTTACATAAAAAGGAGATAACAACTATGGCGGACAATCAACTTAACCAACGGCAGAATCTGGAAGCGAAGCTCGTCGCGAAAGCCTGGGCTGACGAGACTTTCAAGGTGCTGCTCCTGAGCAACCCCAAACAGGCGCTTAAGGAGTTCCTGGCCAGTGAAGGGCAGAAAGCAGATTGGCTGGAACAGTTTGTGGTCAAGTGCGTGGAAGAAAGCGCCAATGAGCTTATCCTGGTGCTACCGGCCAACCCAGACAACTTGGAACTTAGCGATGAGATGTTAGAAGCTCTGGCTGGGGGGAAATGTATATCGAGAATGTAGTACTACTGCCGCAGATAGCGTTTTCCTCCCCCATCCCAGCGATGCTCCACATCGCTTCCCCTTCCCGCCCGAACTTCGTCCGGGCACGCAAGCGGAAGACAAGGGAATAAGACTCGAAAGCCCTTCCCTCATTTTGGGCTGAGGAGAGGGCATGTTTTCAAGGGAACCGATGGCCGGGAAAAAAGAGTAAAGTCCGACAATCGGTCTGACGTTGAACAACTTCAACAAAGAAAGTCAGTCCTTCTTTGAAGAGGCTAGCCAGAC
The DNA here is from genome assembly GCA_036260665.1 of Aggregatilineaceae bacterium. Classification (GTDB taxonomy): domain Bacteria; phylum Chloroflexota; class Anaerolineae; order Aggregatilineales; family Aggregatilineaceae; genus DATAMF01. The sequence continues at coordinate 11,629 of DATAMF010000028.1, read as the reverse complement.
GACGGAAAGAGCCATCGGGACGGTGGAGTAAGGGTGTGGCTCGGGAAGCGGCGACGGCTTGACTACCCAAGGCAATCATCCAGACATAGGCCAGGACGAGCAAGCGGGCAACGTGGTCAGGCTGGCGAAGGCGACTATCGCCCCAGTGCCAGCCGCCACTTTTCAAGTCACGGAAGGCTTGTTCCTGTCAGTTGCGACGGGCGTATTCATGACCAGACAGCCGCTCATCGTTGGTCACTAAGGCCCAGGATTCGTCATACCCAACGGCCCAGAGCGCCCGTGCGTGAGCCGGGATTTGCCCGCGCCGTTTGAAGATGCGACCACTCGCGACCCAGACGTCGCCGGGCTGGACTTGCTGAGCAATCGTGCGTTCTCCCTCCTCGGTGAGGATTTTGGTCTGACACACGTCACGCGGAAGAGATAGTACCATCCCAAGTCAGCCACCGCCTGACACAAGGTGGGCGAAGTACCAATCCCCCGGTCCGCCAGCAGCAAGACCTCCGTTCCCGGGGGACATGAGCGTGGACGATACGCAACAGTCCGGCAATCATGTTGACCTGCCCCTCCGCCGGATAATCCGCCGCGCTGTTGGCTCGATAGGTGCGCCACACCACCGATAAACACCGTCCTTCCCAGGCAATCCCCACCATCATGGGCAGGGGGTGGTGGCGACATTTTGACTGATGAGATATGAAAAGGCACTCCAAGACAAACCGCCAAGTTCACCCGGAGCACCTTTTCATGATCCAAACCATTATAACGCATCAGTGCCCGCACTGCGGGAGCGACCAGATGGTGAAAAATGGACACGATTACAAAGGCGCACAAAAATATCACTGCAAAAACTGCCATCACTATGGCACGTTGCACGCTCACTCCGGTTATGATGAGCGCACGCGAAGACAGGTGCAACGGGCGGTGCTCGAACGGATCAGTTTGCGAGGGCTTGAGCGATTGTTTGGTTTGTCGCGACGCACGGTGAGCCGGTGGCTGACCGACTGGGCGGAGCAACTGCCCTCCCTGGCCGATACGCTCGATGAAGCTCAAGTGGATGACGTGTTGGAACTCGATGAAGTCTGGTCGTTTGTGCTGAAGAAAGAAAATCAACGGTGGATCTGGGTAGCCTTGTGTCGTCGCACCCGGCAAATTGTGGCGTACTTCATCGGAGATCGGAGTGAGGCCAGTTGTCTCCAACTCTGGCGGCGTATGCCCACCGCTTATGCCCGTTGCCATTCGTTCAGTGATTTCTGGGATGCCTACCAGCGCATTTTTGCGGCCGACCGCCATCAGTCGGTAGGCAAGGACAGTGGACAGACCAACCATATTGAGCGTTGGTTCAACACCCTGCGCCAGCGGTTGGCACGCTTGGTCCGCAAAACCCTGTCCTTCTCCAAATCAGATCGGTTTCATGAAATTGCTTTTCGGTTATTCGTTCATCACTACAATCACGTGTGCATCAGTTAATGGTTCACCACTCCGGGTTGGTATGTCGTAACTCCACTTGAATGGGATAAATCTCTTTTTTCAACCCCTGAATAGGTTTATGGATAGATACCGAGATACGATGCAGGCAGTGATCGTAGGAAGTGACTGACCGCCACCTCAAAGCGCTCAGGTTGGTCATACTGAAGCGCGTGACCAGCGTCTTGTATCTGTTCGACAAGAATGCGCGGGTTGAGATTCTGTAGTTCTCGTGCCATTTCCAGAGAAACAACGCCGTTATCCCCGATAACCAGCAGGATTGGAACGTAAATGGCGCTCACCAGGCGGTGATACTCAGGGTTGGGTGGGATAAGAACGTCAAACGCCTGTATTCGCGTTTTCATTCTCGCTTCGGCTACGAGTTCGACCAACTCGGATCTACGATGCGTGTGTCGGCCCCGTGCTTGAGCCAGCACCTCCCCTCTATCTAAACTGAGAAGTCGGCGGTGTTGCTCGACGACATCGCTCTCGTGCACTTCGCGTTGGCGTTGAGGGCTCAAGAAAGTCGGATCGGCCAAAATGACACCGCGAATAGCCACGGCGATCTGACTTGCAACAACGGCCGCAGTCATGCCTCCCATCGAATGCCCTAGCAGAACCGGAGCGGTAAGCTCCAGCCCCTGAATGAGTCCTATGACGTCGCGCGCGTGATCCTCATAGCGATAGCCATTCAGCGGTGTACTCGAATTCCCATGTCCTCTAGCATCGGGCATCACTACATCGAAATCAGCTTCAAGTGCACGTGCCAAAGGACTCCAGCAAGCTCCGTTTCCGGTCAGTCCATGGAGTAGAACTAATGAGGGCTTGTCCCCTCCGGTTCTCAGGTAGTGGATGTCGATGCCATTTGCTTTGCAGACTGCGGTCATCCAGTTCGTCACTATAGATCTCCGTTTGAGAAGCGAAAGTCCTGTTAACTTTGTAAATTGTAAAAGGAATATGAACGCCCATACGTAACGTTCGCGGCGTTCACAAAACATAAAAGGTATTATAGATGACTCTGGAAGGTTTTCTATAATACTTTTTTCCATGTATCAGTCAAGATGTCACCACTACCGGCAGGGTACTAGCTGTACCTATAGTGTTATATACGAAACGGAGACAAGAATTATGATAGACAACCAACTCACCCAACGGCAGAATCTGGAAGCGAAGCTCATCGCGAAAGCCTGGGCTGACGAGACTTTCAAGGCGCTGCTCCTGAGCAACCCCAAACAGGCGTTTAAGGAGTTCCTGGCCAGCGAAGGGCAGAAAGCGGATTGGCTGGAACAGTTTGTGGTCAAGTGCGTGGAAGAAAGCGCCAATGAGCTTGTCCTGGTGCTACCGGCCAACCCAGCCAACCTGGAACTCCGCGATGAAATGCTAGAATCTTTGGCCGGGGGGATGTGGGTGGCTCGTTAAGCTTGATCCGGCGATTGTAGAGAATTAGGCGCCCCAATCACACCTCGTGATAAGGCCTTTGAAGTGATGGCCGGGGGGCGCATGTGCAAGGCTCGTGTCAGCACCCTCGATCATGATCTTAGAGAGAGACATATAATGCATATCCCACAAATTAACCCGTGCTATCACGTTGAGATTGTCCCTCGCATGGGCATCTTCCTGATCGGTTCAAACAATCATATACGGTTGCTGCGCGGTGCCATATATGAACAGCTTCTCAGTCTTGTTGATGGCAAACGGTCCGTTGATGAGATTGCTAACCACCTATCCTCGACTTTTACATTGGCGCACATCTATTTTGGGCTAGCGGAACTTGAAAAAAAAGACTACATCCTCGAAGCATCCTATAACATGCCTTCCTCCGAACTAATTTTTTGGCTGGCAAACAAGGTGTCGTTCAAAACCATCGTGGCCCAACCTGATTTAACCATCAACGTGCTGGCAGTTACTACTCTGGATTCCACAATCCGAGATGACGCCATTCGCCTGTTCGGTGAGATTGGTCTGACATTGGGTGATGACGCAGCGCTCACGGTGGTGCTGACCGATCATTACCAGAATGCGGAATTGAAAGCGATCAACCGAGCTATGCTCGAAGCGTCACAGCCCTGGCTGTTAATCAAGCCGGTCGGGACGGAATCGTATATCGGGCCGGTTTTCCTGCCCTACGAAACTGCCTGCTGGGACTGTCTGAGGCATGTCCTCGAACTGCGTAATCCGGTGGAGACATTCATCCGAAATGCACAAGCCAACGGCAAACCCGTGTATGCCACGCCCGGCTATACCAGGGAAAGCGTCCAAATGGCACTGCATCTAGCGGCGCTTCAAATTCAGCGCTGGCTGTTGGGTGGTATCAGCTGGGGTGGAGAACTCATTAGTCTCGATCTGGTTGAGATGAGGCTCGAACGCCATCCTGTCAACCGTCGCCAGTTTTGTAGCGCGTGTGGGCATTCAGTTCCGGCACAGCACCCGGAACCACTGCGGTTACAAAGCCAGCCCAAAGGGTTTACCAAAGATGGAGGCCATCGAACTATAACGCCCCAGGCTTTTTTTCAGACGCACAAACACCTCACTAGTCGCCTCACTGGGATTTGCCCGATGTCGCCCTCCAGCGATCTGGTTGCGGAGGAACTCCATGTTTATACCAGTGGGGAAAATATTAGCCGAATGTCTTCGCTGTTGGAAGTGCTGCGCCGGAGTTTGCGTTACGTCAATGGAGGTAAAGGGGCCAGCGCGGCACAGGGGCGGGCCAGTGCGATAGGAGAAACCTTGGAACGGTATTCAGGGCTGTGGCAGGGCAGTGAGTACGTCGAGATTGCGACCTATCACGAGTTGGGGGAGAAAGCCATTCATCCCAATGCATGTTTGCTCTACAGCGAAGCGCAGCAGCGCACGCCCTCGGCTGAAAATCTATACTCGTTTGCGTATGTGCCCCCCCCCTTCGATCCCTCAGCGCACATCATGTGGTCTCCAGTCTGGTCGCTGACTCACGAAACGTTCAAGTACATGGTGACATCCATCTGTTATTATAACGCGCCTGATGCCAAAACGACTGGCCTGATCGCTGATTCAAACGGATGTGCGGCGGGCACAGTCCTCGAAGAGGCTATTTTGCAGGGATTCTTCGAGCTTGTCGAGCGCGATGCTGTCGCTATTTGGTGGTACAATCGCATCCAGCGTCCAGGCGTTGATCTGGAAAGTTTCGATGATCCGTTTATTGAACGGATGCGCGATTTTTATCGCAGCCACCAACGGGAACTATGGGCACTCGATCTCACCCATGACTTTGGCATTCCGACTTTTGTTGCTCTGTCACGGCGCATCGATCAGGCCCGCGAAGAAATCCTCCTGGGGTTTGGTAGTCATTTTGATCCCCAGCTTGCGCTGCTGCGGGCAATTGGCGAGGTTAACCAGATGTTCATAGGACATATCCAGAACGAGATCCTTTTGGGGAACGAAAAGGACGAATTGTGGGCACGATGGTTTGAAACCGTGACAGTGGAAAGCGATTCATATCTCGCACCGCTGGCAGGTGCGCCACTGACTCGCCGAAAAGACTACCCTTATGCTGGGAGCGACGATCTGCTGGACGACGTGCGGCGCTGCCAGCAACTTGTTTCAGATCACGGCATGGAAATGCTGGTGCTCGACCAGACACGACCTGATATTGGTGTTGCAGTGGCGCGTGTGTTTGTGCCAGGACTGCGCCACTTCTGGCACCGGTTGGTCCCTGGTCGGCTGTACGATATCCCCGTCAAATTGGGTTGGCTTAATGCCCCACTCCCCGAAGCAGATATGAACCCGACCCCTGTTTTCTTCTAGTAAATGATCGCTGCGCCTCCAATGAAAAACAGGCTTATGCCATCTGACGTTGGGCCATCTTAGCAAAAGGTCCGTCTTCTTTCATCAAGCTGGCATAGCTGCCCACCTGTACAACCTTACCATTATCCATGACGATGATTTTGTCGGCATGGATAATGGTACTTAGCCGATGAGCAATCGCAATGCGCGTTGCATCTATCTTTTCCAGACTTACACCAACGATTTGTTGAGTGCGGTTGTCCAGCGCACTGGTCGCTTCATCAAAGAAGATAATTCGGGGTTTATTGACAACCGCTGCCGCAATAAGCAATCGCTGCTTTTGCCCACCGGAAAGGGTTCCACCCCCTTCAGTAACCAGCGTTTGCATCCCCATCGGCATCGCGCGAATGTCATCAGCTAGTCCGACCATTTCGGCAGCATACCAGGCATCATCCAGGGTTAAGTTTTGCGAAATACCGATAATATTTCGAAACAGATCGTTTCCGGCCATCAACTGCGCATTCTGCATTACCACTCCGATCTGCTGGCGTACTGCGTGCGCATTCAGGTCTTTGAGGTCTTTCTGATCGTAATAGACTGCCCCCGTTTCAGGCCTTTCAAAACCCAGCAGGAGTCGCAGTAAGGTGGATTTTCCGCAGCCCGATTCGCCGACGATAGCCACAAATTCACCGCGTTCTATGTGTAGAGAGATATCATCCAAAACGGCTTGCTGCCCCTCATAATAGCGAAATGAAACGTGTCTCACGTCAATATCACCATACAGTTCACCCGGATGAACCATCCCCTCCGGAATTTCTGGCTTGGTGTGCAGAATGGGGTGTGCGCGTTCATAGAGAGGGATCACGCTTAGCGAAATAATTACCATTGCGCCAAGCTCTGTGCTGGCGGCTAGAAATTGCGTAAATGTGATGAAAAAGGCTGCAAAAGCACCTACGGATAAACTATCCCGGTAGTCACTGGCAACCAGAAACAGTAACATGGTGGCGAAGAAGGGAAACGCGACGCTGAACATGATAATTTGGTTCTGCAAAATACGCATTTTATAGGTAATCCGCCGCTGGTGCGTAAATCTTTCTGCCCACGCCGCAAAAACGCGCCTCTCAGCAGCAGCCACTCGAAACTTACGAATACCGTTAATGAATTGGAGGATATACCCCATATTCTCCCCCATTATTTCATTCAGGTCCCGGACATAACGCAAGCTGCGCGCCCCTACTCCAAAGGTCACGGCGAAGACGATCAGCAGCAGTCCCAGGCTCAGCATGGCCAGGGGAGGACTCAGCACCAGCATTGCCAGGAAGTTGAACACCAGAAACGCGATTAAGGACAACGAATTGGAGACAAGATCACTAAGGAGCGTTCGTATCTGGCTGAAACCCATTCCTCGAGTCCCCAAGTCACCGGCAGCATACTGTTGGAAGAAGCTGGGTTTCTGTCCCAACAGACGATCCCATAGAGCCTCGGTGACAGTCATATCTGCGCGGCTTTCCAGGCGTACCACTGCGATTCGCTGGGTAAGCTGAAAGATAAAGGTTGCCCAGACCGAGATAAACAGTAGTATCGCAATCGGAACCAGTTCGGAGAGATGCCCCCGTGGAATGGTTTGATTAAAAAGAATACTGACGGCGAAGGGGATGGATAGATTCAATCCCCCTAGCAGAACTCCTGCCAAGATAATCAGGCTCAGATCTCTGCGTCCACCAACAAGGGCAAAACGCAGCAGTTCCCAAGGTGTCATAGGTTCAAGTGGCAAGCTACGGTAGAACTGGACAGCGAAAGGGGAAAGTGTCGCAGCCTGCTTCCCGGTCAGTCGATAGCTTTGTCTCTGTGCCGGATCGTGCAAGATATATGATGATGTCGATTGCAGGAGCAGAGCAACGGGACGACCATCATCTGCCATGTAACCGAGCAGAGGTCCGTTGTCCCGACGCCACCAATCACCCGTCAACTTCACTTCGCGTGTTTGAATCCGGGTGGCCTCGGTGATGGTATAGAGCGTCATGGCCCCAGCAGAAAGCGGCGGAGTCTGTACGGCAATGCCTTGTGCCTCGCCGACTAATTGGCATGCAGCTAAAAGGACATTATTGGTTGAAACCGCTTGGCGGATGGGGTTTCTAACCAGTTCCAACGTATTGGCAATGTCGTTCAACGCTGCATTGAAGCGGACTACATCGGACTCCGCGCGAGCGAGCAGCGCTGTTTGATCCTGTTCTGCCTGGGTCGTGGAATAGGTGATCAGATCCTGAATCAATGCTTGATCAAAGGCATCTAGTGCTGACCACAATCGCCCCTCTTGCAATAACATACTGGTTCCAAAAGCGTTAATACTACTGCCTGCTTCAAGGGCTAACCAGGCGTGACGGGTCAGGGGGAAAGGTGGAAACTCTGGCGTCAGAAAAAAAGACTCTCTCCCCATCCAGTGTGATTGGCCGCTCTGGTGTGCAATCCAGCGGACCTGCGCATTCATGCGCACAACCTGATCTGTTTCTACAGGTATTTCCAAGTGATCGATATTGTCCAGAGATGTATATTCTTTGGGAGCCAGCTTAGGCGCAACTAACTTGGTAGCTTGAATTATCCAATCATCAATTAACTGCACAACAAGGTCGGTAAAGGCCGGATCGTCAGCCAATTCGAGCAATTTGTCACGATTGAATTCGAGCAGTTGGGCGTGGGGTGATTGCATCACTACCATACCGCGCTGTTGGCGGGCCAAATCGGTTCCCATAAGCAGAGAGCCTGTCGTCGCCTGGAACAAAAATTGGCGTGTGCCACTGGGTTGTCCATCTACTAGCGTTACGGAAAAGACATCGACACTTCCTACATAGACCAACCAGGCTGTTTCAGGCCGATTGAGCAAAATAGGACGATAGGTACTGGATTTAAGTAGTCGAGATTTCTGATAGCGCAGCTTAAGGAGAAAATTCTCCCATGAACCCAAAGTTTCCTCTACAGAGTTTTTAGTATGAGCGGCTTGATCAGACATCGGAACTGACCTCCTCCAGTTTGACAAAAATTGCGTGCATCGACTCTTTGTCAGACTTGTGGTCTTCCGCAGCAATCAAAGTGCGATAGGCTCCCGGTTTTCGATACAGTTCATCGTGGGTGCCGCGCTGCACAATTTTTCCGGCTTCCAGAACAATGATTTCATCAGCATCACGAATAGTACTTAGTCGGTGCGCCACAATGACGGTTGTACAGCCTCGTCGGCGCAGGTTCTCATCAATGATCTGCTCGGTAATCGGGTCAAGCGCACTGGTAGCTTCATCCAGCACCAAAATCGTCGGGTTCATGACCAACGATCGCGCAATTTCAAGCCGCTGCTTCTGTCCTCCGCTGAAGTTGCGCCCATCTTCGCCTACGAAGCAGTCGTATCCCCCCGGACGTTTGGTGATGACCTCATCGATACAGGCATCACGGGCGGCGCTCACAACCGCGCTTTGGTCGAGTGTATAATCCCATAGAGTCAGGTTTTCACGTACTGTGCCTTCAATCATAAAAATGTCCTGATCGACCATCGCCAATGAATTAGCCAGGACCAGGCGCGGGATTTCGTGGCGATGTTTGCCATCGAACAGAATGTCGCCTTCCCAGGGTTCATATAATCCCGTGATCAGTTTAGCTACTGTCGATTTTCCGCTTCCAGATGCACCCACCAGCGCTACTCGATCTCCTGGTTTAAGGCGGATGCTGAAATCCTGGATCAGGGGTTTATCCAATTTGTTGTACCCAAACGTTACATGACGAAGTTCCAACTCGCCGCGCAGTCGAATCTGCTCGTGATTAATAGGCAGTTCGTCATTCTGGACGCTGCGATCCTCTTCGTAATTAAGGACATCTTCCAGGCGGTTTAATCCCCCTTCTATTTTTTGAAGTTTGCCGCCCAAATCCACGAGGTTATTTACAGGCAGTAGAAACGCGGTCATCAGGGCATAAAAGGCGATTAGCATCCCGACTGTCATATTGCCGTGAATGATTTGTGTGCTGCCCAGGATCAGGACAATAACCGTTGCCAACATACTTAATGTGGGAGGCACCGCTGCGAGAATTTGGGAAAGCAGCTTGAATTCTTGCTCAGAATGAATGGTTTTGGCGTGATACCCCGCGATTCGCGAAAAAAGGATGCTCTCGGAGCCTCGCGATTTAAGAGATTCAATGTTAAACAAGCCTCCCATCGCTGTACCTATTAGTTTGCCTTGATCCTGGAGCCATCGCTGGTTAGCATCTTTGCGGCGGCGTGAGATATAACCTAGCGTCGCCAGGTTGATCAGTGCGATGGCAACGGTAATGAGGGTTAATGACACACTGAACTGCAACATCAAGATGCCGTACAAACTGATCAAGAGTATATTTAAAAGCGTTGCAGCCAAGTCCCGCGAGAGCAGAATCGCCACTTCATCATTCAGGGCAACACGGTTAGCAATATCCCCGGCGAAGCGTTGGAGGAAAAAATCCACGGGCATTCGCAGTACATGCCAGAAATACTCGGCAGAGGTTTTAAGTGAAAACTTAGTTTCCAGACGCAGCAGATACCCGTATTGCAGCTTTAACAACACCACCATCGCCCCACCGATAACCAGCATCAGAGCGATCAGGGTCGGTAAGAAGGAACGCTTGTTGACCAGAATCTCATCGACAAAGATACCCGAAAACGAAGGGAGCAAATAACCAGGAATAATCAGTATCAAACTGACCAAAAACACAAAGCCCAAGGCGCTATAAGCACCTTTTAGGCGGCTAGCTAACAGTTCTAGCAGGTTAGGTTTAGTGCGCCCACTCTTAAATGATTCGTTAGGTTTGAAAGTCAGGACAACGCCTGTGTAGGAATTGTTGAATTCTTCTAAAGTAACTGTTCGCGGGCCGCCTGCCGGGTCATTTAAGTAAACTTTGTTTGGACTCAATCCCTCCAGCACCAGAAAATGATTAAAGTTCCAAAAAATAACGGCGGGTAGGGGGGTCGTTTTGAGAAAATTCAAATCTTTAGAGTATCCTTTGGACGTTAACCCGTAATCGCGTGCAGCTCGCAGAATATTGCCAGCTTTTACGCCATCACGGGTCACATTACAAACGACGCGAAGTTCCTCTAAAGAAACATGTCGCCCATAATAGCTTAAAATGATTGCTAATGAGGCCGCGCCACACTCGACAGCTTCCATTTGGATAACGGTGGGCGTTCTGACTCGATGAGAACGTTTGAAAAGTTTCATCGTCAATCGAAAATAGGAAAGACACGGTTAATAGGTCGTTCTTTGCGCAGAATGATACGACCGGTGAGGGCAATGCCATCGTGGAGCGTCACATCAGGCCCGCTGCCGATTGACCATGCATACCCGGTTGGGGTTTCGCCATCTTTTTTTAAAGTGAGGTGGACTGCATAAGCGGCTTCATTCGGAAGAATTTCATCGGCAAATGGATCAGACGTTGGCTGGCTTTCGATGCGTTGGACGGTGCCTAACAGGTAACCAAATTTCTGAGGGGTAATTGTGACTGGGGCAAGTTGGACCTCCATCCCGATGCGGACCTCCTGGAGTTCTTCAGCAGAGAGATACAAAACTGCTGTCAGTCCATTCTCCTGATAGCGCAGTACTCCGTTCCCCTCAAGTGTTACGAGGATATCAGTTACAAACGCCCAGGCACCTAAAGAAAAAAGAAGTAGTATGATGGTTATTAAGACTAGCCAACCGCGTGGTTTAGTCACTTGCATTAGCGCATCCAATTGTTCTGGTGAAGCTAGACGATCCTGCGCTTGTTTTTGAAAAACTTGGTTTTGCATAAAATTTCACCCTACCTACCTAAGTTTTGTGCAAAACGTGAAAGGAATGACCCAGTGAGGTAAGGTTAGTTTGCTGAAAAACCAACACCACGAGGTCATTCCATGAAACACACAATAACGTATGAAGCGGAAGAAAAGCAAACTGAAACCGTATCGGCGTTTCTGATGCTGGTGTTGGAGTTTGCCAGTGAGATCGGATTGTTTGGACTGCTGGAACGAGTAGTCAAGGTCAAGATGAAACAAGTGCGTTACAGCCTGTTGAACAAAGCGCAGACGGTGATCGCCTCGCTGGTGATGGGGTGTGCCAACACAAAGGCGATCAATGAGACGTTGAGCGACGAGGTCGCGGCTGCTAACTACCGGTGGATGGAGCGTTTTCCTGACCAATCGCAAATCAATCGTTACCTGACCCGCTTCAGCGCGGAGAATGTGGTCGAGTTGGGGGAAGTTCACACGCAGTTGTTTATGCAGCAGTCGCAGGCTCGACGCGCGGCGGGTCGGATCGTGGTGGACATCGACCCGAGTGGTTTGGTCGCCAACGGTCAGACCTATGAATTCAAGCGTAAGGGCTACTTTCCGCGTAAGCGCGGCGAAGAAGGCTATCCACTCGCCGCT
>DATAMF010000025.1:0-3683 GCA_036260665.1 Aggregatilineaceae bacterium | reverse complement strand
CAGGTACGCGCCGTGCTGCGTGGCGAGTTTGCCCAGGCGCAAAGTCCATCAGCCTATCCACAGCGTACGGTGGATCGCATCCGGTGGAAATCCCCCGCGCCGCTGCTGCGGCACCACTTCGGCATCCCATCGCAGACGATTGAACCGACGGTCGAAGGGATTGCGCGGATCGCCGAAGCCGGTGTGCTGGATGTGATCTCATTAGGAGCCGATCAGGATGCCCAGGAAAACTTTTTCCACCCTGCCCGGCAAGACCTGCGCAGCACCGGCGCGGGCGGCGTACCGTTCCGCACTGAAGAAGATTTGATCCGGCTGTATGAGGCCAGCCGCCGGGGGAATTACCCATTGATGCGTTCCTATTCGGGTACAGCCGATCACCTCCGTTATGCGGATCTGCTCGTCCGCACCATCCACAACGCCTGGTGTGCCACGTCGCTGTTCTGGTTCAACGCGATGGATGGGCGCGGACCTTCGCCGCTAGAGCAGTCGATCCGCGAACACCAGGAATTGATGCGCTGGCATGGTGAGCGCGATCTTCCGGTCGAAGGTAACGAATCCTACCACTGGGGGATGCGCGATGCGCCGGATGTGGTGGTGTGTGCCGCCGCTTATCTGTATGCCCACAACGCCAAACGTTATGGCGTGCGCGACTATATCCTGACCTATATGTTTCAGAGTCCGCCGCAGCTTTCCAACGCGATGGACCTGGCACGCGGTCTGGCGATCCTCGAACTGAGCGAAGCCTTTGCCGACGAGCATTTCCGGGTGTGGCGGCAGACTCGTACCGGGCTGCTCAGTTATCCGGTGGATTTGCAGCGCGCACGGGCGCACTTGGCCCAAAGCACCCTGCTGCAAATGGCGGTCAGGCCCCATATCATCCATGTGGTGGGTTATACCGAAGCCAATCATGCGGCCAGCGCCGACGAAGTGATCGAAAGTGCGCGCATGACTCAGGAAGTAATCGATACGGCCCTGCGTGGCACGCCTGACATGACGCATGATCCGGTGGTGCAGCAGCGTAAACAGCAGTTATTAACCGAAACCCACGTTTTGTTAGCGGCGATTCGCGGGTTGGGCGAGGATGCTCAAGACCCGTTCAGCGATCCGGTGGTGTTAGCGCGTGCGGTAGCGCTGGGATTGCTGGATGCGCCGCAACTGGGGAATAACGCCTATGCGCCGGGGCGTGTTCGTACCCGAAGTCTCGATGGTGCCGTGCATGCGGTAGATCGGCAGGGCCATGCACTGGATGAGCAGGCGCGAATCGCCTCCGCCTTATCCCAGCTTACCTCCTGAAAGGAACTCCTCTATGCAGATCAGCGCGCAAGAGTGAGGATGATCGATGATCTGGCTTCAGTTTATGGCAAGTGCCCTTCTCATTGTGGATAAGCCCTCAACGAGAATGTCTCTGATCTTATCCGTTGATCAGAGACACCAATTCCTTTTCAAGTTCCGGTACAGCCACAATGATAAGACGGTCCCCTGCTTTGATAGTGGTTTCACCATGAGGTACGATCAGTCTTCCGTCACGGCGCACGGATGCCACGATGCTGTCCGGGGGCCAGGGAATATCTCGAATTGGTTTACCGACAACAGGAGATTGGTCGATGACAGGCACTTCAAAAACGTGAGCACTGGTCAGGCTGTTCAAACGAATTTGTTCTACAAGATATTGGTGCTCGCGTTTCCGTGAGATGCCCAGATTGTAGGCCTGTACCAGATCATGCCGCCGCAGGATGCCGACAAGCTCTCTCGTTCCGGGTTTTACGACTGGTAGCCGCCCGATACTGCGTTTTCCCATCAGGCGAATAGCTTTCCACAACACATCATCGGGGGTAGTAGTGATGACGTCTCGCGTACAAATATCGGCGACACACTGATTTTGAGAGTGTCCGGCTTCATACGCTTGTTGGAGATCGGTCAATGTGACAATGCCCACAAGCTGCCCTTCAGTATTGATTACACATAATGAGCGGGTGTTGCAGGAGCGAAATTGATCCCGCAGTTCCTGCAATGATGCAGTTTCGGCGATGGTCGGCGCGGGTGTCGTCATGGCTTCGGCAACGGTGACACTCTGCATGATGTCCACATCGTGTCCGTGCTGTAAATGTATCCCCTTTCGCAGCAGTCCCAGGACATAAATACCCGACGGTTCAAATCGCTCGGCCACCCAGATACACACAACGGTGGTCAGCATAATCGGCAGGATCAGCCGGTAATCATTGGTTAGCTCAAACACAAGCAAAATGGCCGTGATGGGAGCATGGACCACCCCAGCCATCACCGCCGCCATCCCGGCGATAGCATAAGCCTGTGGATCGCCGGTGATACGAGTGGGGCCAATCTCGTGGATCAGGCGGCCAAATGCGCCGCCAAACATTGTGCCCACAAACAGGCTTGGGGCAAAAATTCCTCCCTGAAAACCTCCGGCCAGGCTCACCAGTGTCATCAGGAGTTTGGTTGTTCCGATCAACAGCAGCAGACCAAAGGTGAATTCGGCATCTTTGCCATTCAAAACCTCCGCCATCGTTTCTCGCCCCGCTCCCATGATTTCCGGCACAAAAAGGGCTGCGATGCCGACCAGCACACCAGCGAATGCTGTTTTCATGGGGCGCGACAGGGAAATATGGTTATGCCAGAAATCGTGCTGCCAGTATACGGCGCGCGTGAAAAGAGCCGCCACAGGCCCCAACAAAAGGCCAAGCAGCACATAAAACGGAATTTCAAGCGGATTTCCCAGCGTATAGCTCAGGATTCCGATTTCAGGTTCTGTGCCGGCGATGGCCTGGGTAAAAACAGATGAGGTCACCGCCGACAGAACGACTACTCCAAAAGAGCTGGTGACAAACTCGCCATTGAGGATCACTTCAAGCGCAAAAAACACCCCGGCCAGCGGTGCGCGAAACGCCGCCGCAATCGCGCTGGCTGCACCTGCTGCCACCAGCAGTTGAATACGTTCTTCAGAGAGCCGGAGGTACTGGCCGAAGAATGAACCAAGATTAGCGCCGATCTGTACGCTGGGGTCTTCTGGACCCACCGAAGCGCCTGCTCCTAACGAGAGCGCCGCTGCCAGCGCCTTGAATGGCATTCGACGGTAACGCAATCGCCCGCCGCCCATCGCCACGGCTTCGATAATACCCGCCACCCCATGATGCCGTTCTTCCCCTACAAACCGCTGCATGAGAGCGCCCACGATCCAGCCCACCAGCGCAAGAGTTACGACAATGCCCCAGGATCCAGACCATTGTCCCAGGATATTTTGAGCGACGTCAGTTCTAAAAAGATGGGTGAACTGCTCGACCGCTGTTGTGAAAATCCAGATTCCGATGCCGCTGGTCAAACCTACACTGACAGCCAGTGTCAGCAGGATCGCGCTTTCAGAAGGGTGAAAAGAGGAAAACGGTTTAAAACGCAGAACCATGTGGGGCAGATATGTTTTTTTCATGATCTCCAAAAGCTCAGACTACCGAACAGGTCTGATACTATAACACGTTACTGTGGAATGGGAATGATTTTAGAGACAGCTCGGGTGGTTAAGTTGAGAGCTGTCTCTTGTCAAATTTGACTTACTTTCCGTGAGGCTACGGCAGGCCGTACACACGCGCCGTATAATCTTTACCTGCCGTTGCGATTATGGTTTGATCAGGGCTGAAGACAGCGCCGTTTAACCAATCGTTGCTGGCGAA
>DATAMF010000016.1:0-2387 GCA_036260665.1 Aggregatilineaceae bacterium | reverse complement strand
TCCATAGCGCGGGCGAAGTCAGGCAGTGTCAGCTACAGCAACGTCTTCTTTACGGCGGGTGTAGCCGAACCGCTGATCATCACCGAAGATCAAGCGGGATTCGTGGATCGGGATCGCGGCTTCGTGATGCCGCTCTCATCGCAAATGATGGGGCAGATCACATCGGACTTCTTCACCTCGCCCTTCACCTACAGTCTCGCGCTGCCAGTTGAACCGCAGGGCAGCCTGCGCGACGTGGATCAGGACGGCGGCGAAGATACCGGCATCCAGATTTATGCTATCGCCTACTGGACCAACACCTTTGGCGATTCCTACCTGGAAAAGCGCGACCTGGGCGGCGGCGGCTGGTCAACGGCCTATGCCTCGACCCGCGTCGGCACGGGCGCAGCGGATAATATGGAGATCATCGGCGGCAAGCTGCTGATCTATGCGCCCGACGATCAACAGGGTTTCCCGTCCGCGTTCGGCGCGGATGGCTTCCTGTTCACCGAAGACGATCCGATTGTGGGCCTGCCGCAGGGTTACACCGTCGTCGATCTGGACACCGATCCCTTCACCTTTGACCGTTCGCAGGAACAGACCATCGATCTGATCGAAGGCGAATTTTCGGTGCTGAATGACTTCTCACAGATGTCGTACACCGAAGCCTTCGACGCCATGATCGACTTGATGAGCCGCGAATATGCCTTTACCGAACTTAAGGGTATCGATTGGGAAGCCAAAGCCGCCGAATTCCGCCCGCGTTTTGAACAGGCCGAAGCCGATCAAGACCCGGACGCCTACCGGCTGGCGCTGCGTGATTACGCGTGGTCGATCCCCGATACGCACATTGCCGGGCCGTTTGATCAAGACCTATTTATGCAGGAAACGGGCGGCGGCCTGGGCATGGCGATTCGTGATGTGGACGATGGCCGCGTGCTGGTTAACTTTGTGCTGGACGGTGGCCCGGCTGCCGAAGCCGGAATCAAAGAACGCGCTGAGATCGTGGCGATCAACGGCACGCCGATCAATGATTTTGTCAGCGCCAATGTACCCTGGTCGGGTCCATTCAGTAATGAAAAAGACCACCGCTTACAGCAGCTTCGTTACGCGATCCGCTTCCCGGTTGGCACCGCTGTCGAAGTGACCTACCAGAATAAGGGCGACACCGAACCGACCACCGTCACGCTGACCACCATCGAAGAACGCGCCAGCCTGAGCTTCTCCTCGTCGTCGTACGGCATCACCGGGTTGGAACTGCCCGTCGAATTTGATGTGCTGGACAGCGGCTACGGCTACGTGAAAATTTACAGCTTCTTCGACAACGAACGCCTGACCGCCGAACTCTGGGAACGCATGATCCAGACCATGAATGATTACGGCATCCCCGGCTTGATCGTGGATATGCGGCAGAACGGCGGCGGCAGCGGCTTTTTGGCCGATCAGATGGCCGGATATTTCTTCGATGAGCAGATCACGGTCGGCAACACGGGCTACTACGCAAAAGACATCAACGACTTCTTCTTCAATCCCGAAACCATCGAATACATGTATCCGCCAGAAGAGAATCTGCGCTATCACGGCGCGCTGGTGGTGCTCGTCGGGCCGGGATGCGCCAGCGCGTGCGAGTTCTTCTCGTATGCCATGACGCTGCAAGATCGTGCGACGGTGGTCGGGCAGTATCCCACCGCCGGTGCGGGCGGCAGTGTGGATCAGTTCGCCATGCCCGAAGGCGAATTCTTCCAGTACACGATTGGCCGCGCGGTCAATGCCGAGGGCGAGATTCACATCGAAGGTACGGGTGTAGTGCCGGATGTGCTCGTCCCCGTGACCGAAGAAACCCTCTTCAGCGCAACCGATCCCGTGCTGGACGCGGCGGTTGCCACGCTGGATGACATGCTGGCGCAGTAATTAGAACCCCTATCCCCCAACCCCCTTTCCCCACTGTCGTAGAGAAAGGGGGCCTGCGGGCAAGTCCCTCTCTGCGCGAGCGGGGAGGGATTTAGGGAGGGGTTCCCTCTCCCCATCCCCCACACCACCAACCCCGTTATCGTGCGGTATAATCGCGCCGAAATTCGTATGGAATGGAGAACCGTATGGTACAAAGCACAAGGTGGATGTTAGGGGGAATGTTCGTCGGGCTGGTGGCGTTGGCGGGGGTCGTGATCGGCGCAGGTGGATCGTCCGGTGCGCTGGCGGCGCAGGATGCCACGCCGACCCTGCTGCCCGTTGTTGATCCGGTGCTGGGCGATTTTGATCCGGCGTCCGTCGCGGAGATCGATCTGGCTGAGTATCCTATCGTGCCAGAGATCAGCGAACAGGCACTGGCGCTGTATCGCGCCGGGCTGGACCAGGGCAATAACCCGAACAGTTTCGCCAAAGTGGGCGACTGCATGACCGATAACCCC
>DATAMF010000013.1:0-6149 GCA_036260665.1 Aggregatilineaceae bacterium | reverse complement strand
GCCGACACAAACTGCTGATTGCCTATCCGTCCGTCGTTCACATGCACGTGCAGCCACCGCGACAAATCGGCCACACTGCTGTGGATAATTCCCGCCGGTCCTACCACTGGATTGGCGTAAAATTCTCGCGCCTCCCACTCGCCCGCTGCGCCGCCGCCTACCGTATGTTTGATCTGGTAGGGAGTAGCATAATTGCCTTTCTGCTGCATGACCTCCGGTGAGAAACACGTCCGCGCCATCTTCAGCGGATCCAGAATGCGCTCCTGAGTAAATTCTTCCCAGGTCAGGCCGCTCATTTTGCCGACGAGATAACCCGCTGTCATATACATCATGTTTTGGTACTGCCAGCCTTCGCGGAAGCCCTTACTAAAGGGAAGGTGGGCCAGGTTCTTGATCAGTGCTTCGCGGCTGAGCGAGGTGCCATACCACGCGAGATCGTGACGCGGCAGGCCGGACCGGTGGCATAGAAGATCGCGCACCGTGATTTTTTCGGAAATGTAGCTGTCGCTGAGCTTAAATTCGGGCAGATAGTGCCGGACGGGTTTGTCCCATTCGAGGACGCCATCATCCACCAGCAGCGCCGCGCCCATTGACGTAAAGGCTTTGGTACAGGATGCGATGGGAAACAAGGTGTCTGGATTGACGGGGTCGCAGCTTTCGATATTGCGCACCCCGAATCCCCGCGCATAGATCACCTCGTCGCCCTGCACGACTGCCAGCGCGACCCCTGGGACTTTCCAGGCGTGCAGTGCTTCTTCAATATATTGATCGAGTGTATCTAAATTCATATGCCCCTCTCCTCAAAGAAATTCCTTTTAGCATAGAGTGGGGCACGGCAGAGCGCCAATCAGTACGAGGGTAAATCTTTTTCCAGGCGGCGGATGCCGGGGATGAAGGCGAACAGCGCTGTTGTGACGATAATTATCAGCCCGATCACGATCAGCAGCAGGCCCATGCCCGCGCCGTCTTCACGTCCTACCAGCGGCACGAACACCTTCCACGTGGATCGGTGAACGGCGGGTTCCAGCACTTTGTCCACCAGTGCCGCTGTGATCAGGAATGAAAACGGTGTGGCAAGCATGAACATCTGCCCGGTGATGGCGAACATGCGTCCTTGAAGATCGGCGGGGGTTTTGTTTTGCAGAAAGGTCGTGAACAGCGTCCCGATCAGCGGCAGCGGGAAGAGCACCAGAAAGGCCGCCATGCCCAACAGCACCGGGTGGCGCGCCACGCCGTACAGCAGGAAAACCCAGCCCAGCGCGAAGAATCCGAGCAGGATCACATCAATACGATGCGGCATTCGCCCCAGGATGGCAATGGCAGCCGCCCCGCTCAATGCCCCCAGGTTCATCACGCCGAGCAGAATCCCCAGCGTTTTTTCGCTGCCCGACACACTGAGCATATAGGGAATCGCCAGTTCCAGCGGGCCGTTGATCAAAAAGTAGATGAACGAGATGTAAACCACCATCCACAGCAGCATGCGCCGCGCTACCAGATAGTGCCAGCCGCCGAGCATCTCGCGCCAGAACTGCCCCTGCATCGCTTCTGCCTCTTCGGATGTGTCGGGGCGGGGGATGGTCATCAAGCCGACCACCAGCACCGCGACGGCAAAGGTGAACAGGTCAAAGGCCATCACGCCTTCGACACCGACCAGACTGTATAACGCCCCGGCCAACACGGGCGCGATGACTCCCGCCAGCGGGAAGCCCATCGAGCGGATGCCGTTGATCCGATCACGCCGCGCTTCCGGCACCAACATCGTGATCGCCGCATCACTGGCCGGGCTTTGAATGGTGCCGAAAATGCCCTGGATCAGCATCATCGTGTACAGGTGCCAGAGTTGAAATGCGCCCGACAAAAAGCTGATCATGAGCAGGATCGTGCCTACCGCCTGTCCCGCATCGCCCAGGATGATCACATGGCGGCGATCCCAGCGATCCGCCAGCAATCCGGTAAATGTTCCGCCCACCATGCCCGGCAGTTCAGCAAAAAAAGCGGCGATCAACAGCGGAGCCGTACTCCCGGTATCCTGGAAGATATGAATGCCTACCGCGATCCCGGTCATCCGGCTGCCGATGAGCGAAAAAATCTGGGTAAACAGTAGGGGATAGACGGCAGGCAGACGTTTGATCATCGGCGTGATTTAGCTCTCTTCGAGTGTGAAAATATCGTCAATGGCTTCCAATACATCATCGCTGAGTTCAACTTCGACGGCGCGCAGGGTTTCTTCTAACTGTTTGACTTTGGTTGCGCCGGTGATCGCACTGCTGACGGCGGGCTGGCGCAGCGTCCACGCAATCGCCAGTTGTGCCCGCGTCACGCCGAGTTCATCCGCAACGGGCTTCAGGGCGCGCACGGCGTCAAGTGCCTGTTCCTGCATCCAGGCGTTGCGCAGCCAGTCCAGGCGGGCGAGGCGGCTGTCTTGGGGTAGCGCGTCATCATATTTCCCGGTAAGCAGTCCACTACCCAGCGGACTCCACACCACCAGCCCGACCCCTTCGGCTTCGACCAGCGGGATAATCGTCTCTTCAACGCGCTTGCGGTGCAGCAGGTTATACTGCGGCTGTTCGACCTGCGGCGGATAGAGTCCCCAATCCTCGCAAATATCAAACGCTTCTTCGATCTGCTCGTTTGTCCATTCACTGGTGCCCCAATACAGGATTTTGCCCTGATGGATGAGATCATCCATCGCGCGCACCGTTTCTTCGACCGGTGTTTCTTCGTCGTAACGGTGGCAGAAATAAAGATCCAGGTAGTCCGTGCCGATGCGCTTCAGCGATTTTTCCACGCTCTCCATTATATGTTTGCGCGACAGGCCGCGATCATTCACATCATCACTCATCGGCCAGAAGAGTTTACTGGAGATCACCAGCGTGTGCCGAGGAAAATCCTTGAGGATCGATCCCATCAGTTCTTCGGCTTTGCCCATCGCGTAAATATCGGCAATGTCGAAAAAGTTGATCCCGTTTTCGTAGGCAGACGTGATGATGTCACACGCCAGTTGTTGGTCCGTCAGGCTGTCGCCAAAAGTCGTCCATCCACCCAGGCTGAGTTCGCTGACCTTCAAGCCCGAATGTCCTAAGCGCCGGTATTTCATAACGTGCCCATCCTTACAAAAATAAGGGCAGGTTTTTACGCCTGCCCAGCCAATCGGCAAAATTAAATCCAGGCTTATCGCCCGGTGGACATCGGCATAATGACATGAATAAAGTCATCGCGCCCGGCAGGGCGCACCACACCCGGTGAGGTCGGTCCGCCCGTTTCCAGAACCACCTGCTCCTCACGAATGACGTTCAGCACGTCAATCAGATAGCGGATGTTAAATGCAATCTCGACTGCGCCACCTTCGATGGTTGCATCCAGCGGCGCTTCGGCATCGCCTTTTTCCTGCGATTTTCCGGCTACGACGACTTGCCCTGGCGTGTTGGGTCCATTACCTGGCTGGATCATGATCTTAGCAGTATTGGCCGAGTCTTTGGCAAATACTTCTGAACTGCGACACGCGGCCAGCAGATCGTCGGTGTAGGCCAGGATCGAGGTTTCATAGCGGCGTGGGATGATCGCTTCGTAATCGGGGAACTTGCCCTCGATCAACTGCGACACCATCAGGACGTTTTTCAGGCTGAACATCACCTGTCCGCGTCCTTCGGGCAGCCCGATCAACACTTCCTCGTCATCATCGGTGATGACCTTGCTCAGTTCCTGCATGGTGCGTGCCGGGACGATCAGCGGTTCCAGCTCCCGTTCACCCGTATTAAATTCGAGTTCCGTGGTGCGTACTGACAGCCGGTAGCCATCTGCCGCCGCTAACGTCAGCACATCACCCTCGAACCGCATCAGGATGCCGGTCAGGATGGGGCGGTTGTCTTCTTTGGCCGCCGCGAAGACGACCTGATCGATCATCTCTTTGAAAACCGATCCCGGTACCGAAACCGCATGTTCTGGGTTGAATTCGGGCATCAAGGGGAATTCAGTGGCATCCATCCCCTTAATATTCGCGGTTTTACCTGCACAGCGCAGCCCCAGTGTTAAGGTGCGCACGTCCAGGTCCATATCTACGCGTTCGGGGGGCAGGGTGCTCACTAATTCGGCAAAGGTGCGCGCCGGGATCGTGATTGCGCCGTCGTCTTCGACTTTTGCCCCGATCCACAGGCTGATCCCCAGTTCCAAATTCGTAGCCGAAAGCTGCAACCGGGCATCATCGGTAGACATCAACACATTTGCCAGAATGGGGAGGGTCGGGCGGCTTTGAATCGCCCGGCTGACAGTGCTCAACCCCTTCGCTAAGTTCTCTTGTAACACAGATACGCGCATGTTTGGCATCTCCCTAGCAGATGTGCGCGGGCCAATATGGTTTAATTATCTGAAATTTCACTGTCATTATATCTTTAGACGAGGCTTAAGCCAAGTGTTCTAGGCTGCGCCAAATTATCCGTTACCCCAAGCGGGCAAACTGGATGAATGGGATGGCCCTAACACCCGTGCGGAACCGAGATGTTGGGTTGTACATCGAGTTCGGCAATGTTCAACTCATAGCGTAAATAAAGCGTTCCCGATACTTCACGCGCGCCGGACAGCAGCCGCACATGCTCGACATTGAGCGTCATTTCGAACAGCACCACCGCGTTCAGATTGGGCGCGACCCATAAATCGGCTTGCAGTACCACCGTGCTGTTTTCATTCAGCTTGAGGGTGGTGGGGGGCAGCAGGACGGAATCCACACTAAACCCGTACTGCCACGCCGGAACGCCGCTGATCTCCTTGCGATGACCGGTGGGGGTTGCGACCACCACGCCTCCGACCAGTTGGGCTGTCGAAAGGTCCGCAATGACGGTATCGCCCGGCTTGCACTGTCCGTTCACATCAATTGTGTAATAGTCATTACTCAGGCGGACGCCTTCGAGTTCCAGGGGAGTCGCATCCGGGGCAAACGCGTCACCTTCCAGGGTCAACACTACGCGCCGCCGTTCTCCCAGTTCATCGGCCTGCACGTGCGCCTGGAATTGTCCGCTGGCCTCTTCTCCAGTATCATCAAAGGTTCCGGTGAAATTGCCTGTCATGGTATATGACCAGCCTGGATGGTCCGACAGGTTCGAGTCAAGTGGACTGTAATGAACCTCGGAAAAGCCGACTGGTGGGGCATTTTGTGTGAGGAAATTGTGAGTCGCCACCATTTCCACGCTTGCCATGGTCGGTTCGATATGGGTAGACGTTTTTTCAGGCGTGTTGCTGTCCATTAAATCACAGGCTGTCAGGACCACAACCAGCCCCAAACCCAATAGTTTGCGTCCCCACATAAAAGCCGCCCTCCGCTAAGCCTGGAACCGCCATCATTATAACGAATGCTGCGGCTGAGTCGAAAAGCGATCAGATGGCGGCAAATGATGCGTTATCTCATCCCCTTTTCTGAGGGAAGGGGAGTAAAGGGGACAATGATTTGCGGGGGATGATTCTAAAAACTTAATTAAAATCGTAACGTAGGGAGTGCTCAATACATTTACAAAAGCTTATACTAGAATAACAATGCAATATGTTGCAAAGTCTACTTACATTCGATATACTAAACTCAATTCGGGGATTTTAAGCGGGGATAAAAGCTAGGGGCAGCTCAACTTCAATTTGAGGTTGGGCCATTGTGCTGTTGTATAAGAATGGGGTTGGGTTGGTAGCTGTTTTGGTTATTGGCTGAGCGCGTAACAGAATTGAGGGAAACTAATGTCAGCATTTCTTGATGCGGTGGCAGAAACTACATTGGCTCATGTGGAAGAAAAAATACATGAGCGACCTTTGGTCATTTTGTATCCTCGCCATCGAGGGCGGGCGGCTTTAGTAGCCATGCTGCTTCAGATCTACCAGCAGAATATTGTCTACTACAGTCTCAAGGAGATCGACACAAACTTAAATGCCTGGCTGCGCAATATGGCGAACGATGAACTTTTCCCGGAGGGATTCGGCCAGAAAGTGCGCGCTGCCCTACAGTCGAAAGCTTCCCCAGAAGAATTGGCGCAGGCATTCGCTGCTGATCTGGGTTCTCTTCGATCGGATCAATATGTTCTACTGCTGGATATGTTTGATCGGCTTGAGCGATCCAAGGTGTCCGATCGGTTTTTCCGCGCCCTTGTGACCGCTATTCCCGGTCACGTGCGTAT
>DATAMF010000008.1:0-10490 GCA_036260665.1 Aggregatilineaceae bacterium | reverse complement strand
GACGCTCAACCAGACGCTGTGGTATTTCATGTGGGCCGAACTGATCCAGCTTTCCAAAATCGAGGTGTCGCGCACGATTCAGGATGAAGTGAAGGACGGCAGCCTGGCGTATACGCTGGGACGCCCCTACCACTACCTGCTCTATCACTTTTTCTCCGGGTTGGGCGGCGTGTGGATTCGCGTGGTGTGTATTGTGCTGTTTGGCGCGGTGGTGGCATGGATCGAAGTGGGGCCACTGGAAACATTCCGGCTCGACACGCTGCCCGCGGTGATTCTGATCACGGTATTGGCGTACATTCTGGATTACTGCATTTCGGCGGCTATCGGACTGCTGGCGTTTTTCGTCGAGGACACATCGGCATTTCGATTGATTTATCAGAAAACCAACTTTGTGTTGGGCGGGCTGCTGCTGCCTATCGATTTTTTACCAGGGGCGATCCAATCGGTGGCGCGGGTGCTGCCGTTCAACCTCGTGCTGTATGCGCCGTCCAAGCTATTTGTCGCATGGGATGCCGATCAATTCTATCAGATGCTGGGCCTGCAAGGGCTATGGATCGGCGGCAGCGCCGTGCTGTTGGGGCTGCTGTTCCGCTACGGGGCGCGCCGGGTGAGCATTAACGGGGGATAGCGTGAAATTCATACGGAGCGAATTGGGGTTTATCAACCACCTGATCAAGCTGAATCTGGCGAGTAATATGGAATATCGCGCCACATTCATCAGCCAGGCGATTGGGATGTTCATCAACAACGGCATTTATTTTGTGTTCTGGCTGATGTTTTTTGACCGCTTTGAACAGATACGCGGCTATCAGATCGACCAGATTTTTCTGCTGTTTGCCATCGTCGCGCTGGGCTGGGGGCTGGCGTTCACATTCGCGGGGAACGCGTCGCGGGTGGTCGATCTCGTGGCACAGGGGCGGCTGGATTATTACCTGACGCTGCCGCGCCCGGTGCTGACGCATCTGCTGTTCAGCCGGATGGACCCGTTCACAGTGGGCGATCTGACTTTTGGATTTATCGCGTATCTGTTCACCGGGCGCTTTGATCTGGTGTCGATTGGGCTGTTTTTGCTATGCGCTGGTCTGACCGCCGTGATCTTTGCGTCGTTTGCGGCCTTGGTGGGATGCCTGTCATTTTTTATGGGAAACGCCAACCAACTTTCCTTCCATCTGATGAACACGATGATCACGTTTTCGCTGTATCCGTTCGGGCTGTTTCAGGGTGTGCTGCGCCTGATCCTGTTCACGCTGATCCCGGCGGGATTCGTTGGCGCGGTCCCGGTGGACGTGGTGGAGACGCACAGCCTATCGCTGCTCGGCGCGCTGGCGGGAGCGGCGGCAGCGAGTGTGATCGTATTGAGTGTGGTATTCAAGATCGGCCTGCGGCGGTACGAAAGCGGCAGCGCGATTAATGTGAATATTTAGGAAAATTCACGGGCGACATCTGGAAACAACCGTCCTATAATACGGCGGGCGTTTTGACAAGAAAGAGTAAGCTCGTGAATTCCGTCGATGTGACGCAGGGTATGACCCTGACGATTGTCCTGATTACCTATACCGGCATTGCAGTAGGACATGTGCCGGGACTGCGCATGAACCGCGCGACGATGGCCCTGGCAGCCGCCGCGATCCTGATCGCGTTGGGCATTCTCAGCGAAGAAGAAGCGATTGGTTCGCTGGATGTCGGCACGATTCTGCTGCTGGGTTCGATGATGGTCATTAACAACAATCTCCGGCTGGCCGGATTTTTTGATCTGGTGGGCTATTATGTGCTGCGGGTGGCGCATACGCCGCGTGTGCTGCTGGCGCTGGTTATCGCGGCGGCGGGAGTTCTCTCCGCTTTCTTTTTGAATGATACGATCTGCGTACTGTTTACGCCGCTGGTGGTTGAACTGCTGCTGCGCCTCAAACGCGATCCGGTGCCGTATCTGATCGGGCTGGCGACGGCGACGAACGTCGGCTCTACCGCGACGATCACGGGGAATCCCCAAAATCTGATCATTGGACACAGCAGCGGCATCTCGTATCTGACGTTTCTGCTGCATCTCGCGCCCGTCGCGCTGCTGGGATTGGCCGTGTGCTGGATCGTGATTGTGCTGGTGTTCCGGCAGGAATTTCGCTCGGCGCTGAATCCGGTGGACATGGAACCGCCGCACATCTATAAGCCGCTGCTGTGGCGTACGCTGGGCGTTGTGGGCGGGCTGATGATCGCGTTTGTGGTGGGGCTGCCGATTGTATCCGCGGCGAGTGTTGCCGCCGGGCTGCTGCTCGTCTCACGGCTGCGACCTGACAAACTGCTGGCGATTGACTGGAGTCTGCTGGCATTTTTCGGCGGGCTGTTTGTCGTCACCGGGGCGCTGGAAACGAGCGGCCTGAGCGAAGATTTATTTGCCGCGATCCGTCCCCTGATCCGGGGTGGGATCGCGCCGCTGACCGCGATTTCGGCGCTGCTCAGCAACCTGATCTCGAATGTGCCGACGGTGCTGCTGCTGCGTTCGCAAATTGGAGCGCTGCCCAATCCGCAGCAAGCGTGGCTGGTACTGGCGATGTCGTCCACGCTGGCGGGCAACCTGACGCTGTTGGGATCGGCAGCGAATCTGATCGTGGCGGAGATCGCGGCGCAGCGAGGCGTGAAGCTATCGTTTGGGGCGTATCTGAAAGCGGGCGTTCCGATCACCGTGCTGACGACAGCGATTGGGATCGGGTGGCTGATGCTGGTGAGCTAGGGCTGCCCGGCTAACACGTCCAATACACATTCGTAGAGCCGCTTGTGGGCCAGGCTGGTCTGGTCAAAAAATATCCAGCTAAAAAAGAGCGCTACAATTAGACCGAGCGGGGAAAAGATAACGCTGAAAAGGGAAATAAGCACGATCAGACCCAAGATGAGAAGGCCCGCCCGCCCGACACCGGTTACATAAGTAGAATGCCCGGTTTTCACCAGCGTCCCTTTGATTTCAACAAGCAGCGTTGGTCCGGCATCCTGTCTCAAATGAAACAGATAGTGATCTGCGTCCAGTCGCTCAACTTTGATGAAGCGTGTTTTTTCAAACACGCCGGTTGGGATCTGCGGTGCAAGCCCCGCTAATCGAGTCGCACAGACATCCAGGTCATAGGGTGAGTGAAAGGCAAACGAGCGTTTCCGCTTTGTTTTTAGCACCGCATTCCCTCAAACCAAAGGGGGCGACTCGGCATGAGTCGCCCCATCGTACAATCTATGGTTTAGCTCTCAACCGTCTTGCCATCTTCGGCAGCAGGCACAGCGCCGTTGCCGGATACCTGACCCTGCAATTTCAGTCCTAACAACGCTTCGATCATCCCGGCAGCATTGCCGCCGCCGCTGACCTGGACATCGGGCACGATGCGAATCTGGTTTTCGGCAATCAACTGCATCAACTGGACAGCGGTATACCCCTGCGAACCCAGTGCGGAAGCACCCAGGCGGTAGGTTTCGGCCTTCGCTTCACCCGTCGCACGGATCGCGTCGGCTTCACCCGCCGCGCGCAGCTTGATCGATTCGGCTTCACCACCCGCCTGCTTGATGCGGGCCTCGGCATCCAACCCGGCGATGCTAACGCCCTGCTCCGACTTCACCATTTGCTGCTGGATGTCGGCCAAGGCGGTTTCGCGGACCAACTGCTGGCGCTGGTTCTGCGCTTCCTGCTGGACCTCATAGGTCTTGCGCTGTTCTTCCGCGATCTTACGATCTGTCAGCGTCGTCATGAGCGATTCAGGCGGCGTGATCGCACCAATCAGCGTATCAATCGCCTGCACGTCATACAGCCCAATCGCCTTGCGAATATGCTCGGCGGCCTCGGACTGGCGTTCGCTACGGGCGCTGAGGAAGTCGAGCACCGTCGAGGTCTGTGCAGCGTTACGGAAGTAGTTACCCACAATCGGCTGCAAGACATGATCGACCATATTCTGCATCGAGCCGACGCGCGAGATTACTTTGGGCGCATCCAGCGCGCCAACATGGATGATCTGGGCGACTTCGAGGTTGAAGGCGAACCCGTCTTTAGATCGCACTGTGATCGAAGACAGCTTGGCGTCGTAGTTGTGTGCCTCGGTGCGTTCGGCCCAGTTGAGCACAATGTTGGTCGTTGGGACGAGTTCAGTTTTCATCACGCGAGTATTGAGCGGGTGCTTGCCGGGATACAGCGGTGAGACCCAGACACCCTTGTGGCCGGGGTTGACCAGATCACCATGTTTGAATTCGACACCGCTCACGTCCTCGTGTGCCTTACCGACATACGAGATCACCACGCCGACATACCCAATCGGAATTTCGGTCATGGGAACCTGTTCGATTTGCAAGAACCAGGGATTCAGATTCCACGAACCGGACAGCAGCACCTGTTCCTGCAAACCACGCCGACCACCCGCCGCCATGAAGTTCTGTGCATTCTGGAAATTGTCGTGGCCTTCAATGATCGGTCCGGCGATTTCGCCCTGCTCAATAGGCATACCATCAAGGGTGGTCACAACGCCGACACGATCCGCCGACACGCGGTAGACCATCAACTGTTCGGGCGACATGCCGTGTTCCTGGGCATCATCGACACTGATCACGGTGAACAGCGCCTTGTTGATGCGATACGTTCCGGCGGTCAGGATACCAAGCTGGCGTCCTTTTTCGCCGCCTTTGATCAGAAATTTACGCGCATCCTGGAAGTTATCGCAGGGCACAATGCGGCCCAGGATACGTTCCGGCGGAATCGACGCGCCGTCGGCAGCTACCACCAGCGCGATCTCACCTTGCGGAATAACGATCACCGGAACTTTGACGATTTGGTAGACCCAGGGCCAATACCAGAGGTGCCAGCCGGGAGCCAGCGTGTCGGCCTGATAGCCTGCTTCGCCATTGAGCGCGACAAACTGCCCCGCCGGAAGGCTGCGGCGCGAGAATTTCTTAATGACAATACCGACCTGGCGCTCGTTGATGATGACCAACCCCAGAATAATCCGAGGGGCTACCAGCAGCACACCAAGCACGGCGACAACTCCCAACAGTAAAAACAGCGGAAGTGGGTTATCCATAGCAGACTCCTGAAAAATAGACGCATCCTAATGATACGCCTATCTGAAATCAAATCACTGTCAGCCATCTGACATCCGGCTGACACTCATCGCCTAAACACATCGCTGGATGGTTTGAATCAGTTGGTGGATGTGTATCCGGTCATGTCCGGCGATCAAATCAGCCAAACCGAGCAGCGTGGTTGGGCCAAGCCGGGGGTGCCGCGCCGGACGATTCCAGGCCGAGGCGTCTAAACCCGCGAAAAATTCGAGAGTCAACAGCCGTTCGGCGGCAAAATCCAGCGCAAGCTGCCAACCGTCGGACGGGCAGGTATCCAGCAGCAGGCCGGGACGCGACTCCAGGAGTGGATCATCTTCACGGATAATCATCTCCAGCCGAGGGCGCTGCATCACCTGCTCGGTGGCGAACAGGTGACAAATCACTTCAGCCGGGGACCACTCCCCCGCCGCTGGATGCTGATGCCAGCAGGAGGCAGGCACCTCACGCGCGACACCCAACAGCGCGGCCAGCGTGCCCAACAAACGCGGCACGATCTGTTCAGGGGCCAGAGGGCGCGGGGTGAGCGTGTCCAGCCAGCCATCTTCCATCACCAACCGCGCGAATTCATCCGGCGAACCGTATCCATCCGGGCGGACCGCCGGATCGGGCGGACCTTGTGCATCATCCGCGCACACCCAATAAGTATTGAGTCCGGCGCGCCACGCCGGAACGATGTCATTCGCCCAATCGTCGCCCACCATCAGCGCTTCGCTGGCCGGAACACCGATACGTGCCAGTATTTCTTCGTAATATTGCGGGTTTGGCTTCGAGAAGTGCATGTTTTCCAGGGTCGTCACCCACCCAAAGGAGAAATCACCCACGCCCGCCCAATCCATGCGGTGTTCGATAGCAACGCGCGGGAAAAAGGGATTCGTCGCCACCACCACCTGATAACCCTGTGCCGCCAAGCGATCCACGAGCGGACGCGCCCAGGCTCGCATGTCCGTTCCGGCACGCAGCTCGAGATAGGTCGTGTGATAAAACTCGTCTACGGCCTCGTCAAAAGCGGCCCGTTCCACGGGGAGCAGCGGCGCGAATGTCTCAAAAAACACATCCCAGTTGGTACGCGTGGGATCCAGATTGCTGACCACCTGCCGGATTCCGGTGAGCAGCGGGCGGCTGATGTCTGGCACACCCAGCCGTTCGCGGATAAACCGATCCAGTGAGCCAATATAGTTTTCGACAAAACGCTGCGTGGGATTGCCCAGCAGGGTATCATCGAGATCGAGCAGCACCGCTTTAATCATGGTTGTTTTCCAGCGCATCGCGGAACAATTGCAGGGCCGGGTTATCGTCCGAACATTTCGGACAGCCCACGTAGGGATTCTCAATCGGAATCTCGTGTTTTTCGCACCACGCTTCAACTTTCTTCTGGCGCACAAAACCCAACAACGCCGAGCGGATCGTCAATTTCAGGCGCATATTTTCACTGGCATTCGCCTGGAGAATCTCCGGCACCGGGCAGTTTTCACAATCTTTGGGCCGCCAGGCAGCCGAATCGGGGTTAGCTTCCACCAGACGGCACTCCTGAGTGTTCCGGCCCCGGTGAAAGTCCGCATAATAATAAGGGCATTCCTTGCCCGCTGGAGTTCGCATAATGGGTTCCTTCTCCTTATCCATGTCGAGTGTATGCCAATGCCCGGCCTGCGCCAAATTTTCTGTGATAAATCGAATGGCGCTGCATTTATTCGATGTAGAAGTCTATGCATAAGGAGCAGAAACGATGATCCAGGAAAAGGTGGCAGTTCATGCCCGGTATTTTATGGAAGTTTTGGCGACCGTTGCGGGCAGTAATGGGAGTATTCCCAACCCCGATGACCCCGGCGATCCAGATGATCCGTTTGGACCGTTTGGCCCCGGTGGTCCGATCATGCGTGACAAACTGGCCAAAGTGATGACGCGGAAGTTTGTGCGGGTCGCGGTGCTGGCACACCAGATCGAAACGATGCAGGGCAACGCCGAAAATGCACGCGGGATTGAGATGGCGGTCAAGCAGTACGTAGACGATTTCTGCGGCAATCGTTGGCCCAAATTCCCGATCCCAAAGCCGGGTGGCGATGATGATCCTGATCCGGGCGAACCGCGCCCCATCGACTACATCACAGCGGGGCTGGAATTTTATCTGGCGGCCAAAGCGCTGCGCGGCACCGCACTCCAGGGAACTTTCCAGGACGCGGCAGTGCAGTTGGTCGAGTTCGGACTCGACGCGGGCTAAGGCTGCGCCACTATTTTCTTTACCCCATCCCCCCTTGCCCCTTCCCTAAGAGAAGGGGAGTCAAACCCACAGAATGTGGGGAATTGTTTTCTTGGATGGGCCTAACAAACCCAAACAACGCAAGAGCCGGGCTTGCGGGGAGTCCGGCCTTTGCTGTTGTCTCAGGCGTTAAACGCGGGTGACATACGATTTATCACGGGTGTCTACGCGAATGGTATCCCCCACTTTGACAAATAACGGTACCGTCACATGGAGTCCGGTTTCGGTAGTCACCTTTTTCGTTGCACCCGTCGCGGTATCCCCTGCCACAGCGATTTCGGCATCGGTCACTTTATAATCAACGGTAGTCGGCAGTTCGTAGTCGAGAATTTCGTTGTCATACTGAAGCAGTTTCAGTCCCATATTTTCCTTCAAAAAAAGGAAATCCTCGCCAAACAAGTCCTGGCGAAGCTGCGGCTGTTCAAACGTTTCAGTATCCATAAAGGTCAGGAATTCCCCGTCGGAGTACAGATATTCCACGGCAACGGTTTCAATCCGAATATCCTGAACACGATCACCCGATTGGAAGGTCATTTCAAACTGCGATCCACTGCGCAGATTGCGGACCGTCACACGGATCGACGCGTTGCCGCGCCCGGTCTTCATGTGGCTGTAATCGAGTACCTTATAAATTTCACCTTCTTTGGTGAAGTTGGTGCCCTTGCGAAGTTGGTTTACATCGATCATGGAGCTTGCTGTCCCTTGTCTAGAATCTTAAATCTGAGCGGGGGGGATTATACCAGATTCCATACGGGGTTAGAATAGTTTTTCGTTTGGCAGTTGCGCGCGCCTCGTACCTATACTCTTGGCAGGCAAGATGAACTGAGGAGTGATGGTGGATGCGCGAGTTCTTTCGTAAATTTTCGCAGCGAACCGCCCAGGCAGTGGGATCACCCTGGGCGTTTCTGATTGCCGTGCTGGTGATCCTGATGTGGGGCATCACCGGCCCGCTGTTTAATTTCTCTGACACCTGGCAGTTGGTGATCAACACGGCGACCACCGTTGTCACGTTTCTGATGGTGTTCCTGATCCAGAACACCCAAAACCGTGACGCCCGCGCCATGCATCTCAAACTGGATGAACTGATTCGCAGCCTATCCAGCGCCCGCAATGCGATCATCGATCTGGAAGACTCGCCGGACCAAGATATTGCAGTTCTGAAAGATGAGTTCCAGAAACTGCGCGAAGAAGAACGCCTTCGCCCGGCCAAGTCATCCGACGACTCGCTCGCGGAATAGGCGGTCTATTCCATTGTGATCCACTCGGCAGCGGCGCGCGGCAGATCGGCTAATGGCCCGCGCCGCACCGTGCAGTCCGGCAGGCTGTCCAGAAACGACTGGCCGTACCGTTTGGTGATCACCCGGTTATCGAACAGGGCCACCACGCCGCGATCCTGCCGCGTGCGGATCAGCCGCCCGAAACCCTGCCGGAAGCGCAGAATCGCATCGGGCACGGAATACTGCAAAAAGCTGTTCTGATACAATTCGCAGCGGGCCGCGAAGATCGGATCGGTGGGCACGGAAAACGGCAGACGCACGATCACCAGCACGCTGAGATCGTTGCCGGGAATATCAACGCCTTCCCAGAACGAGCGCGTGCCGAGCAGGACGGATCTTTCGGTGTTTTTGAAGCCTTCGAGCAGGCTCTGGCGGCTGGTGCCGTCGCTTTGATCAAAAACCGTAATATCGCCCAACGCCAGCCGGGGCGTGATCGCCTGGGAGGTCTGGCGAAGCTGGGCATAACTGGTGAAAAGGCCCAGCAGACGGCCATTGGTCGCCGCCGCGAGTTCGATCAGGCCACGCTCGATAAAACGCTGGTAATTATCGCGCTGATCGGGGCTGGGCATATCGGTGGGAATATACACCAGCGTCGTGTTTTTGTAATCGAAGGGCGAACCCACGACCATTTCGCGCACATTTTCGGTATTCAGGCGATCCCGCATATATTCAAACGTGCCCGCCGTGCGCAGCGTCGCGCTGGTGAGGACCACCGCATTTTTAGCCTGCCACAGGTATTCTTCGAGCAGCGGGCCGACATGCAGCGGGGCGGCATGCACCGATAAACGCTGGCGATCCTCACCCAACTGCACCCAGTAAATCATATTATCCTGGGGTGCGACGCTGAACGCGCCCAACTGGAGATGCATCGACGCCAGATTACGCGCCGCCGCCCCCACGCTGGACATCAGATCGTCGTAATCCAGAATGTCGAACTCGGTCAGATTCGCCAACCCGCGCGCCAGCCGATCAATCGCGCTCGAAATCGCCTGGGTGAACTGGCTCAAGACTTCCCAGACTTCCTCGACATGCGCCCACTCGGTACGCTGGCGCAGTTGGGGCGTGATGCGCACCTGATTCATATATTCGCCGGGGCGCAGTTCGCCGCTGTTGTCCAGAAAATAGTAGAGCGTTTCAAAATAGCGCTCGACATGCGCGCCCATCACCCGCAGGGCGTCGCTGACCGTATGCACATAATTATCGATCTGCTTGTAATACTGCGGCGGGATGCTGCCGCGTGTGCTGCGGATCACGTCGCCTAACAGCCCGGTATTGGGCGAACCCAGGTCTTCCAGTTGGCGCTGCAACGTGGCCTGACTGATCTGGAACGACAGCCCGTTCGTCGTGGCTTCTTCCAGGTGATGCGCTTCGTCCACAATCAGATAGTTGTATTCGGGCAGTACGCGGCTTCCCACCTGGACATCGGACAGCAGCAGCGCATGGTTGACGATCAGAATATGCGCCGATTCAGCTTCGCGGCGCGCTTTGTAAAACGGGCACGCGCCGTGCATCTGCCCATCGCAGCGATCCAGCGTACAGCCTTCGTCCGCCGAACTCAACCGCCCCCAGATGGCGTTCTCCTCAAAACCGCGCAGCGAAATCTCGCCCTTGTCGCCGCTGTCCGATTCGAGCAGCCAGACCAGAATCTTCGAGAGTACGCGCAGTTCAGCCACCGAAGTCGGTCCCCGGCGGCGCAGCGTCATCAGACGGCGCGGGCACAGATAATTGCTGCGGCCCTTGACCACCGCCGCGCGGAAATCGACGCCCAGCGCATCCCGCAGCAGCGGCAAATCTTTGTCGATCAACTGATCTTGCAGATTAATCGTCGCCGTGCTGATGACCACACGCTCATTATTCTGGACCGCCCAATACAGTGCCGGAAT
>DATAMF010000006.1:0-1634 GCA_036260665.1 Aggregatilineaceae bacterium | reverse complement strand
AAATATTGATAGGGAGAAGCCTGGGGATACCAAAGCTGGGCAGCGCGCATCATAGGCTCTCCGGTTTGGGCGGCGTGCTGCGCTTCCTGCCAGATGTAAGGCATCAGGTTGTGGCGGACATTCACGAAAAAGCGGAAGGTGGGGATCACCCGCTCATCGCCCGTGCGGGCCTGAATATTCCAGGGAGTGCGGTCATTGCTGGGTTCGCGGTGCTGGTTATATTCGGCATGATACTGCATGATCGGGCAGAAAGCGGCCATTGCAGCGCTGCGCAGATACAATTCGGCAGAAGGAATCTCGCCGCTAAAACCGCCGATGTCCCACCCCCAGAACGGAATCCCTGAAATGCCGGCTGACAAACCCGCCAGAATCGAATGGCGGTAGGCGTCCCAGTTGGAATTTTCGTCACCGGCCCAATGGGTAGGCGAACGTTGGGAGCCAATGTATCCGGCGCGGCTGAACAGGAGGGCATCCCCGTTCCGTTTTTCGGTGATGAACTGGTAGTAGGCTTCGGTGTACAACTGGGGATAGACATTCCATAATTCTTCCCCGGTGCGACCATCGGCAAACTGGGCCGCGCTGCTCCAGAGATGTTCGCCGCCATCGGTTTTGAAGCCATCTATGCCGAGATCGTCGAGCAGATAGGCGCGTTTTTTGAACCACCACTCGCGCGCGGCGGGATTGGTTACGTCCCACAGATAACCGCCCCGGAACCAGAAGGGGCGAATCCGGTAGAAGCTGCCATCCGGGTTACGAACGGCTAAACCTGCCTGTTCCACATAGGCGCGGTCAGCTTCGTGCTGGGGATGAGAGTCGTCGGGCAATTTGATGGCGGGAATCTGCCACAGGATTAAACGAATCTGCTGGGCGTGCAGGGAGTCGATCATGGCCTTGGGATTGGGCCATTTGCCATCGGGCGGGAAGGTGAAATCGGCATAACGAAGCGCGCCAGCGCCGGGCGTGGGAGTGTATTGGGCGTCGTTCCAGATGTAAAACGTGTTTTCATCGCTCCAGGCTTCGATCACTAACACGGAAGGGTGAATGTCATGGGCGAAGGACTCTTCGACAACCTGCATCACTCGCGCTTGCGAGTTCCATTCGTTGGCGCTCATCCACAGACCAAAGTTCCAGAGCGGGGGCAACGCAGCAGGCCCGGTTAGCTGAGTGAACTGGGCGATTGATTCCAGCGGATCGTCGTTTTCAAACCAGGTCAGTTCCAGCGATTCGTCGGGGCCGAGATCGGCTTCGAGGGTCCAGCGGTCCGGGGTGGTGGCTGCGAGATCGAACTGCATCCAGCGGTTGCTGTTCACAAAGAGCGCGTAACCGGATGAGGATAGTAAAAATGGGATGGGCATATAGGTGCGTTTACCCTGATTTTTGTACTGCTCGTAACAGCGTACATCCATGATCGCGCCGCGCTGGTTCAGGGCATTGAAGCGCTCACCCAGGCCGTAAAATGCCTCGTCGGGGGGGCAGGTAAATGTCAGGCGGACGCGGTGGGCACGTTTGCCATCGGTCAGCCACTCGACCTGCTGGGGGGCACGGCCTGCGCCCGTGATCCCGGTGGGGCGGAGGTGCATCACGCCAGGCTGAAGCTGATCGGGCTGCGATTGGAATCCGGTTTGCCAGCCACA
>DATAMF010000340.1:0-2283 GCA_036260665.1 Aggregatilineaceae bacterium | reverse complement strand
GAGCGCGGTGCAAACATAATGGTGACGTGACGCGATGAAGGGTTCGCGCCCGGCGAACATGGCAGCAAAATGGTTTTTCCAGCCGTCCGGCGTATAGTTCAGATAGAGGTCCGGGCCGCCCTGCCAGTAGCCGTCTTCGGTCATAGCGCGGTGGAAAAAAGCGGTCAGGTCCGCAACCAGCGGGGCGTGATCGGGATTCCCGGCGAGAAAACAACCTTCGGCGGTTGCGAGAAATACACCGTTGGGTGAGGCGGGCTGGTCCACTGCAACCCAGGCGGGGCTATGGCCGGCGAGAACGGAATCTAAAATCAGGTTGTAGGATGGCAGATCGCCCAATAAAGGGCGTACAAGGGGATAATCAGGGGGTTGAAGTGGCGTCAGCATGTTTTAACTCTCCTGGGTTGTATTGTGCTGCGGAGAGGGAAAAATGACAACTACACACTCACTCACGATTGAACAAACGCGCCTGCTCCGGCTGCGCGCCCAGCGCTTGTATCTGAGCACAATTTCCGATCCTGGGCAGTTGATCCGGGATTTGGGCGGGATGCAGTCACAGGAATGGGCGGCGGCGAAACTGGCGATTCGGGCGCGAACCGCTGGACTCACGGCGGCGGATGTCCAACAGGCGCGCGAAGTGGAGCGATCTATCGTGCTGACATGGGCGATGCGCGGCACGATGCATCTGGTCGCGGCGGAAGATGCCGGGTGGATGCTGGCCCTGTTCGGACCGCATTTTATCCGACTTGGAGAACGGCGCTACCGGGAGCTAGGGCTGGATGAGGATACACGGCAAAAAGCGGCCCATCTGATGCGCGAGATGCTTACGGATCGAGGGCCATTGAGCCGCGCCGAGATCGCCGAAACGCTGGCGGCGGATGGGATTCCGGTAGAGGGGCAGGCTATCGCGCATCTGGTCAGCTATGCGGCACTGGCGGGAGTCATTTGTTTTGGGCCGGAACGCGACGGGAAACTGACGTATGTGGTGCTGGATGACTGGCTGCGTTTTAAAAAGCCGTACTCCCCCCAACAACCGCTTGAGGAACTGGCGCGGCGGTATGTGCAGGCGTATGGCCCGACGCGACCTGATGATTTTGCGATCTGGTCGGGACTGACGATCAAACAGGCGCGTGAGGGGTTCGCGGCACTGGCTGGCGATCTGATCGAGGTGGATATGATGGGAATCGCCGCCTGGATACTCAAACCATCCGTTTTGTGGCTGGATGATTTACCGGACAACCCCAGCGTGCGACTGCTGCCGCGCTATGACAACTATTTGCTGGGTTACAGCAGCCGGGAATGGATGGTAGACAGCACCTATGCCAAACGCATTCATCCCGGTGGGGGGCAAATCAACCAGACGGTGATCGTTGATGGGGCAGCGATGGGGACATGGCAGCACAAACATGGGCATATCATGATCGAACCATTCGAGCCGATCAAACCCGCACTTGTTCCGCTGATTGAAGCTGAAGCACAGGATATGGGGCGTTTTTTGCAGCAGGCGGCCCCGCTTGATGATATATTCTGAATTGGATAGCTGCTGTGAGTAAAGCAGAAACAAACCTTCTCAGGCCGTTGGTGAATCATCGAGCTAGCTTGAAAGGCAGGTCCACCATGCAGTTGATAGACGACGATCAGCACGACGACGATGCAGTTGACATTTTAGGAGAGGTGTCGCTGACATCCTTCAAGGCAAATCCAACCAACATTGGGCCGTTTGGCGCGTCCGTCCTCTCGTGGTCCGTCAAGGGACCGTCCGGTTTTCATGTGAAACTGAATGGGTTACAAGTTGCTAAAAATGGGCAGCAAGTGGTGCATCCCGCCAGCACCACCAACTACCGTTTGAGCGCACATGCCGGGCAGGCCAGCCGGACACTGGGCAACGTCAAGGTGACGGTGGATCGGGCGAGCTGCGAAACCTTCGAAATCAATAATCCGCGTTCGGTCATCCAGGCTCCGGTACGCGCCGGAATCAATAACAGCGAAAATCTGTATTTTCGCGGTTCAACAGGCCCATCCGTGAGCTTTTCGCCGGGACGGATCCGGCTTGAACTGCGGCTCGGCCAGCGTGTGGATTATTTCCCCGATCCGGCGGTTTATATCGACGCGAGTTTTGGCCTTGCGGTACATGATGGCACGCTGGAAGCAGTTGGGGAACTGATCAGCATTGACGTGAGTGTGCCGTTTTGGGCGTGGGCGATTCCTGGCGCGGTGCCAGGGCTGGCCATTGCGATTAGTATGGGGAAGGATTCCGCCCGAAAACGGATGCATGAAACGATTCAG
>DATAMF010000713.1:0-21384 GCA_036260665.1 Aggregatilineaceae bacterium | reverse complement strand
GTCTGGAGCGATTGGGCGGCCTCAGGCGTGACAATTGCGCCGAGCGAAGGATCTGCCGTAATGAGCAGCACGGGACAGGTGATCCGGGGGAGGCATTCCGGCCATGGGATGCTGTCGGAGATGCCCGGTTCGAAGAGCTGCACGGATCGCGGATTCACACGGAATTTGGAGTCCGCACAATGGGTAAGTTCGGCTTCGGACCAGTGCGGCGTGGCGGTGCGCTGCCCGTTCAAGAGTTCATCGCGCGTCTGCTGCTTCATTTCCAGAAACCACGCCCGCATGCCGACTAGATCGGGCGCATCCTGGGCGGGGAACCACCAGGCGGGCGGGTCTTCGAGCAGGATGGCCTGGGGAACCGCAGGATACAGGCCCGCCAGCGCCAGCGCCGTGATTGCGCCCATCGAGTGCCCCAGAATTATTGGTTGCTGAAGTTCAAGCGCGGTGATGACGCCGTTCAAATCGGCGGCCAGCGTCGCCAGGTTGTAGCCGGTTGCGGGCGCATCAGAAAAGCCATGGCCACGCGCATCGACCATGATGATGTCGTAGTCGGGGGCGAGACTTTCCGCGACGGGGGTCCAGCACGGCCCATCGTCGGTGACGCCATGCGCCAGGACAAGCGGCGGTTTGGCCCCGCCGGTGCGGGTGTAATGCAGGCGCACACCCGCGACTGTTACATCACCTTCTTGCCAGGATGACATGGTCGATTCCTTTCGTTCAAAAGTAAGTAACCATTCTGGGCGGCTGTATTTAGGTTCTGTTGAGATGCCGGTTACTACTCGATCCCCATCCAGAGCCGCCTCAGGATGGTTGTGTAGCCTAACTTCTCATAAAACGCGATGGCATCCGCGTTGAACTCCCACACCGTCAACTCAACCGCTGCCAGGCGCTGCTCGTGTGCCCACGCGTGCGCCTGCTGCATCAGTGCCCGCCCGATTCCCATCCGCCGGTACGCGTTCAGCACGGCTACATTATCCACGACCAACCAGCGGCGCGGGACGAACATGGGGAGGTCGGGGTTTTGGCGTACCAGCGCCGACAGGAGGCCGACAATCACGCCTTCGTGTTCGGCAACGAGCAGCAGCCATTCCGGGTTATTTAGCGCATCGATAAACCACTGCACAGGCCGCGCTGGCTCATCAAAGTGACGAAAGAAACGCGGGAGAGCGTCGGCGTGAAAATCGTCCAACTCCCGCATGACGGCACACAGCCCCTCGTAGTCGTCGTGTCTGGCGACTCGGATACTTATCATTGGAACCAGTTCAGGCGGCGCAGGATATAGGCGAGAGTCCCCGCGATGACGCCCATAAGCAGCAGAACGAACGGCACGCCCCACGACGATTCGAAGGGCGGCCAAGTTTGGGCGAAGTTCATGCCATAAAACCCGGCGACGACGCCCATCAGCCCAATCATGACGGTGAAGACGGTCAGGCGGTTGACGACGATATTCAGGCGGTTGGAAATGGACGACATGTAAAG
Organism: Aggregatilineaceae bacterium; assembly: GCA_036260665.1. Taxonomy (GTDB): domain Bacteria; phylum Chloroflexota; class Anaerolineae; order Aggregatilineales; family Aggregatilineaceae; genus DATAMF01. Next base: position 19,908 of record DATAMF010000713.1, on the reverse strand, counting down.
GTCGATGCTGCTGGTGAGCGTGTCGCGGAAGGTTGTCACCATGTCGGCAATCCACATCAAATGATCGGTCACGTCGCGCAGATAGGGCTGAATGGCTTCTTCGTTGATGAAGGGCAGATCATGGTGGGCGAGATTGTTGAGAATTTCGCGCTGGGGCCAGACCACACGCCAGAAGTCGATCAACGTGCGTTTTAGCTCAAAGAGGCGATTCAAGGACTGCTGGTTGGGCTGGGCCAGAATGGTGTCGCCCAGTGTTTCGATTTCTTCTTCCAGCACGTCGAGCAGCGGGAAATAACCATCGACGACGGTATCCATCAGAATGTAGAGCATATAGCCGGGCGAGGCATGCGGAGTCGCTGCCACCCGCTCGATCCGCTCACGCGCTTCGTCCAAAAAAGGCTGAGCATTGGTGTGGACGGTGACAATATAGTTCCGCCCGACAAAAATATCGAGTTCGTGGAAGATTGTTTCGCGACCCTGGCACTCTACCGGATTCAGAATCACAAAGAGATAGGTCGGGTATTCTTCGATTTTGGGGCGCTGGCGGTGATTGCGCGTGTCTTCGATGGTGAGGGGGTGAAAATGGAAGACCTCGCGCATCATCTGCAAATCTTCCTCACGCGGGCCGATCATATCCACCCAGAGGATGTCGGATGATTCCTGGGCTAGCAGGGTGGGGAGATCGGCAGGCGGAACAGCCGTGATTCCAGTTTTGGTAATGCAAGAAATGATGGTCATAGGTTGGTCTCGGACGGTCCGATTAAACGATCAACCAGCGCCAGCAGCGCCGTTTCCTGGCTGGCCCAGTTGTACTGATCCAACACGAGTTGGCGACCCTGGGCACCCATCGCGGCGCGGCGGGCATCGTCGCTGGCGAGGTCGGTGAGGCCGCGCGCGATGTCGGCGGGGTCTTCGATATTGACGGGCAGGGCGCAACCATCCGCCAGCGTCATCCAGAAGGGGTTGTGGTGCATGATCATGGGCAGGCCCGTCACCATGTATTCAAAGAGCTTGATCGGCCAGTTGACGGAACTGTTGGGGCCGAGGCGCAGACTCATCAGGCCGATGTGGGCCTGGGACATCAGTTCGGGCACCTGATCGTGACGGACATAACCGAAAATTTTAACACGTTCCCCGGCGGCGGCGCGGACTTCGGCTTCGTAGTCGGGCGTATCGAAGGGGCCGATCACCCACAGGTGTAAGTTGAGGGCGGGATCGACGGCGTTCGCGGCCTGCACGAGTTCGAGGATGCAACGGTCTGACTGGGCGGAACCGGCATAAATGGCGATGACCTGACCGTCGGCGTTGCGTGTGCCGGGGTGGGCGGGAGTCCAGCGTTCGACTTCGGGCACGTTGCGGATGATGACCACTTTGTGTTTGACGTGCGCAAACCGATCCGCGATTTGTTCAAAGTTGGGGAGCAGGGCGTCAAAGAACCGCGCGGCTAATTTTTCCCAGCGATCAAAGAGCCAGGATACCGGGCGGCGCAGCGGTTTTGGAATCCATTCCTTATCCAGAATCTGATAGGGGGTGTGCTCGATGACATCGTAGATCACGCGGCGGCGGCCCAATTTGAGCAGCAGGCCGATGGGCGTCAGTTCCGGGTCGTGGATGATGTAGAGATCGGCATGTTCGGCGCGGGCAATCCACCAGACGCGGGGCAGGCGGAACCAGCGCTTCCAGGCGAAACGCGCGGGCGGTTTGGCGGGCAGCGGTTTGAGGCGCACGCCGTCGATGGTGGTGTCGGGGGCGTCGGGGCCGAGGACGGTGACGGCGTATCCGGCGCGGGCCAACGAACACGCGATTTTGTAAAAGATGCGCGAATCTAAGGGACTGTGGACGGTGGTGATCAAGCAGATCGACGGCATAACTTATCTTTCCAAGTGGGCCAAAACGCCAGGGATTGTACCATAAAAACGCCAGACCGAGAGGTTAGGCTGCGCCACTATTTTTTTACCCCATCCCCCTTTGCCCCTTCCCTTAGGGCAGGGGAGTCAAACCCACAGAATGGGGGGAATTATTTTCTTGGATCGGCCTTATTTGATCACTGCTTGCGTTATGGCGTCTTTGACATCAGGCAGCACCCCAAGCTGCTGCCAAACCCACAGCCGATCATAGATGTCCCAAACTTCGGCGATTTTGCCATCCGCGATCCGGAAAATATTGATGCCCGAATTGGCGACCTCTCTGTTGGTGGGGGGGAGGCCATTATACGCATGTAGGTGGGTGCCGTGACTGGACCAGCGCACCATGACGCGATCCCCTTCGGCAATCATCTCTTCGATTTTGAAGTTCCAGCCGCCCCAAATTGTTTTGTACTGCTCGATAAAGGCTTTTTCATCGGCGGGGGAAGATTGCCCGGTTTGAGACGTTAAGTTGGTGTGGACGATGGCGTGAAAGTCGAAACAGGGTGCAAAAATTTCGTCGCAGGCAGCCAGATTAAACGGGGCATCGTCATAGTAACGGCGGACAATAGCCTTATTTTCTTCGATAGACATCCTTTTTCCCTTTCGCTGAGCCTGGGAATTATCTTATACTGAAGTGTAGATGGCGGCTAATGAAGGAGGGATGGGCATTGCTTGAAATTATCAACCTCGACCAAAAGCTGAGTCAGAAAGAATGGAAGGGGCGGCGATCCGCGTATCAACAACGGCTGTATGATCTGCAACGGGCCGCGTTTGATGCCAAGCTGCCGACGGTGGTCCTTTTCGAGGGGTGGGATGCTGCCGGAAAAGGAACCTGCGTGCAAACGCTGACCTCACGGTTGGACCCACGCGGGTTTACGGTGTGGCCGATTCGGGCGGCGCGGACGTATGAGCAGAAGCGGCCCTGGCTGTGGCGGTTCTGGAATAAGCTGCCGAATTACGGGCACATGGCGATCTTTGACCGGAGCTGGTACGGACGAGTGACTGTCGAACGGATCGAATATGACCTGTCCAAGCGCGATTTGCTGCGGGCGTACAATGATATTGTGGATTTTGAACGGCTGATCGCGCTGGATGGTACGGTCATCATTAAATTTTTCCTGCATATTTCGAAAAAAGAGCAAAAACACCGTTTTAAACAAATCGAAAAAGACCCCCTCGAAGCGTGGCATCTGAGCGCGGAAGACTGGGAACATCACAAACGGTATGAGGTGTGGCTGCAAGCGTATGAGGAGATGCTCGAACGCACGGATACCAGCGACGGCCCCTGGACGATTGTAGAAGCCACCAGCCGGGGATTCATGCTGGATAAGGTGTACCGGACGCTGATCAGCCGGATGGAGGAGAATCTGGCGCAGCGCGGGGCCGTACCGCCCGTGATCAGTGAGGCGGAAGCGGTGGGGAAACATGAGGCGGTTTTGCTGGGAGCGAACGGCGATGCTTGAGACGATTGATCTGACCAAAAAACTGACGCCGCAGGATTATCGCGCACAGCTTGTCCAGCATCAGGTGCGGCTGGCGGAACTGGGCTTCCAGGTGTACAAGCAGCAGCGCCCGGTGATGATCGCATTTGAGGGGTGGGACGCGGCAGGGAAGGGCGGCGCGATCCGGCGGCTGACCGAACGGCTGGATCCACGCGGGTACGTGGTGTATCCGATCAGCGCGCCGAGAGGGGATGACGCGGAACATCATTATTTGTGGCGATTCTGGCGGCGGCTGCCGGAGGCGGGGCAGATCGCTATTTTTGACCGGACGTGGTACGGGCGCGTGCTGGTGGAACGGGTCGAGGGATTCTGTACGGAAGAGGAATGGCGGCGGGCATACCGGGAGATTAACGAATTCGAGCGGCAGTTGGTCGATTATGGCGTGATCCTGGTGAAGTTCTGGCTGCATATCAGCCAGGAGGAACAGCTTGCTCGATTCGAGGCGCGGCAGGAAACAGCATATAAGGCGTGGAAACTGACCGACGAGGACTGGCGCAACCGGGGGAAGTGGGAGCAGTATGCCGAAGCGGTGGAAGATATGCTGCTGCGGACAAGCACGACGATTGCGCCCTGGGCGGTGGTCCCGGCGAACGACAAATTTTACTCGCGGGTGTTCGTGCTGGAGACGGTGGTCGAGGCGCTGGAAAACAACCTGGATATGTCTAAAAAGAAATAATCGCAGGGCGGGGACAACGCCCGCCCTGATGAGGGTGCGATTAGAGCGACTTACGAATGATGGAGGCTAATTCCATCGTCTGGGGCGACGGGGAAACATTCAGCGTCGTTTTTAACTCGCGTTCCAGACGGTCATAGGTTTCGAGTGCGGCGCGGGGGCGTTCCAGCTCGCGGTAGAGTTCCATAATGGAGCGGGCCAAGTCTTCGCGCTGAGGACTGGTCGCGGCGGCGCGGAGATAATACCCGAGCGCGTTGACTTTTACATCGTGGGTTTTGTAGATGCGGGCTAACCCGGTCAGCGCTTCAGCGTAGGTCATGGCTAATTCGCCCCGACGATCCAGAACCCAGGTTTGATCCATGGTGCTGAGGAAGGGACCATGATATAACTCGATGGCGGTTTGCAGCATGGCAATCGCTTCTTCATCGGGCGCAACTGCCGCATTCTGAACCGATTCCGCGAACTTCACGACATCGTAATGGAGATCGAGTTCGGGCGAGATACGGTAAAAACCCGACCAGTAGACGGTGAGATCGGTACCGAGAATTTCGCTGATCTTGCGTTTGGTGACGTGAAAAACATTGGTCGCTTCACGCGTGGAGAGATTGGGCCAGAAGGTCTGGAAGATTTCGTCGCGGGTGGTCATGCCCCGATCTACAAAATAGAAAAAGAGGGTGCGCGGCAGGACTCCGTCCCAATGTTCAACCAGACGGCCATTGATCAGGACACGTCCGGGGCCGAGGGCGCGCACTTCAAGCACGGTTTTTCGCCCGCTCTGGGCATAGTCAAGCATCATTTTGTCGGCATTGGTGGGCAGAAGGGCGATGCGGCCCTGCAATTCTTCATGTTCGAGCAGGTCCATCGGAAGCTCACGCGCACTGAGCATGATGCGGCTGCCGTCAGGAATCTGACGGGCGAGGGCGGCAATAAACGGTGCGGCCTCGTCGCGCTGGGTGGAATCGTAGGCATCGATGATCAGGGTCACGCGGCCATAGGGTTTGAGAAACCTGGCGATGGTGCTGGCTGCATCTTCGGCTGATTTGGGGAGTTTGGGCGGCTCGACATTTAACTGGGCTTGCAGGGCATCACGTAAATCGGCCAGAAAGGCTTCAAAGGGATAATTGGGGCTGGGGACTGTCAGAAAAATAGTAGTGGTGTCTAGGTCAGCCAATACGGGAGCGAAAAGGCGATGCTGTCCATGAAAATCGGGATGAAGAATCAGCAGCGTAACATGGGCGGGAAGGCTGCGTAACTGTTCAGAAGCGTATGAGAATGAATCTTGTGTATTCATGCGTGACCTCGCTGGACTATTCCTGCGTGTAAAATGAGGAACTTATAACAACCGTGCGGTTGAAGGTTGTTGCTACAGCCCGTCCCCCTCAAAGGGCCTGTCTAATTGGACTATGGATGATTAAGCGTAATCGATTTGATCACCTTTTGGAACAACCATTCACGCATCTCTAGAAGCGACTTTATATGTTTTCAGGACGAGACGTTATTGGCTGTTTTGTTATAGCCTTAGACTGAACAACTTTATTGATAGCATTATACACGTATGAGGAAATCCTCACAACTGGGATTACCACGTTGTTGGATTAGAAATTTGTTAGCGGGGTTGGCCTGCGTGCGCATGATCGGGGTTAAGATCAGCGTTTTGGTGTTCGAGTCGCGGTGGGCTGCGGCGTGCGAGTAGGGCGGTCAGTGGGCGTGTGTGACGGTGTGCGCGACGGGGTGACAGAGGGTGTTGTGGACGGGGTAAGCGAGCGGGTGGAGGATGGCGTAATGGTTGGGGTGAACGAGGGGGTGATCGTCGGCGTCAGGGTCGGGGGCCGGGTGGGCGCGGGATCACCGGGGGAGCGGAAGGTGGAACAGGCAAGGGCAGCGAGAATCAGGATGCTCAGGCATAAAACCAGGATACGATTGGTCATGATGGTTCCTTCTAGACGGCGATACGGCGGAAGGCTTCGACGACATTCGGCAGGTGTTCGATTTTGGCCAGAATACGCGAAAGCTGTTTGATGTCCTGAATCTCCATCGTGACTTCGAAGGTGGCGATATTCTGACGGGTGCTGATGTTGACGTTGGACATATTGATATTTTCGTCGGCAATGACCGCGCCGATGTCACGCATCAGGCCTTCGCGGTCATAGGCCACGATCAACACCGGAACGGGATAGGTCTGGGAGTTGCTGGGGGGCCATGTGACGTTGATGATCCGTTCGGGTTCGCTGGTGTTGAGGATATTTTTGCAGTCGGAGCGATGGACGGTGACACCTTTGCCACGCGTGATAAAACCGACGATCTCATCGCCGTAGGTGGGATTACAACAACGGGCCAGCGCGACCAGCAAACCGCCTGTTTCATCAATGCGGAAGCCTTCAGGACGGACGGGTTCCTTGGCCCGCTCAACTGTGGCTTCCAGGCGGCTTTGACGTTCGACTTCGGCGGCCCGACGTTCGACCTCTAACAGACGCGAACTGATCTGCGCGCCGGTGACATCGCCATAACCCACCGCCGCCATAAAATCTTCGGCATGGGCAAAACCCATCTGCGCGGCTAATTCTTCGCGGTTGAGCGCACTCATGCCCAGTTTGCGCAGTTCACGATCCAGCACTTCTTTGCCATCGGCTATACTTTTGTCGCGGTCCCGGCGCTTGAACCACTGCTTGATCTTGGAGCGGGCGCGCGATGTTTTGGTAAAGCCCAGATCGGTGTTCAACCAGTCCAGACTGGGGCCGCCGCGATTGGCGGTCAGAATCTCGACGCGATCCCCATTTTTGATCGGGTGATCCAGACCAACCAAGCGCCCGTGAATCTTCGCGCCCCGGCAGCGGTGGCCGACTTCGGTATGGATGTGGTAGGCGAAGTCAATGGGGGTCGCGCCTTCGGGCAGGTCGATGATGTCGCCTTTGGGCGTGAAAGCGTAAATGCGCTCGCGGCTGATCTGTTCCAGCACATTCTGGACAAAACCGTTGGCGTCCTGATCGTCGGTATTGTCTTCGCGGGCATCGTCCATCATGCGGCGGAGACGTTCCAGGCGGCGTTCGAGGGCGTTATCGGTGTGGCTGCTGGCGCGCTGTTCTTTGTAGCGCCAATGGGCGGCGATACCGTATTCCGCTTCCTCGTCCATTTCACGCGTGCGAATCTGGATTTCGAGGGTTTTGCCTTCTTTGTCGAGTACGGCGGTATGGAGGCTGCGGTAGGAATTTTCTTTGGGGGAGGAGATATAGTCGTCAAACTCACCGGGGATAGCGTGGAAAATATTATGAATAATCCCTAACGCCTGATAACACTCCGGCACGGTGTTGACGATAACTCGCAGCGCCCGAACATCGTAGATCTGGTTGAAGGGGAGGTGCTTACGATCCATCTTCTTGTAGATGCTGTAGATGTGTTTCGGGCGGCCTTTGATTTCGGCTTCAAGGGTTTCTTTGGCGAACTGGTCCCGGATGAACGTACTGGTCCGCTTCAGATAGGCTTCGCGGTCGGAGCGGCGCTCGTCCAGCATGGACGCCAGTTCACGGTAACGGATGGGATCGAGATAACGGAAGGCGAGATCTTCGAGTTCCCACTTGATCTGCCAGATGCCCAGCCGGTTGGCGATGGGGGCGAAGATTTCCAGGGTTTCACGGGCCTTCTGAATCTGCTTATGGGGCGGCATGTAGCCGAGGGTGCGCATGTTGTGCAGGCGGTCCGCCAGCTTGATGAGGATGACACGGAAATCGGACCCCATCGCCAGGAACATCTTACGCAGATATTCCATTTCGCGATCACCCGCTTTGCCGCCGTGCATACCTTCGACGCCCGTCGGGAGCTGTTTCAGTTTGGTGACGCCATCGACCAGTTCCGCGATTTTAGAGCCAAATTCGCGTTCGATGTCGGGCAAGGTGATGCCGGTATCCTCGACCACATCATGGAGCAGGGCGGCGGCGATGGTGGTGGCGTCGAGGCGCATCTCGGCCAGAATTTGGGCGACGGCGACACAGTGGATAATGTAAGGTTGGCCGGATTTGCGGAACATGCCGTCGTGAGCCAAACGCGCCCGGTCAAAGGCGCGTTCAATCAGCAACTGGTCATTGCGCGACAGGTCCGGCAACACTTGATAGATTTGAGTCAGGTCGATGACGCTGGTCTGCACGGCAATAAGCCCCTTCAGGCAGCAATTATTCCTAAAGTATAACTATCAAAAATAGGAGCTGCAATGTATTTTGGGGAAAATACTGCTATTTTGGGGTATATTGTACCACTATAGAGTGGAAGATGTAGCAAACCAAGTGGAGGAAGACGGTGACTAAAGTTAGAGTTGCGCGACAGGAACACGAAACAAAACCCTGGGAATGGGAACGGGTGACGATGGTTGTCCTGGCTATCGTGGGGATTTTTGTAGCCGGATACCTGTCATGGGCTGAAGTGACCGGGAATAATACCGCATGCCTGAATACCGGGGCTGTCAACTGCGAAGCGGTACAGACCAGCGCGTATTCAAAGACGCTGGGGATTCCCGTCGCCGTGCTGGGGCTGCTGGGATATATTGCTATTCTGGGCACGGTACTGATGGAAGATCAACTGCCCATTTTGGCCCAATATGGTAAAACGCTGGTGGTGGTGTTTGGGCTGTTCGGCGTGATGTTTTCGGTGTACCTGTCGTTGATCGAAGGCACGGTGCTGGATAAGTGGTGCCAGTGGTGCGTGATTTCTGCAATTCTGATCAGCATTTTGTTTATCATTGGAAGTGTGCGGCTGTGGCGGTTTATGGATCGGCTGCGACATTAGGCTGCACCGAATTATTCGTTAAATGATGGGGTAGAACAAAAAACGGGCGAGAAGATCGCCCGTTTTGATTGATTCTGAGAAAAAACTAATCGCGGCTGTGCTGCTGGAGGGTGCGCAGGAAAATATCTTCGCGTTCCTGATGGCGTTTCTGTTTCCGGTTGTTGCGCTTCTTGTCACTGCCGCGCGAGGGCATCGGCATGCCAGCATCGCCCATAGCCTGACGCAGCGCAAGTTCCATCGCGGTGGGCAGCGATTCGTCTTCCTCGACCGCTTCGACTTTGTCGGGCTGTTCGAGCGCGCGCACGCTGAGGTCGATCTGCTTCTTGCGGCGATTGACATCGATGACCTTGACTTCGAGTTCTTCATCGACTTTCACGACTTCGGAAGGATCGCCGACATAACCCTTAGCCAGCTCAGACACATGGACCAGACCGGGGCGTTCCGCGCCGATGTCAACGAAGACACCGAACTTTTCCATGCGGACGACCTTACCCGTGTAGACATTGTTCACGGCGATTTCGTTCCAGCCGAGGGCAGCGGGTTCGATCATGGTCAGGCTGATGCGGCCTTTTTTGCGATCAACTTCTTGCACCCAGACTTCGATGGTTTGGCCTTCTTGCAGCTTATCGCTGACGTTTTTCACGTGCTCATTCGAAATCTGCGAGATATGGAGCAGGCCATTGCGACCAACACCAATATCTACCAGTGCCCCATATAGTTCTATTTTTTTGACGATACCTTCGAACTTCATTTTGGGGTGCAGTTCTTCAATGCTGGTTGGCGTGTTGCCGGTCGTCATGGAACGTACTCCTCTTCCTCATCTGGGCGGGCTGCCAGGGTTGTTTTCTTGTTTGAACGGGCGGATTATACCGCTTCCTTCATGCTGGGTCAACGGTCTGTTTGTCCCAATTCCGCCTGTCAACTGGCGACCTTTTCTAATTCGGCCTGAATGATTTGATCAAAGACCTCAATCGGCTGGGCACCGAAGGGGTAAACGACCCCGTTGATCACAAATCCAGGGGTGCCCTGAAAGCCATACGCCACCGCATCGTTAAAGTCTTTAGCGATTTCATCGGTGTATTTGCCGCTGGTCAAACACTGCTGGAAGGCATCCGTGTCTAGGTCGAGATCACCCGCCAGACTGACGAGGGTTTCTTCACTGAGGGCCGGGGGTTCGTCCAGGGAACGGGATTCAAAGATCGAATTGTGCATTTCCCAGAACTTGCCTTGTTCTTCGGCGCATTCGGTCGCGACGGCAGCCCGTTCGGAGTCTTCGCCAAAGATCACAAAGTCACGGTAGACGAATTTCACCTGATCCGGATATTTTTCGAGGAGCGGCTGCAAGGTGTTGAAATAGAAGCGGCCACAGTAACCACACTGGAAGTCGGAAAACTCGATGATGGTGACGGGGGCATCGGCTGGTCCCTGGAAGGCATCATCATCGGCGGTCATCGCAACCGGCATGGCGGTGGGGGTTGGCGGAATGGGGGTAGTGGTTGGAACCAGCATGGCAACCTGGGTGGTCACGGCCTGGTTCACCATTTCCTGTAAATCGGCCTGACTGAGATTCTCTTCTCCGTCAGAGGCGGCTCCGACCACGGGGAGGGCGGCAATCTGGGTGCCGACTTCGCGGTAGACCAGGGTTTGCACGTCTCGTTCGGAAAGGCCTGCGGAATTATCGTCGTCTCCGCCAGTCGTCAGCAGCGTGGCAACCAGCAGCCCCAACAGCAGAAAGATCGCCGCTGTCATAATCAGCACAACGGTTGGAGATGCGCTCGTCGGTTGTGGGGGATAGGGTTGGGGTTGACCGGGCATATCTTGGCGCAATGATACCGGGCGTGGATCGGACGGGGGAAGCTCAGCCATACCATTAATCCTTTACTTCGCATAGATACGTTCTCGATATTAGGTTGAGGAATTATATTGAATGTCGGTAGGATTTGCCAATGGTAGTTTTTGGGAAGTGACTATCTCTTCGTCCAATGGATTGTGGGCGGTGCGGTTTTTGACGGCGAGGGCATGGCTTTGATTGGCGTAACAGTAGATGCAACCGTAGGGACAGGTCTCGTAGATGCCGATGTCGCGGCTGGCGACACAGCCACATTCGGCGCGGGATGGCTGGGCTGAAAAGAGTTGGGCACGTTCAGGGAATAATTCAGCCAGCAGATCACCATCAATACAGTGGGCCTTCAGAACACGACCTTCGATGAGATGATCCTGGCAGCAGGCGTACAGGGTGATACCCTGATCGGCGGCGACGGCGGCTAAGCTGCTGATGAGGGCGCGCTTTTCGTCCAGTGGGGGATCGGTGTAGGGGATGGCGGCCTGCTGTAAGCGGCGCTCGACTTTGCCGTAGAGCGTGGCAAAACTGAAATAACAACGGGTGGTAAATCCGGCCAGTGCAGCGGCAATCTCGCGGAAGCGGTTCAGGTAGTAGGCCGCATCCAGGCCTGCGGCAAAGATCAGCGGGTCGAAGCGCCATTGGACATGGCGCGGGCTGGTGTGGGCCGCAAGCTGGCGGAATATTTCGACTTCCTGAGTCCAATCGGGGACATAGGGTTCAATCTGGCGCGGGAGTCCGGTGATGGTGTAGTGACACATGAAGGGATAACCCAGCGCGGCCAAGTCATCAAAATGCTTCAGGAAGTTGCCGTAATGTTTGGACCAGAACACGATACTGTGGACATCTTCCGGCTGGAGGGAGATGGTGATCGGCTTGCCGGAGATGGGATTGGGGTAGCGCACCAGACCCGCGCGCAGGCGGTTGAGGAACCAGGGCATATAAAAGGCGGGAATATCGGTGCGGCGGCTGGCGGAGATGATGGACGGCTGTGGCATAGGGGTTCACCTCTTTCTGATCTTTCTGAATCGTATCACGCCCTTTTTTCTCTACGAAGTGGAGAAAAAAGGAACGTGACATGCGCCGCGCCCGGTGGAGAGGCGGGCGCGGCGACTTCAAAATATGGCGCGAGGAAGGCGCGAGTAATGTCCTGTCGTTAAACTTCGTCTTCTGCCAACAAGTCGTCATCCTCACCCACGGCCTCTTCGTCTCCGTTGGTGGCGTGGGTGCCCACAAGGGGCATGATGTCGAAGGACTGGCGAATGAGCGCTTCGATTTCGCGGGTGAGTTCGGGATTTTCGACCAGATACTGTTTGGCGTTTTCCTTGCCCTGACCGATCAGCCCGTCATTATAACGGAAGAATGCGCCGCGCTTTTCCACGATGCCGCTTTCCACGCCGAGATCGATGACTTCACTTTCCTTGCTGAAGCCATGATCGTACATCAGATCGACTTCGGCCTGACGGAAGGGCGGGGCGACTTTGTTCTTGGTGATTTTGACGCGGGTCCGGTTGCCGATGACTTCATCTTTACGCTTGATGGCCTGGATGCGGCGAATATCGATGCGCACGCTGGCATAAAAACGCAGGGCGCGACCCCCGGACGTGGTTTCGGGGTTGCCGAACATCACGCCGACTTTTTCGCGGAGCTGGTTGGTGAACAGCACGGCAGTGTTGGTCTGTTTGATGACACCAGACAACTTGCGCAGGGCCTGACTCATCAAACGGGCCTGCAACCCGACATGGCTGTCGCCCATCTCGCCTTCGATTTCGGCGCGGGGTACGAGCGCAGCCACGCTGTCCACAATAATCATGTCCAACGCGCCACTGCGCACCAGGGCATCGGTGATTTCAAGCGCCTGCTCACCTGTGTCGGGCTGCGAAATGTAGAGGTTATTCACGTCCACGCCGAGTTTTTCGGCATAAAGCGGGTCGAGGGCGTGTTCCATATCGATAAAGGCACATACACCGCCCATCCGCTGAGCTTCCGCGATGGTGCTGAGGCAGAGGGTGGTTTTACCGGAACTTTCGGGGCCATAAATCTCGGTGACACGTCCGCGTGGAATGCCACCGACGCCAAGCGCAAGGTCGATGGCGAGAGAACCCGTTGAAATCGCTTCGACCTGTAAATGGGCGGCATCCCCCAGGCGCAGGATCGCGCCATCACCAAAACGTTTGGTGAGGTCTGCCAGGGTATTTTCTAAGACCTTTAAGCGGTCATCTTTTGCCATAGTAACTTCTCCAGCCTGAGAGGTGCGATTTGATGTAAATCAGTATAGCACAAGTGTTCGGATAGATCAAATATTTGTTTAGAACTCTATCAATGTCCGGTATTCATGCAAAAAAAGAGGGGCGCGCGGCCCCTCAGATGTGATTTGGTTACTGCTGGCGCAAGTCCAGCGTGTAGTTGCCTGTCGTACCGCCGACTCGTAAGCCGTAGTGGGTGGCGACGATGAGATAGGTTCCCGTCGAGGGCAGAGAGACATTGCTGATCACCGAGTCGGAGTTGGTGCCTGCTTCTACGTCGTCGTTGTAGGCCACCAGGATGCCTTCGGGTGAAATCAGGAAGACAGCGGTGTCAAGATTACCGCCGCTGGCGCTGAGGCCGATAGTCACTTTGTCGCCCTGTTCGCCTTCGAAGGAATAGAGGCGGAAGGCGTCGGTGGTGGTAATGCTGCCTGTTACGGACTGGCCGTAGGTCAGCGGCACAGCGGACGCGGCCTGCGCCTGGTAATTGAGCGCCGCCGGATTGGTCATGTCGAAGAAATCTGCCGAGCCGGTGGTCACGGTGCCATCGGGCGCAACTTCGAAGGTGACCAGATAACGCGCACCGAAATTGATCGGGAGCGGTGTGGAATTGATCACGGTCTGATTGTTGACGGTCACGCTCAGCGCAAAGTTAACCGGGGCGGTATCTTCGCACTGGGCCTGATACCAGACTTCGACTTCATAGATGCCCGGATCGAGACGGTTCGGCGGCCAGTAGATGTAGGAGACAGGGGAGGTCGTCGTGTTTTGACAGCCCACGTTGCCGTCTGCGTAGAGTACGCCGCCGCTGCGGATGGAAGGCTCATCATCGTAGACGGTGTCGCCAGCAGGGTCACGAACCTGAAGCTGCAAGTCGGCATTGGTGCCCCAGGTGAGGGTCACTTCAATCGAACCTTCGGGCAGGGGGGCCGGAGTCGCTTCGCCGGGGATCGGGGTTTCGCCGGGGGCCGGGGTGCCCGTGGTGGTGCCGGTAGAGGTATTCACCGACAAACGGTATTCACCTTCGGTGCCGCCAATGGTCAAGCCATAGCGGGTGGCGATGATGGTATAGGTGCCATCAACCACCAGATTCCGCTGGATGAAGGAATCGGTGGTTTCATCATTCGCGTCGTCGTTGACGACAAGCACGGTCTTATCGGGGGCGAGCAGCGCGAGATAGGTATCCAGACTGCCGGACTGTGCTTGCAGGGTAATATCAACGGTTGAGTTGGCGGTGGCATCGAATGTATAAGCCTGGGCGGGTTCACCATTCGTGATTTGGCCGGAGACCGTGCTGCCGAGCGCAACCGGGGCGGCATTGGCGATTTCGTTACCGAAAACGGTGACATCGAGGCCCGCATTCACGCCGCCGTTGGTGACGTCCCACGAGGCGTCGGGGCCAAGAACCAGCCGCGCGAGATAACGCTGGCCGGGGTTGATGGTGCCGTTAAGGGTTTGGGCCGCGTCACCATTGGCGCTCAGATTGAGCGTGAACTGCTGAGGGCCACCCACACTGCACGCATCCAGATAGTAAATGATCACTTCATAGCTGCCGCTAGGAACATCACCCGCCGGCCACGAGATGGTTTCGGTGGGGTTGTCGGCGCTGGCGGCATCGCAGTCCACATTCACATCTTCGGCAAGCGTACCGCCGCTGGCTGTGCCTGTGTTGAAGGCGTGAACGGTTCCACCCACGGGATCACGCACTTCGAGATTCAGATTCACGGCGGCACTCCAGTCCAACACAAAGTCCAGGCCGCCGTTGGTCAGGTTGACCGTCGCGCCGCCGACCTGCTGAATGCCGGAAATACGCAGGGTGAAATCGCCGCTGGCGTCACCATCGGCACCCGTGCCGCGCATGACCGTAATGTAATAGATGCCGTTGTTGGGCACGCTGAAATCGGTAATGGTCGCCTGGGCTGCGCTGGAGGTATCCAGGTCCTGAGCGACAATGTTGCCGCGCTGATCGGTCATGATCACGATGGGGGCAAGGGCGTCCACTTCGGTGGTGACTTCGACAGAAACCGTATCGCCCGCGCTGGCAGGCAAGGTATAAGTTTGTGCAATCGTGTTGGCGTCCAGCGTGGCGGTAATGACATCACCGACCGAAACCTGACGACTGCCTGTGCCGTCCTGGGCATAGACTGTCAAGGCGTACAGGCTGAGCACGATCCCCAGAATGACGGGGAAGAATAGGCGTTTACGCTTCATGCAAAAATTCTCCTCAAAATTGATGACAACTCAAACCAACCGCCCACATATGAGTGGAGTGTAGCTAATAGGGGCGGTAAAGGCAACGACCTTATAGACGAACACTGAGTAATCGTAGGTTAATCCTCGACGGGCTGCGGGGTGGCGGCGATGGGCAGGCCGAGGTTCACAAAGTTGGTGGTTCCGGCGGCGACGGTAATTTCCTGCTCTAAACGCTTGCCTTCCACCGTGACACTGATGACATAATCACCTTCGGGCACATCGCCCAGCACAAAATTTTCCTGCCGGGCGGGGTCGGCCTGAACATTCCAGGTGCGAAGGTTGGGCTTCCAGACGCCGATATAGGTGGTGGTGGTCTGCTTGATGCGCCCGCGCTGGCTCAGGGTGACGGTGACATCCTCCACCCACGAGCCATCGGAACGGGTCACACTGCCCGCGACCACGCCGTAGCCGGTCCAGGGAGCGATCCAAAGCAGGGGATTATACACGGAAAAATAGCTGTTGGTGCCCATGCGGACTTCCATGTGGACGTGCGGGCCGCTAACATCCCCGGTGCCGCCGCTCAAGCCGATCACATCTCCCTGTTCAACATGCTGGCCTTTTTCGACCAGCAGGGTTGCCATGTGGGCGTACAGCAGCCAAATATGCTGGCCGCGATAACCATAATCGTATTCAATCAGAACGCAGTTGCCGTAGGAACTATACACATCGAGATCGGTGGAGGGAATCACGCTGCGGGCATCGTCGGCATAAATCACCGTGCCCGCGCCGCCCGCGTAAACTTTTTCGCCTACCGGGTTGGGAAGGTCGATCCCGGCATGGACGCGCCAATCGTTCTGAGGGCCGTTGGAGCCGAAAGGATAATTAAACAGGGATTCACTGTTGGCGCTGGCATCCGCCGGGCGCACAAACCAGAAATGATCGTAGGCGTGCGGGCTGAGCGGCACTTCTTCGGGCGGCGGCTGGTAATTGGCGACCTGCGTATTCTGGGCGACAAAAAAGCCGGTTGGGCTGGGCAGGAGCGTCGGGCCGGGGTGGGTGGGACGCAAAACCGTCGGACGCGGAGTCATGGTGGGCCAGGGCGAACTTTGAATCTGCTGCGGCTCAATAATCGTCGCCATCACTTCCGGCGTGGGGGGCAGGGTGGGCGCGACGTACTGAGAATCTTCAAAATCGGTCGTGGGAATGATCGTGCGCTCGGCAGCCAGCGCCGCATCGAAGGTCAACTGCTGGTTGTCAGGCATACTCCCATTGGATGGATTGGATGATACCACCGGGACGGACGATTTGATGTCCGGCTGGTGGTTCTGCCAGAGATAGATTCCGCCCAACGCCGCTAACAGCAGCAGAATGAGCAAGCCTTCGAAATGATGACTACGTTCCATCCCAGCCCCTTACTGCTGATCCGGCGGCAGTGGTGTCGCGGTGCGAAAAACTTCGGGAGTCGCGGTGTCGGTGGGCAGCGCTGGCGGCGGCGGTACGGTGGTCGATTCAGATTGGATCGCCTCGAACTCTTCGGACGAATAAAGCTGCAACATCGCCGACTGCCAGCTTAAGCCATCTGACTTCACAAATTCCCAGTATTGGATCGCGCCGAAATTATACTGCCAGGTGCGCTCGGCGGGTTGGCGCAGCCAGCCGAAATCGTCTGCTAACTGGGTCAGGTCTACATAATAACCGGGGGGCGCGGCGTTTTTGAGCTTGCCGCCGCTCTGGTAGTCCTGCACATCGCCGCTGCCACGGGCTTCGAAGTCCCAGGGGAGGTAGCGCAGCGGTTCGCCTAAAGCACCATCCTGCGCCCCGTCCACCACGCGCACATAAACGCGCCAGTAGACGGAAACTTCGACTTCTTCGCGGACGACTTCAATCGCGGTGGGGAAGCCGACATAAATCAGGTCGCGGTTGATAGCGAAGGCGCGGCCCGTGTAATGCCAGTTCTGCTGAGGCTCGCCGGGTTCGATAGGACGATCATCTTTCCAGAAGGCATCTTCGAGCGTGCCGAGGAAATCGTAGCCCGTTTTTTCCAATACACGCAGGCGCAGCGCTTCAAACGAATCGTTGACCGCGTCAGAAAGATACGGCTGGGGGGCGACGACATTGTTCAGCGAGGCCATTCCATAACGGCCATCGGACTTGGGATTGGTGATTTCGGTGTACAGGGTTTCGACGCTGGGCGGCACGCCACCGCCAGTCAATAATCCGGTGGGTAAGGGGGCGGGCGTCCAGTCGGGATCGGAGGCATGGTAATCGAGTTCGATGGTGTCGGTTGCGCCGCCGAATGATCCCGGCGCTTTGGCGAGGATCTGGCTGTGGCGCGCCGTGTCGAGCGTATAGGCGATGCTGGCTCCGTTGGGTGCCCAGGCGGGCATGTGGCCGCGCCCGACAAGCACTTCGCCGGTAGACTGCTGGACGGGCTTGATATACACGCCTTCGACGCCTTCGACCGATGCGCTGTAGGCGATGGTCGCGCCAAGGTTGTCCCAGTCGGGATAGTTCTCGTTGATGTCGGGCGTATTGGTCAGGTTGACCGCGCCGCCGTCGCCTATGTCGAGGCTGACAATATAAATGTCCTGGTTGGTGCCGCTGCGCCAACTGCTGAAGGCAATGTCACGGCCTGATCCCGGTCCCCAGTCGGGTTCAATGTCGGGACCGGGGGTATACGTGATCCGGCCCGCGCCCTCATTCGCGGCGCGTGCTGGGTCGGCACTGATGTAATAAATATCCAGGTCTTGCGAATCGGGATAGTACCCTTCGTAGGCAATCCACGCGCCGTCGGGACTCCAGGTGGGCGCGCCTTCAAAACCAGGGGTTCCGGTGAGACGAGTGGTGGCCCCGGTGGCGATTTCGAGAATGTATAAATCCCAGTTGCCGTCGCGGTTGCTGGAAAACGCGATCCGGGTGCCGTCGGGACTCCAGGCGGGGTCACGGTCATCGGCGGGATCGTTGGTCAGACGGAGCGGGTTACTCTGGCCGACACTGATCGCCCACAGATCTTCCTGACCGTTTTCGCGCAGGCTATAAACCAGGCTGCCGCCGACGCGGAGCGGATCGGGGATCGGAGTTGGGGTAGGGGTGGCCGTTGGGAAGAGCGCCGTGGCGACGGGCGAACCGTTGTTCGCGCCGAGCAGATTCCCGCGCTGTCCGGTGATGGTGGTGGTGTCGTCTTTGCCGGTGGTCTGGATGACCAACACGGCTAGCAGGGCGATCAACAGCAGGACGGCGAAGGCACTGAGCGCCCGGTTCTGGGCCTTCAGCGGGTCTTCGCGGACGGTGGGTTTGAGTTCGGCTTCGGCGGCCCGCTGGGCCATCAGGTCCGAGCGGCGGGTTTCAACGGCTTCGGCAGCACGCTGGGCGGTGCGCGTCGTGACACGCGCTGTTGTCGCAGCAGCGGTAGCGGCCCCTGTTGTCGCACGGTAGAAACCGACCAGGAGGCCGATTAGCCAATTTTTGAGTATAGTGGTTTGGTCCGTAACGGTTAGAGCTGCCCACCCGCCCAAACGCAGGAAGGCATTGCCCAACCGATCTGTGACCCGAAATGCGCGAACGAGCATGATCACCCTCACGACATCCGGCTATTAACAGCCGGGATTGTACAGAAAAAGAGACACAGGAGCAAATCAGGGCTATGTGACGCTCAACTGGGATGCGAACAGCGCCGCCGCACCCCCGGTATGCCAGAACAGAATCCGCTGACCGGGCGTGAAGGTGCCGCGCCGGATCAGATCGATGAGGCCCGCAAAGGCACGACCGGTATACACCGGGTCGATCAGGATGCCTTCGGTACGGGCGAGCAGATGGACGGCTTCGCGTTCGGCGTCTCCGATGACCGCATAACCCCCGCCGAGATAATGATCGTTGATGATCACAGCGGTCGGATCGGGTTCCCAATCCAGGCCGAGCAGATTCGCCCCGCCGCGAACCAGGGATAAGATGTCGGGCCGGAAATCGGATTGGACACGATCCACGCTGATGCCGACCAGTTGACCCATGATCTCGGCGAGATGGGCACCGAGCAGCAGACCGGATTGTGTGCCGCCTGAACTGGTGGCGAACACCTGCGTGTCAAACTGTCCCTGAGCGGCACATTCAAGCATGGCGGTGACGTAACCCATCAACCCGTAGGCATTTGAGCCACCGTAGGGAATCACATAGGGTTGGTGGCCCTCAGCGCGAAGGTCGGACTCCACACGGGTTATGGTCGCGGTGTAGGGGGAGCGCTCTGGGGTCCAGTGGATGGTTGCGCCGAGCAGATGATTGAGCAGCAGATTCCCTGTCAAATCCTGGGGCGGGATGCCGTCCGGTGTATAGAGGACGAGATGGCAGGCCAGGCCACAACGCGCAGCAGCCGCGGCGGTTTGGCGCGCATGATTGGATTGGGTGGACCCGGCGGTGATCACCGAGTCGGCTCCGGCTTCGAGCGCCTGCGCGATGAGAAATTCCAGCTTGCGCGTTTTGTTGCCGCCGGTTGCCAGCCCGGTCTGATCGTCGCGCTTGATATAGAGTTTAGGACCGCCGAGTAAGTGGCTCAGGCGGGGCAGCGGCTCGATGGGTGTGGGCAGGTCTAACCGTTACGGACCAAACCACTATACTCAAAAATTGGCTAATCGGCCTCCTGGTCGGTTTCTACCGTGCGACAACAGCGCGTGTCACGACGCGCACCGCCCAGCGTGCTGCCGAAGCCGTTGAAACCCGCCGCTCGGACCTGATGGCCCAGCGGGCCGCCGAAGCCGAACTCAAACCCACCGTCCGCGAAGAC
>DATAMF010000712.1:0-1685 GCA_036260665.1 Aggregatilineaceae bacterium | reverse complement strand
GAAGCAGCGGTGATCGGGGCGGAAACGGGCTGGCTGGCGTATGGGCTGGATGTGGCGGGGTATGCGACTGCCGCGATTGATGTGCGGACGGGCGAGAAGTATGGGCTGGGCGTGTATCCGATTGCGCGGTATATGCGTGTGCAGGCCGATCTGCTCGATCCGCCGCTAGCGGCGGGGGCGTATGATCTGCTGGTGTACCAGGAGGGGCTGCCGGCGGTGGATGACGAGACGCGGTGGGATATTCTGGTGAAAAATGCCCAGCGCGGATTACGATCCGGCGGGTGGATGGCGATTATGGCGTTTGATCTGGTCACAGCCGACCCGATTGAGGCGCGGCTCCGCGCGGCGGGGATGACTTTGATGGAGAAACCCCAGCGGCAGGGGATGCGCGTCAAACTGGGCGACATACGGGATCGGGTGTTGGGGCGCAACCAGACGGCTCCCCCGGTGATCGTCGCGCAGAAAAAAGGCTGATCTCCAAATTTACGGTTGACAAAACCGGTACTTCTCAGCACACTAACTACGAAATTTGGCAGGCTCCGCACGGACGTTCTATTATTGATGGCTGCCAGCCGTGTATTTTTAAAGGAGTTGGGAATGATCGAAGGTAAACTGGTTGATCTGGTCCCATTCGAGGACGACTTTGCCACGTATATGGAAACGTGGATGAACGAAGAACCCTGGTTCCGGGCGTGGTTCTTCGACCGGCGCGAACCGCGTACCGAAGACGACGTTAAAAAGTTCATCGAAAAGATGGAAAAGAACGAACACGGTTCGCTGATTGGTTTCCAGACCAAAGCGGGCGATCCGATTGGCGGCGTGATGTTTGATCACGAATGGACGCGCGTCCGCAAAGCGGATGTGACGTTTTTCGCCGGGGATGCGCGGTATGAAGGCAGCGACGAAGTGTTGGACGGGCTGCTGATGCTGATCCGGTACTGCTTCGAGACGCGCAACCTGCACCGCGTGGATGCATCGGCGCTGGCGTTTGACGAAGTGCGGATCGATTACCTGCGCCGGGCGGGATTTGTGCATGAGGGCACGCTGCGCCAGCATATTCGCTATGACGGCGATTATGTGGATGTGGAGATGTTCGGCCTGCTGGAAAATGAATGGCCGGGGTACGACCAGAAGTTCAGCGAACTGGACCTGAAGGCGAGCGAGATCGAGCCGAAGCCCAAGCCGGAAAAGAAAGAAGACAAAAAAGACGACGACAAGAAAAACGGTAAATAAGGCAGGCCATCATGTTACATGGACTGCTGGTTGATCTGGTCCCGATGTCGGCTGAATTTCGGGACCGGGTGATGTATGAACACTGGAATAACGAGTCGCGGCTGTGGGCGTCGATGGGCGATTATGGTCCCATTTCACGGGCGACGATCAAGCGGATTCAGGAACATCGGGCCGAAGGGCGGGCACGCGGCTACAACGGCGTCCACTTTATGATGCGCGCCCGCGACGGCAAGATCATCGGCACGATGGGCATCAACTGGTTTAATTACTACAGCCGGTATGCCTCGCTCGGCGCGTGGATCGGGGAAGAGGACTACTGGGGCGGCGGGCACGGGACGGATGGACTGCTGCTGCTGATCGAGTATGCCTTTAACTGGTACGACCTGCGCCGGATTGATCTGCAAACGATGGGGCTGAACGAACGCGCCCAGAAAAACGTGGAACATGTCGGG
>DATAMF010000711.1:0-6110 GCA_036260665.1 Aggregatilineaceae bacterium | reverse complement strand
TGGGTTCTGGCATAAACTAATCTATCCACACCAAATGTGGCTGGATGGCATCTATATGGCCGCACCGTTTCTGGCGCAGTATGGTGCAACGTTTGGGGAAGCCGAAACATTCGACGATGTGGTTCACCAAATTACGTTGATTGACCAGCACACACGAGATGAACGAACCGGATTGCGATGTCATGCCTGGGACGAGACGAAAACGCACCGCTGGGCCGATCCACAGACCGGAAAATCACCGCACTTTTGGGGCCGGGCGATGGGATGGTACATGATTGCGATAATTGATGTGTTGGATTATCTACCCGAAACACATCCGAAGCGCGATCAAATCGCAGCGATCTTTAAAGAATCTATGGCCGCAGTCGCGGCGGTTCAGGACCAGGAATCCGGTGTATGGTACCAGGTGCTGGATCAAGGTACTCGGCCTGGAAACTATCTGGAAGCGTCGGCATCGTGCATGTTCGTCTACGCGATGTGCAAAGGCAGCGACAAGGGGTATTTGGATGCCTCCTTTGCTGAAAGAGCACAGCAGGCATATGAGGGAATTACCCGGCAGTTTGTCACCGTTGACGAGGCCGGACTGCTCAACCTGAACCGGATATGCAGCGTCGCGGGGTTAGGTGGCACACCGTATCGTGATGGAAGTTTTGAGTACTATGTGAGTGAGCCAATCGTCACGAACGATTATAAGGGTGTCGGGCCGTTTATGTTGGCAAGCACGTTTTTCATGTAAATGGGCTGAATAAATCATTCTCCTCCTCTTGAACATCACACCAAGAGGAGGAGAATTTTCTATTATTGGTAGGTGTCGATCAACGATTGGATCACCACCGCGTCGAGATTGGTTTCTCCCTCAATGCTGATTTGTTTTGTTTCGCCAGGGAACAGATGGAAGAAATTGTCTGAAAAGCCAGCCTGACCACCGGGGGTTGATAACCAGACCCACAGCGCCGGGTGTTCGGCAGATAGTTCGATCTGCGCTTGCTGTTGATCGATCCTGACCTGAATCCCTGGCTTCACTAATGTCAAATGTTTAGGCCGGACAAATAACACCAGATTTTCCGACTCAACTTTCCCATTCACATGGAGCATGAGCTTGACCACCAGATTTCGCTGCCCTACACGCTGAATATCCACGTTGAGGTCCAGCGTTTGGATCATGGTATCTTGCTGTGCGCCAATCGCAACACCGCTTTGCCCCTTGCGAATCACCTCGCCTGTTGTAGAGATAAGCTCCCACGTTACCGTTCCGTCACATGGATCGAGTTTGTCGCTGGTCACATGAATATCAACCGTCCCCGCCTCCATATTTTCAACGCCCGAAATCAGCAGTGGCGCATAAAATCGCCGCGCCATATAGTGTAAGGCTTTCCACCGTCCATCAACATCGATAGACGACCAGCTTGGGGCAGGCCAGCAGTCGTTGATCTGCCAGTAAACGGTGCCCATCACGCGTGGCATTTGCCGCCGCCAATGTTCAACCCCGTATTTAACACCCATGCCTTGTAAAATCTGGCTCAACCAGATACTGGATTCATAGGAGTTCGGCAGCCGGAACCATTCGAGCAAATAGTGAACAATGGTGCTGTTGCCGATTCCGCTGCGTTGGCGATACTCCATCCCGTAGCTGGTCAGATTACGTTCTTCGGCTTTAATCATGGAGTTGATCGTCGAGGGTTCTGGAAAAGATTGGAATCCAAATTCACTCACAAAACGATGAAAACAGCTTCGATACCATTCGAATGGCTGCCGCGCATGCCATACACCCCACAAATGAGCATCGCCGCTTTCAGGACTCATCCAATTCGTTCGATCTCCCACCGATGTATGAGGGCTGCACGGCCAATAAGCCCGCTGAGGATCAACCGCTTGGACGACTTCCGGCAGCAGGGTGTTAAACAGCTTGTCGTAGTCCTCCCAGCTCATAGTTTGGTCAGTCCATTGGTCCCCGACTAACCCTTGTTCCAGTTCGTTATTGCCACACCACAGCGCAATGCATGGATGGTGCCGCAGCCGTCGGATATTATCCACCGCTTCCGCGCGCACATTCTCCAGGAACTCAGTATCAAATGCGGGATAAGTCGCGCAGGCAAAGATAAAATCCTGCCACACCGCGATTCCATATTCGTCGCACAGTTCATAAAAATCGTCCGCTTCGTAAATTCCGCCGCCCCACGCCCGCAGCATGTTCATATTCGCTGCCGCTGCATCACGGATCAGCTTTTCGTAATCGGTTCGGGTGAGTCGGGGAGCAAAGGTGTCCGCCGGAATCCAGTTCGCGCCTTTGGCGAAAAATGGAACGCCATTGATGGCGAAGTGGAACGATTCGCCCCACTCATCTACGTGTCGTTCCAAGCTGAGTGTGCGGAGTCCGATTCGCCGTTGCCACTCATCGAGCAGTTGGTTGTTTTCTCCCACCAACTGCACTGTGACCTCGTACAATGGCTGTTCGCCCATCCCCTTCACCCACCACAGTTTGGGCTGTTCAATTAGCACCTGCACATCATGGCCTACCGGCTGTTCAGCACGAGCTACAACGGTATCCCCGTATGCAATTTCTACTCGTACGCCGAGGCCGCCGGTTTCAACCTGGGGATGAATATTCAGCCTGATCTGACCATTTGCTTGATGTTCTTGCTCAATATGCACATCTGTCAGCCGCGCCTCAAACCCAATCAGTTCAATTTCTCGCCAAATGCCACTGGTCACGACCATCGGACCCCAGTCC
Organism: Aggregatilineaceae bacterium; assembly: GCA_036260665.1. Lineage (GTDB taxonomy): Bacteria > Chloroflexota > Anaerolineae > Aggregatilineales > Aggregatilineaceae > DATAMF01. The sequence continues at coordinate 3,379 of DATAMF010000711.1, read as the reverse complement.
CAACCGAAGTTACAAGGCTCTTTGCGCAGCCATCCGCCGCCGTTCTGCCGATAGTTTCCCACCCAGCCGGGCAACACACCCGTTTCTGCCTCTTTCGCTCTCAGATAAGGCATGGGCGCATCAAACCGGACCGAGATGGTGTTTTCGCCGACTTGCAACAGCCGCTTAACATCAAATTCCCAAACCCGAAACATATTGTCCGCTTTACCAACTGCGATTCCGTTGATCTCTACCGCTGCCAGGGTATCTAATCCATGACACCGCACAAGGATAGTGGGCTGCTGAAGAAATTCCGCCGTAACACGAAAGCGCCGCGTATAAGTCCAATCTGTTTCGCCAATCCACAGCAGATCGGACTCGTTGTCATCATAAAATGGATCTTCTATTTGTTTGGCGCGGAGCAAATCCAGGTGGACACATCCTGGAACAACCGCCCGGATCGACTGGTTCTCCCCAGCTCGATACAGTTCCCATTCACCGCTTAAACTGATTTTATTGAACATTATTTCCTAGCCTTTTATTGTGAAATTTTACGTTTCAGATTCTACACCATTCCGAGTGCCTTTTGAACCTGAACCTGAATCCATTGAACGGAACGTGCCAGACTGTCATTGCCTTTTTCTTCACTGGCAGCTACGCGGGGATCATTCTCTGGGGCAACGGTGTGTTCATCTGTAGGTTTTCCGCCAAATGTTGCTGCATCCACAATCGCCCAATCGACGTTGCGTAACGGTGTGGATTGATCAGGCAGGGTAGTCAGATCAACCGCATGCGGATAAAGTGCCATCATCAACGAGGTTTCGATAGCGTCAGCGTGCCCCACCTGATATTCCCCGTTCGGCTCAGGGCTAAAAGCAATCAGGTGCTGCACTTGGGCCGGACCACGCGCCGTAAATTCTGCCGCCAACCGGTCCAGTACTGTGATATGATTGGTCGCGCCATGTCCATTCACCATCACAACCAACCGGTAATTCTGCTGTACCAGCAGGTCCAACCGCGCGCGCACTACCACGCCAAATATATCTTCTGCTGAATAAAGGCTCGGCATCGTGTTGGGTGGGAAATCCATCCCGATAATCCATTCATCCCCTCGAAACCCAATCCGCTGGAGAGCTTGTGGAGATCGTTCGCGTTCCGTTCCCCAGAACAGAGTCGGCATCACCACGCCGCCACTTTGTTCCGCCACCCGACAGGCTACCGCTTCCGCATGCAATGGATCGGTTCCCACAGGTAGATGTGGCCCATGCCATTCCAGCGGGCCAAGCGGCTGAAATACCACCGGGTAACGTTCTCGTTCCGCAATAATTTCTGACGGGCGAAGTTGCTCAAATCGCACAGTACGCATCTCGTTCTCCTTACAAAAAAGCCTGCTCTTTTCGAAAGCAGGCTGTCTGCCCGATAAGTCAATGGGCTACGGTTGCAGCGTCCACAAAACCGCAGTATGGGCTTCTACCGTTTCCGGCGTGTAGTCGTGTGGGAGATATTGTCCACTGGCCCACAGATCGATGAAATCATCATAGTGTGGGCTGCGCGGATCTCCACTTTGGCCGGTTGTGTGGATAAAGCGCGAGTTCTCAAAGTCGCTGAAATCAAGAATCATACGCATACTGGGCAAGCTGCTCACATCGAAGCTGTCAGCATCAATGATCCAGGAGGTCGCGTTGATAATCGCCGCGCCGCCGCTCACACCTGTTTCACGGTTAAAAAATGTGAATAACAGCGGCAGCAGGGCATCAAGCTGGGGATCAAGACCCGAGGGAAGCTGTCCCAGTGGAGCCGCCAGGAAACGTGCCTGATGTACATCACCCCAACGCCACGCGGCACGGTCCGCGCCGTAGTTATCTTCCATGAATTCCAGCGCATTCTCAAGTGCCTGCCCGGTGATCGCCACCGGATCGCTGGTGTTCAGGCTGGCGTTATGCCACAGCGGATGGGTGCTGTCCGCCAGCAGCCGCGAAAGTTGGAATGTGGTAAAGGACTGTTCATAGTCGGGGAGTTCATCCAGCGCCACGAGCGCAAATTCGCGCCAAAACACATTGAACAAGGCGGCTTGTGGACTATCCGCGTCGGCCTGAAAATCCCACTCAGCCAGCCAGTCCGCCGCTGCATTCAACCGCTCGTCCCCGAAATCCATTTCCGCCGCCGCAGGCACCAACAAGGACGCCGCCCAGCTATAGTTATCGAACTGGATGGCGGCAAATGTCTCTGGGCTGTGTTTTTCATACGATTGCAGCAGTTCTTCGATGCGCGCCGCGCGATAACCGTATTCCCAATCACGCGTAATAAGATATGGAAAATCATCCGGGGCCAGCACCGCGTTGTTGGCAGTGACAATGTAATTCGCAGCGGGATTGAAGAGGCGCGGGTTTTGCATGGGATCAACATAACCCTGCCATTCAAACGCGCTGGTTGTTCCATCCACCGGAACAGTGCCATCCTGCCCCGCCGCGCGTTTCGGTACGAGGCCGGTCATGATGTAACCGATATTGCCGTCTATATCGGCATAGACAAAGTTTTGGGCGGGCGAATCGAAGCGCGCCATAGCAGCCTGAAACTCATCCCAATTGCTGGCCCGGTTTGTCATCACAATCGCTTCAAACGTGTGGTTGCCATCAGCGGCACCCCAGCGCAGCGCCATCGGCTGTTTCACGCCAAACAGATCGTTGACCACTGGTCCGAAATGCGTCATCTGAATTTCTATTTCTTGTGGATCACTGTCCCAGCTTGTTATCGTTTCAGTGATCACGTCCATATCGACCCATTCACCCTCATAACGGTATTGCAGGGGGTTGTCGGGGTTGATTTCCAGCACGTACAGGTCCTGCACATCGGTGCCCACATTGGTGGCACCCCAGCCAATTGTTTGATTATGGCCCAGCACCACAAACGGCGTACTGGCAAAACTGTAGCCGCTCACATCATAGGGGCAGGCGTCGGTGACTTTCACACAGTGCAGCCCATTTTCATACCAGACCGAGGGCATCTGGATCGAAATATGCGGATCGTTGGCTAGCAGCGGTTTGCCGCTTTCGGTCAATGCGCCGCTTATCACCCAATTATTTGATCCCAACCCCAATTGTCCCAGTTGGGCAATGTTTTTGAGGCCAGGGATTTTTGCCAGCGCATCCACATTATAGCGGGTGATGGGGGCGGGCTGCGGCTGCCAACCCGGTTCCATAATCAGCGGCATGGTTTCATAGTCATAACCGGGGGCAATGGCCGCTAATTCTTCGGGGGAATTGTTCTGAAGTGCCTCCCAGCGGACCAATTCATAGAAAAAATTACCGTTCAAACCCAGCGACATCACATGCAGCCACGTAATGCTGTTGAGCGGAGTCCAGGGTTCGATTTCCGTGATCGGTTGGCCGCCCGAAGCCTG
>DATAMF010000708.1:0-7109 GCA_036260665.1 Aggregatilineaceae bacterium | reverse complement strand
GACAGCCGAGGGACTCACGCAGGTGAACGCGCGCGTGCTGCGCGATATTTTGACGTTCAATTTCATGGGCCTGACGGCGGCGCTGCTCGCGGTGGTTTGGACCGCTATCGCGATTAACAACGATTACAATGGAATGACGATCGGGGTTGGCATTGGGCTGGCAGCGGCAACCTTTGCCCTGTTGTGGGGAATGCGGCGGCGGTGGGTGAGCCAGTTGTCGCGCGGGCTGTTGGTCTGGCTGGACGAACGGCTGGATGTGCGGCGGGAGTGAAAAACGCTGCGTTTTGTAAGCAGTTTGATGTGCGGTGGAGTCAAAAATAGGGTCAGGTCAGGTGGACTATTTTGTGTGGTACAACTAACCCAAATTGATGCATGAATATCTTTGAAAGTGCTATACTGGATTCGTGGAGAGCATTTTAATTCGCGTAATCGCTTATAATTTTAACTAAAAACATTGTCCCCAACCGAGGAGCAACTATGCGAACACGAGCAGTCATTTTGGCCGGTGGAGAGGGCAGTCGCCTCGGCGTCCTGACCGCAAAACGGGCAAAACCGGCAGTCCCCTTCGCCGGGAAATACCGGATTATTGATTTTCCGCTGAGCAACTGTGTCAACTCGAATATTTTCGATGTGCTGGTTCTGACGCAGTATCGCCCGCACAGTCTCAATGATCATGTGGGGTTAGGGCGGCCCTGGGATCTGGACCGGACCTTCACCGGGGGCGTCAAGCTGCTGCAACCGTACCAGGGGCGCTATGATACGGACTGGTATGCCGGGACGGCGGACGCTGTGACACAAAACTTAAATTTTATCCGGCGCGGCAATCCTCGAAATATATTAGTGTTGTCGGGCGATCATATTTACCAGATGGAATATGATATGCTGGTGGACTATCATGAGCAGCAGAACGCGGATGCGACGGTGTGTGTGATCCGCGTGCCGATGGATGAGGCATCGCGCTACGGCATTATGTCGGTGGATGAAAACAACCACATTGTTGATTTTGTGGAGAAGCCTGTTAATCCGCCCGGTGATCTGGCGAATATGGGTGTCTACGTCTTCAAAATGGATGTGCTGGAAGAACTACTCAAAGAAGATGCCGCCCGACAGGACTCGCGGCATGACTTTGGTTACAACATCATTCCTCGGATGATGGAAATGGGGATGAAGGTGATCGCTTTTCCCTTCGGCGGCTACTGGATCGATGTGGGGACGATTGACGCCTATTGGGAAGCGCATATGGAACTGCTGACCACGCCGCCGTCGCTGGATATGAATGATCGCTCGTGGGTGATTCATACCCAGTCGGAAGAACGGCCCCCGGTCAAAATTGATAAGGGCGCGATTGTGGAAGACAGCCTGATCACGGATGGATCGATTATCTGTGCCGGGGCCAAAGTAGTGCGCAGCGTGCTGTCGCCGGGCGTGTATGTGGGACCGAACGCGATGGTGTATGAAAGCGTGGTTCTGACCGACAGTTATATCGAGAAGGATGCCGTGATCGAACGGGCTGTGATCGATAAAGGCGTGGTGGTTGGGCAGGGGGCACGCGTGGGCGAACTCGCGGATATGGGTGATCTGGGAATCGCCTGTGTCGGCAAAAATTCGACTATCCCGCCGGGTTTTGTGGTTCACCGTAACGCCGTGATCGGCACGGATTTGCTGGCGGAAGAGGTGGCTGAACAATACCCGGATGGCAAAATTCCGGCAGGCGCAAAAGTCGGATATAAAGTGCGGAAATAAACGACTGACCCCCAGCATTCGAAGGGGGGCAGTTTTTTTGTGCGACTAATCGTCGTTAAGGGGTGCGATCTGCTGGAAGGTAATTTCAGCGTGGTTTTGCGTGCAGTCGCTGCCCTTCAAGACGATTTCGGTGGGGGGCGAAAAATAACGATCATCCGCGGTTAACTGAATCCAGACCCGCCGCTCAACTACCCCATCCAGGGTGAGCGTCCAGCGCCCCGGTTCGCCCCCGGCGACTTCGCCTGTGGGAATGATCTGCGGCGGGGTATAGTCGCCCCAGATGGCGAGATGGAAGGCGTCGGTGGGCGCGCCGTCTTCGGTTAGAATGATGCCGGAGAGGATCTGCATCCCACAGTTGTCGGCGGCGGAATAAACCGGGTTGTTGGGAGCCAGCGCAAAGGGATATTCACCCAGCGTCAAAGGCGGCGCATCGGTGGGGGTCAGGGCAGGCGTTGCAGTAGGGGTCTGGTTGACCTGCCGCCACACACGAGTGAGGGTCGCGTTAAATTGATCCTGGCGATCCGTTTCGCGCGAGCGCGCGATGATGATCAAGGCGGTTACGATGGTGAGCATGCTTAATACGAGAATGACGGCTACCGTCAGGGCTACTTTATACGGGCGGCTTGATAAAACTTGATCACTCGACGTAGTCACAGGTTTGATCCTATTGTTCGGGCGGAGTCGTAGGTTGTTGGGATTCTAATTCGCGCCAAACTCGCAGGACTTCGGAAACGGTCCAGGCTTGCGCCACACAGCCGCGCGGCGTATGGGGCGGATCGCCGTCGAAGATTTCGCTGAGCGTGCCCAGCCCTGCGTCCTGAAGCTGATCGGCAACCGGCTCCAGATAACTGGCCGCCGCTGGTGCATCGTGGTAAACCCGGTAGAAGGCGCTGACAAACGGCCCCAGCAGCCAGCCCCACACCGTCCCCTGATGATAACAGCTATCGCGCTGAAGCGGATCACCGCCGTAGTGTCCGACATAATCACTTTCGTCGGGGGCAAGACTGCGTAATCCAAAAGAAACCACCAGTTCACGCGCGCAAATATCGACCACAGCACGGGCCTGATCGTTGTCCAGCAGCGGAAAAGCGAGCGAAATGGCAAAAATCTGGTTGGGGCGCAGGGTGGGATCATCCCCATCGGGGCCGTCGATCACATCATACAAATAACCGCCGCTGTACCAGAAACGCTCCTTAAAATTGGCGTGCGCTTTGTCGGCTAACTGGCGGTAATGCGCAGCCTGATCTGTGTGGCTGAGGTGGGCGGCGAGTTCGGCGGTGATGCGCAGGGCGTTGATCCACAGGGCATTAATTTCGACAGGTTTGCCGACACGGGGTGTCACCACCCAATCGTCAAGTTTCACATCCATCCAGGTGAGCTGCGAACCGGGTTCCCCCGCGTAGAGCAGATCATCGGCGGGATCCATGTGGATATTGTAACGGGTGCCCTTGATGTGCCAGTCCAGAATATCGACCAGAACGGGATACAGTTCGGCAACGGCGGCATGATCCAGCCCGCACGCCTGGAAACAGGCCCAGGCCGCTTGAAAATACCACAGTGTCGCATCGACGGTATTGTATTCGGGCTGGCTTCCGGCATCGGGAAATCGGTTGGGTAACATGCCCTGATCGACATAACGGGCGTAGGTGCGCAGAATGGCAAGGCCATCCTGAACACGCCCGGTGGGGATGGTCAGGCCGGGTAGGGCAATCATCGTGTCGCGGCCCCAATCGCTGAACCAGGGATAACCTGCCAGAATGGTTTTGCCGGGCTGCCCTTCAATATCCCGGCTGACGATAAACTGATCGGCGGTCAACACCAACTGGCGCACCCAATACGGGGCGGTTTCAACCTTGGCCTGGCGCAGCAGGTCTTGCTGGCGCTGCTGCTCGGCGGCCAGCGCGGCGGGCCAGGGGCGCGGATCACCGGGGTCGGCGGTAAACACGAGCGCCAAGGTGTCGTTGTGACTCAGATTGGCGGTGATGCTGCCTGCGGCGAACAGGTCTTCCTGATTATCCAGCCCGCGCGCTTTTTCCTGCGCGAGGTGGAACGACCACCACCATTCGGACAGCGGGTGGAAAGTGCCATGATTGATCAGGATGCGATAGGGGATAGCCGGGGCCGGGGAACGATCCGGTAACGCCTGGATGGTGGCACAGCTTCCGCCGGGCCAGGCGGCAGACGGCTGAATATCGACATCCATCTCGTAACCGCCCTTGGTTAACTTGTGATGGTCGTGGTAGGTGCACAGCGGCTTGATCACGAGGCGGACATTGGCGGTGCCGCGCACGTAGGTATAGGTGACATACGTGGTGTTGTGACCGTAATCCATCCAGATACGCTGGATGATGCGGACATCGCCCAGCGCCCAGGTGAAGACCGGGATGGAACCTTCGAGATGGAAGTTTTCGAGATGACGGTAGCCATCGGGAAGCACGACGCCCGCCGCCCATTCATGGGTGACCAGGGGCGAACGACGCCCGTCGATTTCGATCCAGGAATCAAGGCTGGCGACCATCACTGTCCGGCGGGTGGGTGGTTGGAGCGAGGCGGTTAACAGGCTGTGATAGCGGCGGGTGCGTGCGCCCGACAGCGATCCCATGGCGTAACCGCCAATGCCATTGGTAACCAGCCATTCACGGCGGAGCACGGCGTCGAGGCTCCCGGTGACTTCACGACCAAAATGGATCATTCGCATCATCTCCGCGTGGTGGAAGGACGCTGCACCCACCCGTGGAGCAGCGTCGGGAAAGTTATTCGGAAAAAGTGGTGATGACGGAATTGTCACCGCTGAAGGGATTGGGTGCGTACTTGTCAGCATCCCAATCATTATGCCATTGTTTGCCGTTGACGAGATAACGGAACTGGTATTCGCGGTTGGGGTCAAGTTCAACAGTAACTTTGAAACTGCCATTTTTGAACTTGGTCATCGGGGTTGCTTGTTCGTCCCAATTGTTGAAGTCACCGACCAGGAAAGCATCTTCGGCTTCGGAAGCGATGGCTTCGGGCAGGATAAATTCTGCTTTAACCGTGCCGCTTTTGAGATGTTTTTTCTTAAACATAGTTCTCTCCTGTATGCTGATCTCATTCTACCATTTTTCTGTGCTAACACCAGAGTCAGGCCGGTTGATCAGATTTTAACAAGGGCCGGGCCGAACTCACCCCAAATACATGGGTTGTGAAATTTAACAACCGCCATAGCCGCGTTTTTCGAAGGTAAGCGGATCAACTTCGCTGTCGTTGATGCGGATTTCGTAATGGACATGCGGGCCGCTGCTGTTGCCGGTGCTGCCGCTCAGCCCGATGGCCTGACCGCGATTGACCTGCTGGCCCAGCGACACATCATAGGACGAGAGATGGGCGTAGTAGGTGATAAACTGACCGCTCTCAATCATGACGAGATAACCGTAGCCATCGGTGCGCCAACCCGCGAACTTCACTGTGCCGCTGTGGGTAGCCACAACGGTGGTGCCGCTGGGGATGCCGAGGTCGATGGCGCGGTGATACCACGCGTAATATTGGGTCAACACCCCTGTCACAGGCCAACCCGCAGGCGCACATTCGGCGGGTGGTGTGTTCACCCAGGGGGTGAAAGTCGGCGGCGGTGGAATGGTTGCGGTGGGTGTGACAGACGGCGTGATGGGGATCGGCGTGGTAGTGGGGGTGGCTGACGGCACGGGCGTCGTGGTGTGAGTCGGCGTGGGCACGGGCGTCAGCGTCGGGAGGGCGAGTTGGGTGTTGCCGGTGGCGGGCAAATAGACGCCGAGCGGCGGAATATCATCGATCACAAAGGCTTGCTGGCCCTGGATCGGCGGGGCTTCGAGGGCAGGGAGCAGCGCGGGGTCTACTCCGGCATAGGAATAAACCGGCAGGGTAGCGGGCGGCTGTGGACCGGGGCGAAAGGCTCCACGTGTGCCGGATTGGAAGACCAACACCCATGTGACAGCAGCGGCCAACAGCATGACGATGAGCAAGCGCAACCAGCGGGCCACATTGGGGCGAGAACGGTTCATGCTCCCTCGAAGAGATGACGATCATACATACCGCGTTATTGTAGGCGTGAAGATGGAAAAAGGCGATCACGGGCCATTCCATGCTAAAATGACGGGAATTGACCGTCAATTAGAAAGTGCAGGGAAAATAGAGTGAAACGTTATTTGATTGGGATGGTTTGTTTAGTTTTACTGCTGCCGGGGGCCGTGTTCGCACAGGGCGGGGATGCAGATACGGACGGCGACGGAATTGTTGATCCTTATGATGCCTGTCCGAACGAGGCTGGGTTGCAGGAGAATTACGGCTGTCCGACGGGCGCGGTGCCGCCGGATGTGGATGGAGATGGTACGCTGGACTTGTACGATCGCTGCCCCAACGATGCGGGGCCAAATGGTCTCGACTGCCCGGACAGCGACGGCGATCAGGTGATTGATCATGACGATGTATGCCCCGATGAATTGGGTGAGCCGGGACTTTATGGCTGTTTGTCGGTCAAACAGATTTCGCTTCCGGCTGCGCTTGCGCCGCTGACGGCGGAGAATATCGGCCAGACGATAGAACTGGGCCATTTGGTGCTGAATGTCAGCCAGATCGCGCTCGGCCAGAACGGAATCCTGGTGATCCAGAAATACGGCTACACTGATCCGGGGATGGCGATTTATGATCTGAACCAGTCGCCGCTGGCCCAGACAGCGATGCTCGAATCGCAGGGCGGACTCATTGGCATGAGCGCGGACGGGGCGGTGGTGGTCGATACCTTCTACAGCATGGATGGAGCGTATCCCACACTTACGGTGTGGGATGTGTCCACCGGCACCGGCCTGCATTACATCGAGGTTCCAGAGGATCACAGTATCGTGCAGGTGGCGGTCAACGCGAACGGAAGCCAGTTTGCGACAGCCGATGGCATCGACGGCATGTTTGGCCCGCCGCTGGATCAGTACAACGTGCGGCTGTGGGATACAGCCAGCGGTAGTTTGGTGACGCTGTGGAGCCTGACTACTCCGGTGTCGCAGTTGGCTTTTTCGCCGGATGGCACCAAGCTGGCGGTTGGCGCGGGCGAAGGTGTGATCGTGTATGACGTGGCAACGCTGCTGGAAGCGGCGCGGCTGGACGTTGTGCCAGCGACGGCAGGCAGCGCGATGGTGTTCAGCCCGGACGGAACCCGGTTGACGGTGGGGCAGGCGGGCGGCGTGTTGAGTGTGTGGGATATGACGACGCTCAGCAAGCTGTACGACATCACGCTGTTCACCGCGACGGAATGGGACAGCGCCCGGTCGGCGGCTTGGTCGCCGGATGGCACGCTGATCGCGGTGGGCGGTGGCCCCTATGTGGAAGGCCGCATGAATTTTACGCCGGAACAACACGGCGCC
>DATAMF010000705.1:0-2763 GCA_036260665.1 Aggregatilineaceae bacterium | reverse complement strand
ATCTGGTGCGGGTGGCGCTCCAAGCATTGGCGGCGGTGTTGGGCGGCGCGCAGTCGTTGCATACGAACAGCATGGATGAAGCGCTAGCCCTCCCCTCGGAGCATGCCGTGACGCTGGCGCTGCGGACTCAGCAGGTGATCGCGCACGAATCCGGTGTGACCAATACCATCGATCCGCTGGGCGGCAGCTTCTACCTCGAAAAACTGACCAACGACATGGAAGAAGAAGCCTATGCCTACTTCCGCCGCATTGAGGACTTCGGCGGCGTGATTCCGGCAATTGAGGCGGGATTCTTCCAGCAGGAAATCGCGGATGCTTCGTTCCGCTTCCAGCAGGAGGTCGATTCGGGCAAACGGAAGATCGTCGGCGTGAATGCCTACGACACCGACGAACCAGTACAGATCCCGATCCTGGAAATGGACCCGCAGGGGTATGATCGGCAGGTCGCGCGGCTGGAACGGCTGCGCAAGGAGCGCGATCACGATGCGGTGCAGCGGGCGCTGGACAGTCTGCGCAAGGCGGCGCAGGGGACGGATAATCTGATGCCGTGCATCCTCGATGCGGCGCGGGCGTATGCGACGTTGCAGGAGATCATGGATGTGATGCGGCAGGAGTTCGGGTTGTATCAGGAAAAGCATGTGATTTAGCGGGTAGCGATCAGCGGTCAGGTATCAGCTATCAGCTAAAAGCTAAAAGCGGTTGAACCACAGAGGACGCAAAGGGAAAAATGGATTTACCCCTATCCCCCCGACCCCCTTTCCCCACTTCGTAGAGAAAGGGGGAGGGACACGCAAGCAAGTCCCTCTCTGCGCAGCGGGGAGGGATTTAGGGAGGGGTCATAACCCTACAATCTCATCAAGTTCAGATACTAGGCGGGAGGACTCAGAAAAAATTTTATGCGGTGAACTGTTTTTTCGCTTTTGGCTAATTGCTAACCGCTAATCGCTTATAGCTCTTTTAGGAAAGATACCGTGATAGAAGTCAAGGGCTAGCCCGACGATCAGCCCAGTGGGGATCAAAAGGCTGGCCTGACTTGAGCACGCCATAGACTAAGATCAATAAGCGTCGCATGACAGCCCCCACGACCTCCATTTTGGCTTTACCCCGGGCCAGGAGTTGGGCGGCCCAGGGAGCGAGGATAGGGTTGAAGCGTTGGGCTGACAGGGCGGGAAAATAGAGATGGCGGCGAATAGCGGCATTACCGATTTTGGATAAGGGGGTATGGCCGCGCAACGTGCCGGACTGCCAGAGACGCGGATTGAGACCGGCGAAAGCGACGAGGTCGTTGGCTTCCTCAAACGCGGTCAGATACGGAATTTCTGCTACTAAGAGGGCCGCCGTCAAATCGCTAAAGCCGGGAATGGAGTCGATCAGATCGCGCCGCTGTTTCAGGTCAGGATGCTGGTCAATGAAGTGCTGGATCTCGCGTTCCAAGTCGTGGATCTGCTGGTCGAGAAAGGCGAGATGGTCTTCCAGGGCTTTGACGACGCCCGCCGCTTTGACGCCCGACTTCAAGCGATTGCGCTCCTGCTGGCGCATATCTTTCAGGTCGGTCAGGTGACGGGCGAGGGCGCGGAGTTCATACCAGGCTGGGTCCGGGGGTGTCCAGGGGCGTGGATGGTGTTTCAGGCAGAAGTCGGCAATCACTGCCGCATCCAAGGCATCGGTCTTGTTGCGGCGCAGTTGGCTCTCGGCATGTTTCTTGATTTGGGCGGGATTCACCACGCTAACTGTGTGCCCCGCCTCATGCAGAAAGCGCGCCACCTCGTCGCCATACGTCCCCGTCGCCTCCAAACAGGCATGGACCGGCTCCGGCTGGCGTTTGCTCAGCCACTGCGCCAGTTTCTTGAACCCGCTCGGACGGTTGTCAAAGGTTCCGCCCACCCCTGCATCGCTCTCATCCCGACGCAGCAGCACATCCACCTTCGCCTTCGACACATCGATCCCTACCACCGCTTGGCTCATCTCATCCTCCATGGCTCCGGTCCGGTCCTGTCCTCCACTCTCCCTTGTGACATGCAAGCTCTGCGGTTCACCTGCCCGCGGCTTTCGATACCGTTCGAGTTCCTGACAGACCTGCCCACCGGGGCATTTATCTTTCCCACAAGGTCATGCCTTTAGGGGCCTACGCAATGTCTCCCGGTGGTGACCGTTCGTCTTTGTAGCTAACTGTACCGCACGCCCTCTATCATACAAGGGGTCGGGGGTTAGGGGTTTTACTGCCCCCGCTCGCCATTCTGAGGTAAAATCCGCCCACCTTTTTTTCGCCACTCCCCAATGGAGGTCACTGCTGATGTCTGCTGATCCAATTGGAGTCCTGGATTCCGGTGTGGGTGGATTGTCCGTGCTGCGAGAGATTCGCGCTCAACTGCCCCACGAGTCTATTATCTATGTCGCCGATCAAGGGCATGTCCCCTATGGCCCGCGCCCGATTGAACAGGTACGCGGCTTTGTAGAAGATATTGCCCGCTTTTTGATCGCTGAAGGTGTCAAACTAATCGTAGTCGGCTGCAATGCCGCCAGCGCCGCCGCCCTCTACCATCTGCGCGACACATTCCCTCAGATGCCCTTTGTTGGGATGGAACCTGCCGTCAAACCTGCCGCGCAAAATACCAAAACCGGCGTGATCGGCGTGATCGCCACTGAGGCTACCTTCCAGGGTGAACTTTATGCCAGCGTGGGGCAGTTGGGCGCGAATCTCTCGCAGCACGGACAATCCGCCCACACCGGAATCCAGGACGCCAATTGGATCAGCAGACAACA
>DATAMF010000704.1:0-8195 GCA_036260665.1 Aggregatilineaceae bacterium | reverse complement strand
CTATAACCCGGCGAAAGTCGATGCGGCGCTGGCGGAAGCTGTCGCGGGGCGCGTGTCGGGCGATATTGCGAACATCATCGGCACGCATACCGAACGGGATGCCCGTAACGCCGCGCTCGACGAACTGCGCGAGCGCGTGCTGGAAGAATACGAGTCGGCGGCCCCCGGTGACGAGGGTACGGACGCGGTGAATATGCGCGAAGTGCGCGAAGCGATTGATGATCAGCTTAAAAAAGAAGTACGCCGCCGGATTATCGAAGAAGGTATACGGCCTGACGGACGGACGGTGACTCAGATTCGTCCGCTGGCCGCCGAAATAGACTTGATTCCGCGCGTTCATGGATCGGGATTGTTCAAGCGTGGGCAGACGCAGGTGATGAGCATTTGTACGCTGGGCACCCCGCGCGACAGCCAACCGCTGGACGGTCTGTATCCGGAAGATACCAAACGTTACATGCACCACTATAATTTCCCGCCCTACAGCACGGGCGAAACCGGTATGATGCGCGGGCCGAAGCGCCGCGAAATCGGGCATGGTGCGCTGGCGGAAAACGCCCTGCTCCCCATGATCCCCGATGAGGACGTGTTTCCCTACACGATCCGCGTGGTGAGTGAAGTGATGTCGTCCAACGGCAGCACCAGCATGGGCAGCGTGTGCGGCAGCACCCTGGCACTAATGGCGGCGGGCGTCCCGCTGATCCGTCCGGTGGCGGGGATTGCGATGGGCCTGATCAAAGAAGGGGACCGCTACGCCGTCCTGACCGACATCCAGGGTTTGGAAGATCACCTGGGTGATATGGACTTCAAAGTCGCCGGGACCGATCAGGGCATCACCGCGCTGCAAATGGACATCAAGATCATGGGCGTGAGTGATGATATTCTGCGGCAGGCATTGGCGCAGGCCCGCGACGCGCGCATCCAGATTCTCGGTGTGCTGCTGGCTGTGATTCCTGCCCCGCGTACGGAACTCAGCCCCTACGCGCCGCGGATCGATACGGTGCAGGTCAATGTGGACAAGATCGGGATGATCATCGGTCCCGGCGGCAAGAATATCCGCAGCATTCAGGATAAAACGGGCACCAAGATCGACATCGCGGAAGATGGCACGGTGTTCATCGCCGGGTCGGATGGTCCGAGCGCCGAACGCGCGCGTGATATGATCATGGCGATGGTGGAAGAACCGGAACTGGGCCGCATCTACACCGGGCGCGTCACACGGGTGGAAGCCTACGGCGCGTTTGTGGAAATTATGCCCGGCCACGATGGCATGGTGCCGATTGGGCAGCTCTCCGATCACCGGATCGAAAAGGTCGAGGATGAGGTTGGCATCGGTGATGAGATCATGGTCATGATCACGGACATCGATCCCAGCGGCAAGGTTCGCCTGAGCCGTCAGGCCGTGTTGGAAGGCTGGACGCTGGAAGAAGCACGCGCAGCAGATACCAAGATCGCCAGCGGCGGCAGCGGTGGTCGCTCCGGCGGTCGCTCTGGCGGCGGTGATCGGCGCGGCGGCGGTGGCGGTGGCTATCGCGGCGGCGGTGATCGCGGCGGTGATCGCGGCGGCGGCGGCTATCGTGGCGGCGGTGATCGCGGCGGTGATCGCGGCGGCGGTGGTGGCTATCGCGGCGGCGGTGATCGCGGTGGTGATCGCGGCGGTGGTGGTGGCTATCGCGGCGGCGGCAGTGATCGTGGTGGTGATCGCGGCGGTGGCGGTGGCTATCGCGGCGGCGGCAGTGATCACGGCATCGAATAGCCACTTGGGGTGCAGCAAGCCTACGCCTGCAAAAACACCCCACAGCATCGGCTTAGATGTACGTAGTCAAATAAATAAAAGGCGCTTTATCCAACCGGGTAGAGCGCTTTTTTTGATCTCTTCCATTCTCCGCTTGTCTATTATACAATTAAGCTACTATTGTCAAGCGCGAGGAAATCATTGGGGGATTAATGCAACATCATACCTGTGATCCAACAGTCGAAATTCATGGGAGCGCGGTGCAGGCGTTTACTAAATGCCTGAACAGCCCCAACTTTCAACCTATCTTTAAAAAACACGGTCTGGTGCCCATTGATGTCGACAACTGGTACCAAATGCAAAACTTGCTCGACACGCTGGATGAAATCAACGAGCAGACAAGAGGCAATACCGACATGGTTGAAGTCGGCATTGTTGCCTCTGAAGTGAATCCGATCCCGGAAGCGATGTTAAACCTGTCACCGTTTGAGTTTTTCAAGTACTACGAGCAAAACTACCTGTCACGGCATCGCAATGGAGATCCTGGCTGGATACATACCCAGCAGATCGATGACAAGCATCTCATCATCACGTTGGACGCGCCGTATCCAGACGACTTGATGTACGGGGTGTTCTATGGGTTCACCAAGCGCCTCTTGTCGAAAGGGCAGCCTTTCACCATCGAATATGACCAGGAACAGCCGCGCCAAGAAACCGGCGGCCCCACCACGATTTATCATATCCGCTGGGAGTAATCATAAAAAAGGCGCTCTGTTGCGTGAACAGAGCGCCTCCGATTTTACTTAGGGGCAGGTCGAGTCATAATACGCATTGAGACAGGTTCGGGTTGATTGGTTGTCGCCGTAGAAGGCCATAATGCAGTAGGTCACGGCCAGTTCGGCGGGGGCGTCATAGGCGATTTCGACCGCGTCGCCGGACATAGGCACGGTGTCGGGACCATGTTTCGTCACGCCGCCCGCTGCCCAGAAATCCACCTGCTCCGCATACTGGACAGTCCACGCGACGGTGATCTGTCCCCGGCATACGGGCGTATCGCCCGCATGACCATTGATAGTCATATAGACCACTGGAACCGGAATTTCGGCATAGGGCACGCTGGAACAGTCGCCGCTGGCAATCACCACCCAGGCTGAGATCCAGCCCTCTTGCCCGTTAAAGCTGATCTTATACCAGTCCTCGTGAATGCCCAGCGGAGAGAAGGCGCTTGAGTCGTCGTCGAGCATCCCCAGTGACGGATACTGCTCGCTGGGGCCGGAATACACGTCGATGCTGCGGTCCAACTGCAACTGGCACGCCGTAGACGCGGGCGGCGGATTCCCGGTGTTGGCGCTGCCGCTGGCCGGGTCAATGGTGGGTAGACCGGAACAACTCCCACTGATACGGACCACCCACTTGGCCAACCAGCCGCGCTGTCCGCCATAGTCGATGACGTACCAATCACCAAAGCGCCCCGTGAGCACCGCTGTACTCGTGCCGCCTATGGTCCCAAGCTTGCTGTATTCCGTGCCGGGGCCGCTGCGCACGTTCAGCCCATCACCATCGGCGCTGACCGCCGTACACTGCCCGCCGCCCGACGAACTCGGCTGGCTGGGCTGGCTTGGTTGGCTCGGCTGGCTCGGCTGGTTGACCTGACCGGCTGGCACGGATTGGGGTGTGGTGACGACCAAATTATCGAAGATGGCAATGCCGGTAGCGATGCCACCCGCCGACGCGGATTGGGTGCTCATCCAGAAACCAATGGAGCCATGCGTGTAGGTCGAGTCGCTGATCTGAGTGAGCAGGATTCCATTCACCGAAATAGAAATGGTGCTGCCGCTGTCGGTGATCGAATAGCGGCTGACCGTTGAGCCGGGGTTGATGGCTGATGAATAAGTGGGACCAGCCAGCGTCACCCAATTTGATCCATCCCGGCGATCATAATACAGTGCATATTCCTGCGCGATGGGATTGAGGCGGAGGATGTAGAAACTGGCCGGTCCCGTGCGAAAGACGATCCCCGGAAGACCGACATTCGACAGCAGCGATATATCGACTTCGAGCGTGAAATCATCGACATCCTGCAACGCGGGCATCGTACCGAAAGCCCACAGATTCATCCACGCATCGGTCAGCTTATTACCCAGTTCGACACGATAGCCGCCATCCTGCACATGCATAAAGGTGGAGCTGGTGTCGTTGGAATTCGTGCTTTCGGGCCAGCCGTTGCCTGTAAAACTGAACTCATCCTGAAAAATCACGCTGCTGCTGGATGAACCGCTCGAACTATTCACCACAGGCGGCGCGGTGACGGTGCTCGAAGACGTGCGCGCGAACGGCGACCAGGATGGAAATTCATCGCTGACACTGTTAAAGGTCAACTGCCGGAGATTGGTGCCGTCGGCGTTGATCACATAGATTTCGTTGTCACCGTCGCGATCCGATACAAAGACGATCTGCGATCCATCGGGCGACCACTGCGGCACCCAATTGCCGCCTTGACCGTCGGTGATCCGTTGGGTGGCGTTCGTCGTCAGGTCCAGTGTGTAGATGTCCCAGGCCCCATTTTGAAAGGCCTGATAAACGACCTTCTGACCACCCTCCGACAGGTCCGGACTCGCCGCGTTCGCCCCATAGGTCAACTGAACCCCTACTGAGGGGCTGTCAGGGTAGGCGCATGCCCGGTACAGATCAGAGGAACCAGTGCGCTCGGATTGAAAGATGATTTCCGAACACATGGAGGTCCATTCCCAGGTGGGAAAACCATCCACGCCGGGGCTGTTGATGATTTGGGTTAGAAGCCCGGAATTGTAATCGAACATATACAGATCGCGGTCCCCGTCCCGGTCGGATTCGAAGACTATCTCTGTTAAGGCGGCGGCATCTGCCGTCCCAATATTCCCCTTCCAGGTGGGATTCGTATCGTTTTGCGATCCCGATGTGAGCAGCCGGCTGCCGGAGCCATCCGCATTCATCAGGGCGATTTTCCACGCGCCCTGCGACCCATCCATATACGTGATCATCGTTCCGCCGGGGGACCATTCGGCATTGGCATCGGCGGTTGAATTGTAGGTCAACTGGCGCAGGCCGCTGCCATCGGAGTTGATGACATAAATTTCCTGATCGCCGTCCATGATGGAATTAAAAATAATGTCGCCCGTACTCGATTGGCGAGCAGGCGCTGCTGGTACAGGTGGTGGATGGGCGGCAAAAAAAGACGCTTCCGCATGAAATGGAAGCGTCAGCGAAATCAACAGACCACCCCACAGAAGCCAATGCCAAAAACGTTTATTCATCTTTCCCCCTGAAATACAATTTATGCAAGGCTACTTCATTTATTTTAAGGTAATTTTTAGACATATGTCAACTAATAAAATTAATTCATATACTATTGTGTTTTATTTTAGGATCATGGAGGAAAAGAGAGGAATGGGGACGGAATTCGGATCACCGCCCCCACATCAATAGTTAATACACGCCCCACAAATACCAACTGGTGCGGCCCGCTGCGGCCAGCAGATTACCCCGGAAGGCCAATCCGGTAATTGATTCGGTAGGGCCGGACAGCGCGGCCAACTGGGTGCCGTTACCGGCATTCCAGAGGTAAATGCCGGTACTGAGCAGACCAGCAGCTTCGTCGCCGCCCGCCGTCGCCAAAACCGAGGCATCCTGATTAAAGGCGACATACAGCACTGCTTGGCCGGGGTGAACCTGGATGGTGTTACGCTCGATTAGCGTAAGCACCGTCCAGATGCGCACGCGGCCATCCTTAGTCCCCGCCGCGAGCAGCGTTCCATCCGGGCTGAAGGCGAGGCTGGCGGTGCTGTGCGATCCGGCCTGGGGTTCGGGGAAATAAGCGACCTGAGTCGCGGAATTGACCGACCAGACATAAATGCCATCGTTCGGGCTGGTAAAGGCGACCAGCGATCCATCCGGGCTGAGCGTCACATCGGAGATCGGCTTGTTGACGGGCAGCGCGGCAAGCTGCGATCCCGTGACCATATCCCAGATCCAAATCTGAAACACGTTGTCAATCGTGCCAACCAGCGCCGCGCGCTTACCATCGCCGCTGGACACAAAACCGCTGGCGAGCACGGGTAGTTCGTAGCCGACGACCATCGTTGACGTGACCGGCTGGGGAACGTACTTCGCATTCCAGAACACGAGATAGGCCACATTGGGCTTGCTGGTGTTCATCTCAACGGTGGCAACCGTGATCGTGGACGCGCTGGACGGACCGCCCGCCGCGAACAGGACAGTATTGCCGGACGTGCCGAACGTGACCATCAACTCGCCCGTAATGACGTGATCATAGACAGGACCGTTACCCGCCGAGATTAGCAAAATGTCCGCCGTGGGCGAGGGTGAGAAATTCGCGCTGCGCGCCGTGTCCATCTCTGCGATTGCCACGCTGCCGACCAGTTTCATCTGGCTGGCGTTGGCAGTGGTCACTGGGGAGGAATTCATGGGCAGGGTGAGCGCGGTGGTGGACGCAGCCGGAGACGTAACCGGCGCGCCGCCGATGGGTTCCAGCCAGTATTCCGTACTGTCGCCCTCGCCCACCCAACCGATGGTCGTTGATCCGGCATTCGACAGGTAATTTAACTGCCACCAGGTTCGATCCCCGCAAATGGGGCCGCCTACCACATTAAACGTCCCGCCGGGCAGCAGCAGACCGACCACCGTCGCGGTGGTATTGGGCTGGCTGCGCATATTAACGCTGACCGTCGCAATGGATTTGCCCTGCATGCCGACGGTGAGCCGCGAGGGGAGCGTCCCCGCGCAAACGACCTGCCCCACTGTGATATTGGGTGTCCCCACAGGAGCCAGCGTCGGGGTGGGCATCAAGGTCGCGCCGGGCGGCACGGTAGCAGCGGGCGCGGATCCGCCCGGTGTGCAGAGGAACAAAATCTTACCGTCGAACGAGGCCCGATAATTGTATTCTATGCCCTGGTAGTTGAGCGCAATAGAGAAGCCATTTGTAACCTGCTGGGTATAGGTCTGGCCCGCCATCGGACAGCCGAGACTGGTATCGGGATAGTTGGATTGGGTCCAGTTCCAGAAAAACTGCTGTCCCGTCTGAAACGTCAGATTGGTGCCGAGCCGTTTATTGAGATCGGCCAGCGCGTTCTGGACGGGCTGTGGAATATCGGTTTGGGCGGAAACAGGAAGAAATGTGCTGGAAAGCAAAAATACTAAAAGCACTACACACCACTTACGCATGAAACCTCCTTCGAGGAGAGAAGACCTGCGCTGTATTGTGGATGAATTGGGGCGTGGAGTCAACCAGAAGGGGCGGGTTCGCAAACCTACCCCCTTATAGCTTGAACCTCACCCCCTCGGTCCCCCTCTCCAACCCAGTTGGAAGAGGGGGAAGTCAGACAAAAATGGTAGGGTGGGGAAGACGGTATCTACAAAGGAGATCGATTTAGCGAGGTGGAGTGAAGGCCCGCACCGTAAAGTTGGATTCACGCGGAATACGCTCGTCCAGGTCGGCCTGTCGTTCGGCAACGGCGGCATGCACGGCGGCTAATCCGCGCGCGTACGCTTCATCAGGGACGCGCCACAGATTCGACCACACGCGGCGATCCAGGCGATCCAAAAATTCGCGCAGTGTATGATATTCCGGGAACGTATGCACCAGCGGCTCCGCAACCGGCTGCCAATCGGAGTCTTCGAGAAACGTGGTAAACCGCTCACGCGGAACGCCCACATGCGGGTTTTCGCTGCCGACTTCCGCCGACCAGATATTCCACAGCCAGCGGTACGGATCGTCGCCGCCCACGTCATGATTCCGGTAGCCGCTGAGCAGCATCCCGCCGGGACGCAGCACCCGCGCCACTTCGTCCAGCGCCGCCTGCCAGCCGGGAATCAGGTGAAAAATATGCACGCCAATCGCCACGTCAAAACTGCCGCTGGCAAAGGGCAGGCGCGTCGCATCGCCTTCGGTGACGGCAATAGATTCGCCGTGCTGCTTGGCGCGCAGCCGGTTGAGCATCGGGCGCGAGAGGTCGATTCCGGTGATGGAATGGACATGGGGAGCCAGCGGCAGCGCGATTCGCCCGGTGCCAATGCCGACTTCCAACACGCGGCTGGCGGCTGTCAGCGCGCCCGCCCGCACAATCACAGCGGCGACATGCTGTTCTTCGCCCGGCGGAAAACCGCGCGTTTCGTCGTAATAACCGGCAGCACGATCAAACACAATGGACGGTTGAGTCATCGGTCAGGGCCGCCGGTCCAGGCTCAAACGGCTGATAAAATCGTTGATGGAAATCGTCGGCAGCGTGAGGGGTTTAAGATGGCCGCGCGCGATCAATTCCATGCTGACGCGTGCAATCGTTTCATTATCGGGCGCTTCGATGACGTGGATAAAGTCATAGCTGCCCAGGGTGGCGTACTGATCGAGCACTTTGACGCCGAGTTTCTCAATGTCCATGCTGATTTCACGCAGGCAGGACGGCTGAGA
>DATAMF010000703.1:0-6211 GCA_036260665.1 Aggregatilineaceae bacterium | reverse complement strand
GCTCAGCGCTTCGTTGACGCCTTCACCTTTCCCAGCAGCCTCATTCAGCGCATCGAGTAGTTCTTTAAATTTGTCGGCAAATCTTCGACCAGCGGCAGGTCTTCAATCGCATCACGCGGGACCCATTCCAGTTTGCCTTCGTCGGAGTCGATAAACTCACGCGAGGCGGCCTCGGCGCGGAAGACAAATACCATGATTCCCGTGCTTTCGCCTGCATCAACCTGGATCGCGCCGCAGAAATGCACATTATGCACGTCGAGGCCCGTTTCTTCCTGCATTTCGCGGATGGCTCCAGTGAGTGGGTCTTCGTCCTGTTCGATATGTCCGCCGACGCCGTTGTAGCGCCCTGGGAAAATACGCTTATGCTGGCCGCGTTTGAGCAGCAGCACATCATCTTCATAGGTGATAAAACACAGCGAACGGTTGATGGTCAGCCAGCGCCCGCTGGTGGCGTCGGCTCCCTGATCTTTAGCGCCCATATATTTCTCCTTTTGCCGCTTGCTGATTATACCGCGATCCCCAAATTTTGAGGTTTGTATCGCCTTTGGCTCTGATGTATGCTTAACCATAGGTTTCAATAATCCCCACAGGAGCAGACGAATGAACGATCTTTACAGCCGGATTGTGCGCGAGCGTGCGGGTAAGGAAAAACTGTTAGCCAAACTGCCCGGTTTTCGCGGGTATGCGGAACTGTCGGCACGGCGGCAGGCAGATCGGATGATCCGGGAATATGTCGCCAATCAATTAAAAATCCAACTCAATCGACTGCCTCAAATTGAAAAAACGCTGCTGGATGGGGCAGGCGGCTTGTCCTATATGAGCAAGACACGCAGCACGAAAACTAAATTTCAAACCTTTATTGATCGCATTGCGACCGATACGCCGGGTTACAGCGGATTTTACGATGCAGGCAAAGTGACGTCTGAAGACCTGGAAGTAATTTATGCTTTCGACGCCGCACTGGTTGATTATGCCGACAAATTTAAAGAACTACTCGATGCGCTGAATGAGGCTGCTGGGAAAGGTGAAGGCGTCAACGAAGCGCTGAGCACGTTGGATGCCCTGACGATTGAAGCCAATGAAGCCTATCACATGCGCGACAGTGTGCTACAAGGTATTGAATAGGAGAAGCCAGGATGCCACGTATTATTGATGTTGTTGATCATACCAATGTGATGGATGATGAACTCGTTTACCGCGAACCACAGGGCGGAAGCGGCGATTTTCGCCTGGGTTCGCAGGTAATCGTGGGTGAGAGTCAGGTGGCGGTTTTTGTGCGGCAGGGGCAGGCGTTGGATGCGCTTGGTCCGGGATCGCACACGATCAGCACCGGGAATATTCCGCTGTTGGCCGGGCTGATTGGGCTGGCGACCAGCGGACGAACGCCATTCACCGCTGATCTGTATTTTGTGAATCTCAAAGATATGCCGCAGGTTCCCTGGGGCACCAATCCGCCAATTGTGCTCGAAACGCCGGGCAAGGGCGTGGGCGTGGTGCTGCTGATCACGCATGGGGTGATCGATATTGGCGTGGAAGACCCGACACGCTTTGTGAAGCAGTACGGCGTCGGAAAACCGATTCTGCGCCTGAATGACATCAAAGAGCGTATTCAGTCGATGCTGCTGAGCGATCTGGCGACGCTGATTTCGTCATCCGGTGCGCAAAGCATTATGGATGCTAACCGGCTGCTGGGCGATCTCGAAGGCGCGGCGCTGGCGAAACTCAACGAGCAGTTTGCCGCGATTGGCATGCGCATCAAGGCGTTTGAGGCGAAACCCTTCACGGCGAAGGAAGTTACCACCGACGAACTGCGCAACTATGTGGACTTTGAAACCTGGGAACGCATTCGCCGCCTGGAAGTTGCGAACGCTGCCGCCGCGAATCAGGGCCTGGGCGGGGCGATGGCTGGCGCGGGTGTCGGGTTCGGCGTCGGGCAGCAGATGGGCGCGGTGATGAATCCTGAGCAGGCCGCTTTGCAGCAGCAGCAGCAAATGATGATGAACCAGATGATGATGCAGATGATGCAGAATCAACAGGGACAACAACAGGCTGCGCCCGCGAACGCTGCACCGGCTGTGCCGAAGACGGCGGACGAAATCCGCGCATATCTCGATCAGCTTGATATGAAGCTGGCAAACGGCGAAATGACCGAGGCGACCTACCAAAAGATGTATGATAAGTGGGAAGCGCGCCTCAAAGAGATGGAAGGCAAATAGCCTTTCCGGTTGAAGTTCCGTCGGGGCGATCCACTCAGATCGCCCCGATTTGTTTCCCCAAGTTGATGCTCCCCTCCCCCCCCCTTTGAACCCCTAATTTTGACCATTTGAGGGGAAAAACGCTCGTCGAGAAGTAGAGATCCTGGCATGATCTGGCATTTAATGGCATTAAGTCGCTGTTTTCGTGCCGGGAAATGGATTTTTGAGTTGGAAAGGTGCGCTGGGCAGTGCATCCAGATACAGGATAGCACGAATGTTCGGGTACATATAGTCTTTCGATGGCTAACTTCGATGACTAACTTGGATGGTTAATAATCAGCAGGTTACTGTTTCGTGTAGTCATGAATCATGGAGGCGTAATCGCTGCGCCGGGGAGCACAAAAAAATCGCCGCCGCCATCGACCAGAAGCCGCTCAGAGGGGTTATTCGGATCGTAGAAGCCGACCCGAATTTCATAGGTGCCGGGGTCTAAAATACGTGCTGGATCGTCGAGCAGATGGTAAATGTCGCGCTCGATGCGCCTGGTGCCCTCGTACCAGTGTGTGGTGGCGATGGGATCATCGAAGGGCGGGTGATCATCCTGATTCCAGCGCGGGACGCCGTTCAGGGGTGTGTTGGGGCGGATCAGATGCACAAAAACGCGGTAGCTAATGTCGTCCGCATTCGCCAGCGGCTCCCAGTAGAGCAGGAGGGTTGTAGCCTGGGTATAGGGATCGGGGCCGAGCAGGGTATACCCCACCAGCCGGGCCAGCGGCACACCATCGGCGCTGAAAACGGCGTCGGTGCTCACCGCGATCTCAGCGTCGGACACGTCGCGCGAACGGTATTGAATCACCGTGAAGTTCGACATGGCGTGGGTGCTGATCTCCTGCATCTGATCGCGCAGGGCGGATTCCGCTTCCGGCGAGCGGCCCACCAGCCAGATCGTGTGGTGGGCGGCGGTTTCTGTTTCGATCTGTTTCGCAATTGCTTCGCCGGATTTAAGACTCGTCTCCGCGACCTTGCCCCGGTAGTAATACGCAAACGACGGATCGGGCGCGGTCTGCAAAATGAGATCGCCGGGGCGGGCGCGGGTGTCGAGATAGGCGGCCAGCGCGCGCCAATCGGCGGATTTGGCAGCTTCGCCCTGGTAATAATCGATCAGCCAGGGGATGCCGGGCAGGGGAGTCAGCAGCAGGGCCAGCGCCGCGATTTGGGCCAAAGATCGTTTTTGGATCAGCGGGGCGCGGGCGGTCAGCAGCAGCAGCGCGGGCGCAACCGCCGCCAGATAGCGTGGGTGAAAAATCGCCATGCGCGTAGACAGGATCAGCAGCAGCGCCGCAGGAACGAGAATCCAGGCGGCGAAAAAGGCCGAGCGCCGGTCACTGGACCACAGCACCAGCCCGATCCAGAGCAGGGGCAGGATGATCCGCCAGGGGGCGGCGAAGTCGCGCCCGGTGAGCAGGGTGGGCAGGAACCACGTCAGCAGCTTGACGGGATCGGCGTCCTGGGTCGTGCCCTGGTAATCGGTCTGGGCCAGATAGCCCACCTGGATGAACCAGGGAATCATGATCACCGCCAGCGCGATCCAGGTGAGCGCGGCGCGGCGCAGGGTGGGGCGGTCCCGGTGGGCGGCCAGCAGATACACGCCTTGCACAACCAGAAGCAGCGCTTCGAGGAAAAAGATATAAACCGCGAGGGTTTCCACGAGCAGATAGAGCAGCCAATCACGCGGGCGGTTGCGCTGCGCGGCGCGGAGGAATAACCACAACGCCAGCGGGCTGATCCCGGCCCAGATCGCGTAATTACGCACGTCCTGGGCATGCCAGATCAAAAAAGGATTGATGGCCCACAACAGCGCGGCCAGCAGACCCACCGCCCAATGATGAAATAACCGCCTGCCGAGCGCGGCCACTGCTGCGACTCCGATCAGGTTGCCGAGCAGGGGATAATAACGCATGGCGAATTCGGAATCGCCCGCGAGATTCTTCCACGCCCAAAAGCTGAAAAAGGTGCCGAGCGGGTGCGGTTCCCACTTCGCCAGATCGCGCAGCACCTGCGCCGGATCGTCTGCCCAGTAGCGCACCGCAAAGGCTTCATCGCCGCGCAGTGGTACGGTGTCCAGGTGGTAGATACGCAGCACAAAAGCGAGTCCCACCAGACTCGCTAACAGCCACAGGGCGCGGGCGCGGCTCATGCTTCTTCGGATTCGGTTTCCGCTGCTGCGGCTTCCTGCGGGCCGCGATAGCCCGTGATACTGCTCACGTCTTTTTTGCTCAGCCCGAACCATTCCCCTTTTTGGCGCTTGCGGTCAAACTTCTTTTGATAACGCGTGACCATGCCTTCGGGATCGTCCACATCGAGATCAAAAACCAGTTCGACGGGCTGTGACATCTGAGCTTGCAGTTCTTCCTGGCGCTCGTCCAGCGAAAAACGCGTCATGCCGATGGCGTACAGTTGGCCCGACTGGAACAGATAAAAGGTGCCGGGTTCTGTTTTGCCCCTGGCGACCACCGCATCATCGCTGATGTCGTCGGCTTCGTCTTCGATCTCCGGCTCGACGTACCCTTCGGCGGCCAATTCCTGCCGCGTGACGAGGCCATACAGCTTATCGATCTCGTCCAATTGCTCGAGGCTCAGGGTGGCATGTTTTTCCATGCGCAGCTCGCGCAGATAGTTTTTCAGAGAAGGCTTTTTCTTCGAGTCGGAATAGACTACCGGGAAGGCCGGGTCTTCGGCTTCAAAGTTGCCCTGGGGATGGATAAACACAATCACTGGCTGGACTTCAATACCGGAGTCGGGGGCGATCTTTTTGAGGATTTTCTGCACTTTCTCGGCATTAAACTGAGCGGTGTAGAAGGGATTGCCGAGTAAGTCCTGACGCAGCCAGCCGCCCAAGCGGGTGAACAAGCCTTTTTCGCCGGACCATTTGCTGCCCTTGACGCGGTAGGCGCGGTTCTGCCAGGCGGTATAGAGCACAAGGACGCCTTCCGGCCCCACCAGGACATGCTGAGCGGGCAGCACATAGTGGAACAATGTGTATTTTTGCCCCAGTCCCTTGAGCGCTTCGTTCAGCACTTTTTCCGGGCGCGGTTCGCGCACCCAGTTGTTGGTCATGCGGGTGGATGTCAGCGTGAGCAGCATGAGGAAGGGCAGGGCGAGGCAGAACACCGACGACATGGCGGCGGGTGCGGTGAAAGAATAAAAGAAGCCCAGCCCTAATGCTCCAAGGCTGGTAAGGGTCATAATATTGGTGATCTTACGATTGCGTTGGATGTGCGCTTCGTTCGTAACAATGCGCATCGGTGCTGGCCTTTCTAGGCTGCGCCAATATTTTCTTTACCCCATCCCCCTTCCCGGAGGGAAGAGGAGTCAAACCAGATGAATGGGATAATTATTTTCTTGGAGTGGCCCTATTCGCGCAAAATAATCGGATGAATGTTAACACAAAATCGGACGAAAAAAAGGTGAGGGTTTGATGAGCATCCGTCTCGCGGCTGGTCAAGTCGCCTGATCCTGTTATAATTCGCTGCGTGACGCACCGGTTGGTGTGATCAAAAATGAGTTGAGCGTTGATCCATGGCAAATGTCAAACCATCCCAACAATGCCCGATCTGCGGTTCGGTCCAGCCGCTGTCGTCCAAAAGCTGCGCGTTGTGCGGGGCGCGGCTTACCGGCAAACCAACGCCGGTTGTCGCCACGCCCGTCAATGGAAAAGCACGCTTTGGCCCCGGCTCCAAGCCAACCTACGATCCATCACAGGGGGATGATGATCTGTACGCAGGTGATCTGGCGGGCCGCATGTGGCGCTGGCTGCTGGTGGTCGGGATTGGGCTGGCGCTGGTGATGGGGATCGGCATTGGGATCGTGTTGGGGCGTGGCAGCGATAAGGATGAGGAACCGTCCAGCCGCGCTGAATTTGTGCCGACTGATACCATCCAACCCTCGCTGACTCCGGCGATCACGCCGGATGGCGCGGCCTCAGTGTTCGTGACCAACACGCCGAACGGATCACT
>DATAMF010000702.1:0-10035 GCA_036260665.1 Aggregatilineaceae bacterium | reverse complement strand
GGTTGTAGGACTGGTTACGGACCTGATGAGCCAGGTGCTGCTGGTCGTGCTGCTGATCGGCTACCTGTTTTTCATCGATGCCAAGCTCACACTGATGACGCTGCTGCTGGCTCCGTTTATCGTCATGACGGCGCTGGGATTCCGAAAAATCGCGCGAAATACGGTCACGCAGTCGCGCCGTATTCATGCTGAGGTAAGTTCACATATTCAGGAAACGGTGAGCGGAATTGGCGTGGCGAAGACGTTCCGCCAGGAAAACACTGTCTATCATGAGTTTCTGGATGTGAATAAACAGTCGTACCGGATCAATCTGCGCACTGGCTATGTGTTCTCCAGTATCTTTCCGATTCTCAACCTGTTGGCGGGATTCGGTGCGGCGGCACTGGTGTATTATGGTGGGCGGAACGTGCAGACGGGCGGTATGTCAGCGGGCGACTGGTTCCTGTTTATCCAGGGCGTGAATATGTTCTGGTTTCCGCTGACCAGCATTGCATCGTTCTGGAGCCAGTTCCAACTAGGGTTGGCAGCAGGTGAGCGCGTGTTCGCCTTGATCGACGCGGAACCGAAGGTCGTCCAGACGGACAACCAGAAGATCGACCAGCTTTACGGCGAGATCGAATTCAAAAATATGGACTTCCGGTATACCGATAAAGAGTCGGTGCTGGAGAACTTCTCGCTGAAGATCAAAGCCGGGGAAAAGCTGGCGCTGGTGGGACATACCGGATCGGGCAAGTCGAGTATTGCACGGCTGATCGCCCGGTTCTATGAGTACCAGGGCGGTGAACTGCTGGTGGACGGGCACAATATACGGACACTCGATTTGTCGAGCTACCGGAGCTTTCTCGGTATCGTAACCCAAACGCCGTTCCTGTTCGATGGTACGGTGGCGGAGAATATCCGGTATGGCAACCAGGAAGCGACGAATGACGATGTGCTCAGCGTAGCGCGGCAGTTAGGCGGCGGTGACTGGCTGGACAGTCTGCCGAATGGTGTAGACACGCAAGTTGGGGAACGGGGCAGCAATCTTTCGATGGGACAGCGGCAGTTGGTCGCGTTGGCGCGCGTGTTTTTGCAGGATCCGTCGATCTTCATTCTGGATGAGGCCACCGCCAGCATCGATCCGCTGACCGAAACGCTGATCCAAGAGAGTGTGGACCTGGTGATGAAACACCGCACATCGATTGTGATCGCACACCGGCTGTCTACGATCAAAAACGCGGACCGGATCATCGTACTGCGCGATGGTGAGATCATCGAGGAAGGTAATCACAACGAACTGCTGGCGAAAAACGGCTACTATGCGGAGTTGTATAATACCTACTTCCGCCACCAGTCGTTGGAATATATCGAGAAGTCGCGGGAAATTGCTGAACACGCGGCGTAATTATTCGCTGGCAGCGAAATAAAGGTGAGATAAAGAGGGCTGGCCTGATTGGGTCAGCCTTTTTTGTCAGGGGGCGTAGAGAATCACAATGAAACGTTTGGGGCCATGCACGCCAATCGACATGGTTTGCTCAATGTCACCGGTTTTGCTGGGGCCGCTGATCAGCGTCATGGCGGCGGGCGGCGGGGTGCTGCTGGCAGTAATCCAGGCGAAAATATCCGTTACAAGGCGATCTGTGGGTACAAGCGCAATATGAACGGGCGGCAGCAGGGTTGCCAGACGACTTTGGCCGGGTCCGCTGGTCACGAGCAGCGATCCGGTTTCGGCCAGGACAACTTCCGCGCTGCTGATCCCGACATCAGCGGCGGCGCAGAAGGCACGCAGATCGCCTGTAGTGTGATCGACGATATGCCAATCAATGGCGGGCCAACGACTTGCCAGATTGAGCGTATTGAAGGGCGGTTCGTCGTTTACCACGACCTTTTCCGCTGCGAGACTGGGCAGGAGTTCGTCTAATTTTTCGAGCGCCGCATCCAGCGAGGCGACGTGATAGGGTTCGCCATAGACCTTTTTCAGCGCGGTTGCGTAACGCGCGATCGGATCGTCAAACTGGCGGCGGGAGCGCCAAACCGAGGGCAGAGATTGATCGGCGCGGGATTGGGCGCGCAGCCGGGATAGGATTTTATCACGAGAAGTTGTCATGATCGGATTCCCACATGGAGCGGAATGATTGTTGGGCGAGGGATGGCAGGTTACGTTCCTGGGCCGGGTTCAGGCGGCGGGGTAAACGCAGCGACCCATTACGGGCCAGCGGACGCTGCATGATCCGCCCGGCAGCGGTCAGGATACGGTAAAGCTGGGCGTGGCCCAACACCCACGCCGCACCCGATTCCAGCCAGCGTTCGTACCAGGGCAGCACCCGGTGATGGACCTCTTCGGTGCGCAGGTCGAGCAGCATCCGCGGCAGGTCGATGCGCACGGGGCAGGCTTCCAAACACGCGCCGCACAGCGAACTGGCGTGGGGAAGCGCTTCATATTCCTTCAGGCCATACAACAGCGGAGTCAGCACGGCACCGATGGGGCCGCTGTAGGCGCTGCCATAGGCATGACCGCTCACTTCCTGATAGACCGGGCAGACATTCAGGCATGCGCCGCAGCGAATACACTGCAACACTTCTTCATAGGTCGTGCCTGACAACCGGCTGCGCCCATTGTCCAGCAGCACGATATGAACCGCGCGAGGGCCATCGGGATCGCCGGGATGGGCGGGACCGGTGATTACATTGGTGTAGATGGAAAGCGGCTGGCCGGTTGCGCTGCGGCCTAACAACGATAACCAGACGGCGGCATCGTCCCAAGTGGGGCACACTTTTTCGATGCCCATCACGGCAATGTGAACCGGGGGCGCGCCTGTCACCATGCGGCCATTGCCTTCGTTGGTCACTAACACGATGCTGCCTGTTTCGGCGACGCCCAAATTGGCACCGGAAATGCCGACGCCTGCCGCTAAAAATTTTTCGCGCAGGGCGCGGCGGGCCACCGCCGTCATGCCGGGGATGTCGTCGGGATCGAGGGTTTCGCCGGTTTCCTTACTCAGAATTTCGGCAATCTGCTGGCGGGTTTTGTGCAGCGCCGGACCGACGATGTGGGATGGGGGTTCGTCCGCGAGTTGAATGATCCATTCGCCCAGGTCGGTTTCAACAGGCGTGATCCCGGCGGCGCGGAGCGCGCGGTTGAGGTGGATTTCTTCAGTCGCCATCGACTTCGATTTGACGGCCAACGTCGTGCCGTACTGGTGGATGATCTGGGTCACGACCTGGCAGGCTTCGGCGGCGTCGCGCGCCCAATGCACCTGGGCACCGGCGGCAACTGCTGAGCGCTCGAACTGTTCCAGATGATCGGCCAGATGCGCTAGGGTGGATGAGCGAATCGCTTTCAAATGGTCGCGCATGGCGTCCGCGTCGGGCAGTTCGGCCAGCGCTTCGGCGCGGTGGGTGCGGAAACGCAGCGTCGCATTGTCCACCGCGCGCTGCAACGTTTCGTTGTGAATGGCGCGCTCGGCACTGGCGCGGAAAGCGTGGAAGGTGGTCATCGGGTGAGTTCCTCCAGCACAACGGCCAGATGCTCGGCGCGCACGCCCATCTGGTGGGCCAGCCCACGCATCTGCATGAGACAGCCCGGATCGGACGTGACCAGCAGATCGGTTTCGGTGAGTTTTGCCAGCCGCAGTTTTTCGGTGGTCATGGCATTGGATACCTGGGGAATGCGAACGGAAAACAGCCCGCCAAAGCCGCAGCAGCGCTCAGATTCATCCATCTCAACGATGGTGCAGCCGGACGCCGTTAGCAGCGTGCGCGGCTCCTGTTTGAGGTGCAGCATCCGGTTCATGTGGCAGGAATCATGGTAGGTGACGCGGGGCGCATGGGCGGCGGCGCGCGGTTCCCAGGACGCCTGATGCACCAAAAATTCGCCCAACTCGAAGGTTTTCGCGGCCAACAATTCCGCACGGGTGCGCCAGCCGGGCCAGGGTTCGAGCAAATGGGGATATTCCTGGCGGATCATCGCCGCACAGGAACCGCTGGGGAGGACTACGGCATCGTAGTCCTCAAAGATGGCAATCGTGCGCTGGGCGAGTTTGGCGGCTTGATCACGAAACCCGCTGTTAAAAAAGGGCTGCCCGCAGCAGGTCTGCTCAGATGGAAAATCGACCTGACAACCGGCACGGCGCAGAAGTTTGACGGCTGCGACGCCCACTTCGGGCATGATCTGGTCAACAAGGCATGTCACGAACAGCGCGACCCGTTGGCTCATTTGACATCCTTAAAAGGCAGCGGCGCGGAAAGCAGTCATATCGATGACGGTCCCATCCTGGCGCGCCTGTTCAGCGGCAAAAGCCAACAGGTGACTTTCGAGGGAGGCACGGGCCGATGTGAGCGCCGGATGTCCATTGTTCCCGCGCAAGGTCTGGATAAAAGCGGCTATCAAACCCGTATCACCGCCGCCGTGCCCACCTTCGATTTCAAGCGGCTGGACGATCTCCACCTGATTAGTCAGGTGATCATGGACACGAATTTCGCTGCGGGTATTGGTGAAAAGACCGCTTAACGTGGCATGGGTGCCATCATAACGCATGGTCCGGCTTTCTTCGTGGCTGTGACCGTGCATGAACAGCGCGATAGATGTATGCGCTTCAGTTTCCATGGTCACAATCTGGTTGTCCACTACATCGTTATCACAGTGATACACACAACGACCGTACGGGCCTTCCTGTAACGCTTGCAGGATGGCGGCGTGGCTTAAATCGCCATGGGCGAGGGTGGACATCGGCCAACTCATTTCTCGATTACCCCAGGGACGATGTTCGAGGTAAATGCTGGGGGCATAAAAGGGGCAGTGATCGGCCACCGGACAGCCATCGGTGCAGCGCAGCGGAACATCGGGATGGGGAGCCTGATCCGCGCGGTAATGGCGCAGCGACCCCACCGAACTCAGACGGGTAACATTTTGGCCCAAAATTCAGTAGAGCAGGTCCAGATCATGACAACATTTGGCGAGAATCATCGGGCTGGATAAGGCCTGACTGCGCCAATTGCCGCGCACATAACTGTGCGCCATGTGCCAGTAGGAGACATTTTCGCGGTGTTCAACCGTCACGATGTCACCCAGTCGTCCAGATTGGACAATATCGTAAATGGTTGAGAAAAACGGTGTGTAACGCAGCACATGGCAGATTTGCAAGACAACACCAGCGGCTTCGGCGGCATGGACCAGCGAGATACAACCGTCTAACGTGGTTGCCATCGGTTTTTCAAGCAGCACGTTATAGCCAGCATGCAGCGCGGCCAGCGTCGGCTCAACATGGTTTTGATCCTGGGTGGCGACAATGACCGCATCGGCTAACTGGGAACGCACCAGCAGGTCCTGCCAGGAGTGAAAGACATTCTCAGCGGGTAAGTCGTGCTGCTCTGCGAAACGCTCACGCCGTTCGGAGACCGGCTCGGCAACGGCCACAAAACGAATTTCATCGGGATGATGTAACGCATAAGCGCCATACACGTCTGCGCCGCGCTGTCCCGCACCTATGAGGGCTAATCTTAAGGGCAACATTTTAAATCCTTTAACGATGCAGCAAATATACTTATACTATACGGCCCGTTTAGCTATTTTTTCGACGACCTGATCGAGCGGCTGTCCTTTGCCGCGTTCCTGGGCGGCACGCAGCGCAGCGGGGGCAATCGCCTGTTCGAGATCGGTGGACAGCCGACGGGTTAGTTCATACGTCTCGCGGTTGGTGCGCGGGTGATTGAGAATGAGACCTACCAATTCCGCCGCCTGAGCCGCTTCGCCCTGCCGCAAGCAGACCCTGGCAACACGCACTAACACCCAGAGCGCGAGTGCCTGAGCCTGAATTTCAACCGCACAACGCAGCGCTTCCAGGTAATGCGGTTCGGCAGCATCCACATTATCCTCCTGACAAATAATATCGCCCAGATCCGTCAATGAAAAAACAACGCCGCGCAGATCGCCAATTTCGCGGCGGATTTTGAGACTTTCCTGTAATAAGGTGCGTGCTTCGTGGAACTCGCCCTGAGCACCGGACACCACCCCTAAGTTGCCTAAGGCATAGGCGATGCCGCGCAAATCACCAATTGTGCGGCTCAGGGCCAGACTCTCTTGCCCCAAATGCCTGGCCTGGTCATAGTCGCCCGTTTTTTGCAGTACCACGCCTAACATATTGAGCAGGCGAGCTACGCCCCAACGGTCATCTAATTCTTTATACAGATTCAAACTTTCCTGTAGATAATTCTGGGCAGCGGCGTATTCACCGCGCGTATTGGCGGCCAGCCCCAGGATACTCTGCACGTGCGCGATACCCCACTGATCATTCAAGGCGCGGTAAAGGCTCAGACTTTCCTGCAAGCTCTGGGTGGCGCGGATATGATTCCCCATCAGATAATTCAGTGTGCCCAAATTCAATAGGGCGTGGGCCGTTTCATCCGGTTCATTCAGGGTATGGAGAATATGCAGGCCGGTTTCGATGATGTGCTGGGCCTGGGTATAGTTCCCTAAGTGATAACACATTTCACCCTGCCGGACTGACAGGCGGGCAAACAGCCGCTGGGCCGCGTCGTTTCCGCGCAACTGTTCCACCGCCTGCCCGAAGGTTGCGCAGCCTTCCTGAAACCAACTGCGCATGTCATAAAAGCGAGCAAGACTGTCCAGCATCTGGCCCAGCTCCGTTATTTTTCCCTGATTCACCGCCCATTTCCAGGCGGCGCGGATGTTCTCAATCTCCTCGCGAATTTCTTCGGATGCTTCGCGTTGGGAGCGACCACCCCGCAAGAGGGGCGCACGTTGGTTCAAAAATTCTGCGTAGTAGGCACAGTGGCGATCCCGCGTTTCAAGTTCGGCTGCGTGGTCGGCGGCCAAATGAGCAGCCGCAAACTGACGCAGCAGTTCATGGATTTCGTAACGTCCCAAGGTATTGCGGCGCAGCAGCGACTTGTCAAGCAGCGTTGAGAGCAGGGGCAGTGTTGCTTGTGTAATGTGCGTGGCGGTATCACGCCAAAATCCGCCGCGAAAGATGGACAGCCGCCGCAGTGTGTCGCGTTCGGGTTCGGAAAGGAGACTCCACGAATAGTCGAAGACGGCGCGCATACTGCGATGGCGCTGGGGTTGGTTGCGCATGAAGGTTGCTAAAAACTCAGCATTACGTCCAATTTCCTGGGCGATCTCCTGGGGGGATAGGGTGCGGACCCACGCGGCAGCGAGTTCGATGCCCAGGGGCATGCCTTCGACAAGTTGGCAGATACGCAGGACGTGGGGTTTGTCGCTTTCGGACAGCGTGAGTCCGGCCTGGGCACGGTGCATACTTTGCAAAAACATCTGGATGGCGCTGTACTGCTCGAAATTTTCAACGCTGGGATTATCAGGATAGGTCATGCCTTGCAAAATAAAGACCCATTCCTGCTGCAAATTGAGCCGCTCACGCGATGTAACCAGTATTTTCAGATTCGGGGCCGCATTGATCAGATCGCCCAACAAGTCCGCGCCCGCAATGATATGCTCAAAGTTGTCGAGCAGGAGCAGTACTCGTTTTTCGCGCAGATAGTCGGCTAACTGCTGGCGCAAGTTTTCTTGATTGGCGATGGGAAGCTGGAGCGCTTCGGCAATGGTGGGTGCGATCAGGTCCGGCGAGTTGAGCGACGCCAGCGGCACAAAATAGACGCCATGCGTAAAACGCTCCAATTGTTCGGTGGCGGCCTGGATGCCTAGCCGCGTTTTGCCGCTGCCACCTAATCCAACCAAGGTCAGAAGGCGGCAATCGCCGCTTTGCAGCAGAATACGAATTTCATCTAGTTCTTCGCGCCGTCCGATAAAGGGAGTAGGCTGAGTCGGCAGGTTGTTGGGATGGAGCGACGGTTCAGGCTGGGTCGGCGTTTGGAAGCGGGACACCCCGTTCAGGGATTTGGTCGGCAGCCTGCGCTGAATGGACTCGATCTCGGAACCGACGCGGCGCACACTGGGGATGCGGAGGGTACGATCTTTTTCGAGCATGGAATAAATCAGGTTGACCAGCGGCATGGGGAGATCGGGCCGCAGCGCGAGCAGATCGGGAATGGGTTTGGTGAGAATAGCAAACAACATCGCTACGGTCTGAAGTTCGTCAAAGGGACGGCGTCCGGTCAGCATTTCGAACAGCATGGCACCAAAGGACCAAATATCGGTACGGGTGTCGAGTTCGGCACCCCGACAGGCTTCGGGGCTGAGATAGGCATCGGTGCCCACCACAACGCCGGACTGGGTAATGCGTGGGCGATCTCCCATCTGAGAAATGCCGAAATCGGTCAGGCGCGGGGTGCCATCGCCGGCCAATAACACATTGGCGGGTTTGAGATCGCGGTGAATAATGTTCAGGCGGTGGGCACGAGTCAGTGCATCGGCCAGATCAAGCGCGATATTCAAGACCTGTTCAAGGGGAAGCAGGGGCTGAGTGTCTAAGAGATCGCGCAGCGAACCACCCGACACATACTCCATGACAATATAGTGCTGACTGTCTTCTTCAACAGTCGCCAGCATTTTCACGATATTGGGATGGTTCAAACGCCCCAAGGCTTCGCCTTCCCGGCGGAAGCGTTCAACCGCACTGGGAGCCTGGTTCAGGTTGTCGGGACGCAGTAATTTAACGGCAACCGCTTCGCCAGTCTGCTGGTCAATGCCGCGAAAAACTTCGCCCATGCCGCCACGCCCGATCAGCATCTCAATCTGAAAGCGACCCGCGACGATGTGTGGAGTATTCATAAAACCCATCCACTTCTCAGAGACTCCGGCATAAGTATACCCTTAAGAGGGTTATTCCTGCCGCACAAACAGTAGTGCCGCCAGGGCAACCAGGCTGAAAGCCGCCGCAGCCAGCCCATTTGCCCATAATCCCCAGTCGAACAGAAACGGACCTATTAACGCCCCGATCATACGTCCGATTGAAATAAAAGCCGCGTTTCCGGCCATTAAGGTGGCGCGGGCACGGGGTACCAACTCCGTCATTAAAGGGAGCGCGCTCACCAGCGCAAACTCGTAAGTGATAAAAAAGAGGAATAAGCCCACTAAAGCGCTGATGACACTAAATCCAAGCGCGGGCAGCAAAAGAGAGGCGGCGATATTGGCGCTAATTCCCAGCTTGACGGCACGGCGTTTGCCAAGGCGATCCACCAGGGCGGCAACCAAACCTTCGCCTCCTAGTTCGGCAAATCCAATCACCGCTGCTGCCGCGCCAAGCGCAGTGACCTCGAAACCAAAGTCATCTTTTAGCCAGGAGCCAAACACGATGCTGATCACCTCGTTGCCGAGACTGATCATCATCATTACGACGAGAGCCGCCAGCGCGGAGGGGTGTTCCAGCACAAGGCGAATCCCGACGGCTAAAGAGGGACGCTGCGATGCAGCGACAAAATCCGAGGGCAGGATGCGCCACAGCAGTAGGGCTGAGGCCGCGCCAAGCATGGCTAACATGGCAAAGGGCGCATTCCAACGATCGGAGCGCGCAATCAGCCAACCTGCCAGCGGCATGCCCAACAAAAAAGCGGTTGACCAACTGAGTTCGGTGATGGCGATCACCAGTCCGCGCTGCGTGTAATGGACTCGATCTCCGATATAGGCGTGCATAGCGGGTTCGAAAATTTGCTTGCTGGCGCTGGCAAGCAGCAGCGCGATAAATAAGGATAGATAGGTCGGCCAGACGGCAACTAAGATCATGCTGGTGACGAACAGGGACATGCCGAAAACCATCGCCATACGGCGTCCGCGCGAATCGGCCAGCGAGCCAAAAATCGGGCCGAAGAAGCCTAACGCGGAACGCGCTGTCAGTGCCAGGGCGATCGATGATCGTTCGACGTTCAGCGCACGCGCAAAGGTGGGAAGAAAGGGATAAACCATCCGATGCCCGGTATTGAGGGCCACGCGCGCCACCAAAAAGGCGAAAAGTTGGAACCGGACAGAGGTTGTCCGGGTGGGTGTGTTTTCTAGATTCATGTAGGTTTGGGAAAATTTTTTAGATGATTAGACGATCTTATCATACTGCCCGGCGGATTGTAGCATTACTCTCAGCAAATTGACCAAGGTTAAGGCAGTTTGGGTAAGGGCTGGGTGGTGCC
>DATAMF010000694.1:0-2406 GCA_036260665.1 Aggregatilineaceae bacterium | reverse complement strand
CTTCGAACCCGGCACACCGTCGGCTGACATCCCCGATCAGGTCGCGGAGGAAGTCAAAGCCCAGCGCCACGACATCCTGATGAGCACCCAACAGCCGATCAGCCTCGCGCGGAACCAGTCTTTTGTCGGGAAGACGCTGCCTGTACTGATCGAGGGGCAGGCCGAGGCCACCGACGAAGACGGCAGCCCCACCGGGCAAATGATCAGCCTGGGCCGCTCGTACCGGGACGCGCCGGAAATCGACGGCTACGTGCTGGTCGAGGGGGAACTGCCCGCCGGCGAACTTGTCCCGGTGCGCATCACGGGGGCGATGGCCTATGATCTGATCGCCACGCCCGATCTCGTCCCGCAGCAGGTCATCCGCCCCGGCCAGGTCTTCGGCCCCGGCGACCTGAACCGCTGAAGCACTGAACCACCCAAGCCAAGCGCCCTGGCGAATCAGGGCGCTTTTTGTAGCCCGTCGGCTAACAGACCCCTTTAACACGAAAGAGGCGAATCGGGATAACAACCTTTTTCTAACGGGTTGTAGGTTAGGAAATGGTAAAAGTAGGTTACTTATTTAACCTTATGTGGGATAAAAGTAACCTACTTTGGGATAATTTTGGGGCAGATTTAGCCTAAATGCGTCGAAATTAAGGCTAAATCGTGGGGGATTCAGGCTAAATCGGAGCCATCGAAAATGGGGAGCTTCAATTGGCGTCTTCAACCAGCGGTGTTATCCTGATTGAAGTTTGTCTTGCTAAGGATAGGCGTAACAATTTATGTTTCTATCAGTGCTCAAAAACTCACGCCGCTTGCTGATCCTGCTCGCCGTGTTCTGGGCCGGAATCGTTAACCTCTATTTGCTGATCCAGTTCGTGTTCCCCTACTCACTTGCGCCCATTAAGGTGATCAATCACGGCGTGTTTTGGTTCCTATCCGTGAGTACAGCAGCACTTGCGCTGGCGCTCATCCTGCGTGCCTCGCGTTATTTTTTGCTCTGGTTAGCGCCGGGCGTACTTGTTTTTGCCCTCTGGTTTGTGCCCGTTTGGCTGCCCAAATCCACTCCCCACGCTGAAGGCCCGCGTTTCACCGCCGCTACGTTTAATGTCCTCGGCTTTGCCACCGATCCCAATGATACCTTCGCGGTGATCAAGGCCATCAACGCCGACATTGTAGGCGTTGAGGAACTTCGCCCTAAATTAGAAGCCAAACTAAAAGATGAACTCTCAGACCGTTATCCCTACCAGATTTCCAAAGTAGTTCAGGGTTTTGACGGTTACGCCCTTTTGAGTCGTTACCCTATCATAGAATCAGAAATCCATCTGGAGGTAGACCTGGATCAC
This sequence comes from Aggregatilineaceae bacterium, assembly GCA_036260665.1. GTDB lineage: Bacteria > Chloroflexota > Anaerolineae > Aggregatilineales > Aggregatilineaceae > DATAMF01. The sequence goes on along the minus strand of DATAMF010000694.1, from coordinate 1,081 downwards.
GTCGATCTCGATCATCCGCGATATGTGCGGGCTGTTCTGGACATCGAGGGTCAGCCGGTTGCCGTCTATCTTTTCCATCCGCCTATTCCCCAACCCAGCGCTTATAATGTGCCGTTTTACCGCTACCTATTCGAATATGACGACACGCACATCCAGAACCAGACGACGTACATCGTGCAACAGGTCAAGGCCGAAACGCTCCCTACCCTGCTGCTGTGCGATTGCAATGCATCACCACACAGCCGCGAATATGATCTGCTGAATGCTGTGCTGGATGAGGCTTTTGGAAAACAAGGAAACGGCCTTGGATTTACTTCTCCAACCGAGCCGTTCCCCGTCGTTCGTATCGACTATATCTGGTACAGCGACCACTTCACGCCACTTAAAGCGGAGGTCGGGGCAGAGTCGGGCGGATCTGATCACCGACCTGTCTGGGCACAGTTAGCTCTGACGGCCCACTAAACCTTACTCCCCCGGCACGATCAGCCCTTCCACCGGGTAGACCACGCCGTTGCTCACGCGCGTATGGTTATAGATCGAAAACAGGCCGTTCAACTGCCACCAATCGTTTTCAGGATAGGTGATCGTGAGTTCATCGCCATTCAGATTGGTGAGACTGGTTTGCCCATCCAGCAGATAGGCGGGCCAATACCCCGGCACCACATGCCCACGCAGCACTTTTTCGATGTCCAGCTTGACCGTCTCCGGTATCGCCTGCATGCCTTCATCGATGGGAATAAAGAGCGTGAATGGACCTTCGCCCTTCAACTCCTCGAATAAGACCGTTGACTCCAGCGCTTCAACCGCCAGACCAATGCCGTTCGCGTCGTTTTCTTTGGCAAAGGTCAGGTAGTCCGCCATATTCATTTCGGTGGTGGTCGAAAAAACCAGGAACGCATTCGCCAGGTTGGTCGCCACAATCGCCGCGAACGTCACCGCCTGCGGATCGCCCACAAAATCACTCGTGAAAAGCGCCGCATCCGGCGATCCGGCGGTGGTGATTTTGGTGGTGAACGGTCCCGGCGCGACCTCAAAGGCCATCATTTCACCATAGGCGAGGCCCGCGCCGACCAATTCATCG
>DATAMF010000690.1:0-1663 GCA_036260665.1 Aggregatilineaceae bacterium | reverse complement strand
GGCACCCGCCGCATCCAACAGCCGGACAGACACATTCGTACGCTGCACCAGCCGCACTAAATCGTTCTGGAACACTTCTTCCCCGGCATCGGTGGTAAACCAGGGCACATCAAAGCGCATCCACATGCCAATCCTGGCGGGCACACTGGGCAGTTCTTCCCCCGGCACCGGCAGATTCGGGGTATCACCCGTCGCGCGCGGGGTATATACCAGCCCCAGATCGTCACGCCAGTAGAGGGTTTGGCCGAAGGTATCGGGGTTGATCGCCAGCAGCGTGCCGCGCAGATCGCCCTGAACGCTGCTGCTCAGGTTCGAATTGGGCAGCCGGAACCCGGTGCTGGCCGCTTCGATGCCGTCCTGGTCCATATAATACACATCCGGGCGCGCGCGGTTGACATTCAACTGGGTATCCCGTTCGATAAAACGGACATCTGTGCCCACTTTATATTTGGCCTGATCCACATGACTGTTGGTCAGAGTCGCGCGGAAGGTCGTCGCAAACCAGCCGATACCAATCGCCAGCGCGAGCAAGAACGTGATGCGTCCATAGTGGACGGGTTCGCGGCTGAGCTGCCAGGTTGCCATCGCGTTGAGCAACCCGCGCCCCGATGCCGACGCACGCGAGGCGATAGAGGCGAAGATGGGGAAGAAACGCAGCGCCAGACTGCCCAACGCCAGAAACAGCAGCGCTGGGGCCATGAGCATCAGCGGGTCGGCCTGCCGCCCGCCCAAATTCACATCGGCCAGCGGCGATCCGCGCCGGACCAGCAGCCACAGCGCGCCCATACCGACCAGCGCCAGCATCGCATCCAGATAATATTTCTGCCACCAGTGCTGGCTACTGCTGCGCGTTGCCGCCCCGCCTGCTGTTACCAGGGGCAGTTTAAGCACCGGGCGCAGCGTGAGAATCAGCGCCAAAAACGTGACACCCGCCGCCACCCCCGCAAACAGGAACACCCGCCCGGTCATCGGCAGCGGGAAATCATCTGTGTTCGCCACATACGGTCCCAGCAGCGTCAATAACTGCTGCGACAAAAACGGCGCGACAACCACCGCTATCGCGCAGATGAGCAGGGCTTCGATGCCGCGCAGCATGATGATCTGGCTGTCCCACGCGCCGCGACTTTGCAGCATGGCGATCTCGCGCCGTTCGCCGCGCCGGACCAGCGACGCTGTGACCATCAAAAAGAAGAGGACCAGCGCGCCGACTTGCAGCAGCAGCAGCCCAAAGGGCGCATCCAACAGATCGACTTCTTTGGCATATTCCGACAGCAGACCGATTTTGCGCTGTTGGTGCGGCACAAGCTGCGTATAGTAGTTAAATTGCAGATCGGGCGTGGCGCGATTCATCGGAGAATCAGTCTCGTCCGGTTCCAACGACTCTTTAAAGGTGTAGAACATATCGCGCTCAAAGGTGTTGAGCGCAGCAATCGCCGTATCTACACGGGCAAATGGCAGATTGTCATGCGCAAACAGCACGCGCCAGTTGATGCGCGTCGGCGTGTCGGGCATAAATTCGGTCGCCGTTTTAAAAACACTCGTTTTGGTCGTCAGGAAATTAAATTCATAACGCCACTGTCCCGACCCGCTCCGCCGATCGGTGAGGCGCAGCGGCGATGGTTCGAGCCAGTACGGGTCTTCGGGATCAAGGGGGGTCACGACG
>DATAMF010000684.1:0-2764 GCA_036260665.1 Aggregatilineaceae bacterium | reverse complement strand
ACTAACTTCGATGGTTAACTTGGATGGTTAGGGTTACAAACGGGGCAATGCGTGAATTGCGCCTACGAACCTCACCCCCTCGGTCCCCCTCTCCAGCCGAGCTAGAGAGGGGGAAGATCGGGCGGGGCAAGCCCACGCCCCTACCAATGGCGCGTCATGAATGGGGCGGAAAGGGCGGGGGGCGTATCGCAATACGCTCAAGATGTGTCAAGATAAGGGTGTGAACCCCTATCCCCCAACCCCCTTTCCCCACTCGCGTAGAGAAAGGGGGCTTCGGGCGCTGTTTGCTGCGCCCCTACAAACCACCTGTATTCCGGGTATTTTCCGCCGAAAAGCGGCTTAAGTTGACGCATATTGGGCGATTCGTGAATCGCCCCTACGCGCTTGTCAGTCCTGGGCAGTCTCGGCCTGGGGACTTGGGACAGTGGAGACTATTTCCCGGCTGCGTTTGGCCGCCTGCGACAGTTCATGCAGGAGCAGGATCAGGATCACCGTGACCAACAGCACCACCGGCATCGCTGTGATGGAGGCGATTTTAGCGAGTACGCCGGTCAAACCCGGCAGCACGGCAGCTCCAAGCCCGGCGGCGGCGATCTGGAAGCCGATGGTATTGGCGGCATGGGCTGCGCCGACTCGTCCGGGGGTGATCGAAATCAGAATCGGGAAAATCGGCGCGAAGGCAAAGCCCAACAGCGGCAGCGCCACCCCACCCGACCAATTGAAGGGATTCGTGACCAGGAGCAGAGTCGCGGCGAGCGATTCGATCAAGGAGATGCGGAGAAAGGTCAAGGGGGTGAGCCAGCGCCCCAGGACACCCGCCATCACACGCCCAAAGGTGAACATGCCCCAATAGGCGGACACCCATAACCCGGCGGTTGAGGCTTTGATATGACGGCCTTCAATGAACAGCGAGGTTGACCACCGGCCCGCCGCGACTTCGGCCCCCGTGTATAGGAAAAACAGAGCGACACCCAACCAGACCACCGGAAGCCGCAGTGAGTCCATAATGGGCGTGCGGACGGGTTTCGATGTGGGTTGTTCGACCTGCGCTGATGGTTGACTCCAGCGGGCGCGGGTGAGCAGAAAACACAGCGCCAGCGCGATCTGCATTCCGCCGACAATCGCATAACCCAAGCGCCAGGTTTTGCCAGAATTCACGACCAGACTCATCAGCCAGGTTCCGCTGGTCACGCCGACGCCAAAAAACGCATGCAGCCAGAACATCATGCGCGGGCCGTGATTGGTGGCGACATAGGTATTGAGGCCCGCATCGATGGCCCCGGCTCCTGCGCCACCCGCTAATCCCAGCAGCACAAACCAGCTCCAGGCCGGAGCTATCGCATTGCCGAACAAGGCCAGCGCGGTCATAAAACAACTACCGGAGAGCAGCAGACCGATGCCCAACCGCTGCACGAGTTGGCCCGCAAAAAAACCGGACAGCGAATAGCCTGCGACGCCCGTCACGAAAATCAGGCTGAAGATGTCCGGCTCAATCGTAAAGGTATGTCGAATACGCGGATTGGCGATGTCCAGCAGGCCATCGGGCAACCCCAGGCTGATGAAGGCAATAAAAATAATCACAACGAGGAATAACTGGCGGCGATTCGATGCACTCACGGAGAAAAGCCTCACTTTGGGAGATGGTCATAGTTAAAAACGCGATAGGAGAGCTTAACGCGGGGTTGCCTGGATGCCAATTATTGGAACTTCCGCAATTTATGTGGAATTAGGGTTGACTTTTTACACTGCTGCCCGGCCAGTCCATGGACTTGATCCTGCACTGGGCGTGGGATGGTGAACCATATGCGGTGGTGCGTTTGGGAATGTATCTGTATGGTATTCAATTGGAATAGAAGGAATGAGTAGCCAAACTACTCATAATACTTTGCTGCAAGCAACATAGTGCCTATTAAATTCCAGTTTGGTTGTTCGGGAACTGTTTGCTCGTGTCATTTTCCCAGATGTCTTGGTCGCTTTCCAGGTCTGGTGTCAATGCCTGAACAAAAGATACCAAATCTTGTCTGGTTTTAATATTCGCCAACAATTCGGATAAATCCATTTTCATATTCCCCAGTCGATTTCTGTCAGAACAAGAATATCAATTACTTTTGCCCGATCGGAGTTTCTCCAGTTGTTCCAGTAGTTCTACAGATGCCTTATGCTCAGGAAAAAAGTCGTAATTTTTTCTTGCAAATGAAAGGGCATTTCTTAACTCTGCTCCCCTGTCAAATAGTATTTTAATCATCCTGACGCAGTTGTGAATAGCTGCATTTTCGATCAGGGTCCGGTTATATTCATCTAACGTTTCGACATCATATCCTGAGTCTAGCAACCTTCTCAGAGCTTCCAAATCATTTTCCCTAACTATCCGTTCTGCCTCAGTTTCATTGGGTTTCACATACTCGTAGAGTTTTTCGATGAATTCAGTAAAGCTTTTGGCAATATGACTCATGTTATCAAAGCTGGGGGTATCGGTTTCTTCTTCATGATTCCAGAAGAAGATATGTCCTTTTTTATGACCTCGGATGACTAAAACGTATTGATTTCCCACAGAGTCTCCTGCAATTGATAATCCCTCATCAATAATCCGTCCTTCGTAAGTATTCATGTGCCAATCAAGTCTTGCCCAGTATTCGCCACTATGAATGCCATAGATGTAAGTAATGTCACTTGAATTCGGTGTGCTATGCTCCATGAAATCAATGGTATCGGGTTCTGGTTTTCCGCCATTATGTTGTAACAAAAACTGGCGATAATCCTCGGG
>DATAMF010000683.1:0-11699 GCA_036260665.1 Aggregatilineaceae bacterium | reverse complement strand
GAGGTCTTTGCACATCGACATCAGAGTAGCGAATTCACTGGTGCTGACGTGCGGGTGAAGCTGGATGCCGAGCATATCGCGGCGCAGTCCCGGCAGTGGTGTCGGGCTGGGTCCGGCGGTGGGCGGCAGGGTGGGCGCTTCGGTGGGCACGACTAATGTTTCGGTGGGCGGCGGCGTATAGTTGGGATCGATGATGGGGCCAAAGGTTATGCCGGATGGACTGGTGGCTGTTACCGCTGGTGTCGCCGTAGGAGCGGCGGTCTGGTTCGCGTTGAAAATGGGGCCAAAGGTTGCGCCGGGTTGCGGGAGATCGGTTGGCGTACTGGTCGGTGTGGCGGTGGGCGCTTCAGTCGGCAGCGAGGTCGGACTAGGCGTTGTGCTCGGCTGTGCCGCGATTGCGGTTGGCTCGACGGGCGTCGGCGTGACGTAGACGAGAATAGGTATGACCGGGGCTGGCTCTTCGTCCGTGCCACAGCCGACCAAGATCAAAAGCGCCGCAAGGGCGAGCAAAATCAGGTGAAGAGGATAGGGGATGCGCATGCTCTGAGTCTATCACGGCTCGCCTAATTCTGCGATAAAAAAGGAGCGCTGTTACGGCGCTCCTTTCGTGGGCGGAAATCAGGGTTTGGGCGGCTTGAGGCCTTCGACCTCGTACTTTGCGCCGCCGTTATGCTTGCGGTGGATGCGGTAGGGAATGCTGCTCACGACGACATTTTCCATGCGGCTGAGCGCCAGATTGAAAATGACGGCGGTGTTCTGGTGGAGCGCCTGTTCCCAATAAGTATCCATCGCCAAATGGCCCATGATGACATGGACAAAACCACCACCCTCGAATTCTTCGCGCTGTTTGTTTTGCAGTTCTTCAATATATTCGCGCAAGGGATCGGCCAGCAGACGGAGCGGCGATTCGATGATGACCAGTTCGCCCTCGCCGATACGCTTGTTCCACTTCTTTTTGACAAGCTCCACTTTGTCTGGATTGATGCCGATATGTACAGCGCGCCAGGGTTGTTGGAGCGATTTGGCGAAGTTGACCAGCCGGACGGTTTCGGCGTGAACATCATCGACCAGGATCAGCGTTTGAATAGGACGGACACTGACATCCACCGGCACTCCTTCCAGGCTGAGGGCATGGGCGACGGCTTTGTAGTGGCTGTGGATGCGGAAGAAGATAAACACGAGCGACGGGATCAGCAGGACGACGAACCAGGCTCCATCGGCGAATTTGGTGATGGCGAAAACAATCATCACGATGCCCGTGCAGACGGCCCCAAAGCCACTGATGTACATTTTGAGCTTCCAGTGGGGGTCGTATTCCATCGGGGCTTCGCGGCCCTGAATGATTTCACCCGGTTTGAGCTTACCAATTCGCTTCTGATGAATAACCATGCCACTCTGAGAGATGGTGAAGCTGAGAAACACACCAATGGCATAGAGTGGGATCAGGTAGCTGGTGCGCGCATCAGCGACGATGACCAACAGCGACGCAAATAGAGACAGACCGACAATGCCCCAGGAGAAGACGAGGCGACCACCGCGATAGGTGAGCTGGCGGGGCAGGAAACCGTCGCCAGCGGCTAGCGCTGCCAAACGGGGAAAGTCCGCATAGCTGGTATTGGCAGCCATCAGCAAGATTAGGGCTGTTCCAGCGAGAACCAACAGATAGAAGATGCTTTCTTCGCCATAGATCGAGCGGCCAATTTGCGAGATCACCGTTTCGGTTTCACTAGGGATGGCGTGAATCTGGTGCGCCATCAGGGTCACACCCAGGAACATCACGACGAGAATGGAACTCATCGCAACCAGCGTCTTGGCGGCATTCCGGCTGCGAGGTTCCTTGAAGGCAGTGATACCGTTCGAGATCGCTTCGATGCCTGTCAGGGCGGTGCAGCCACTGGAGAAGGCGCGCAAGACCAAAAAGAGGGTGAGTGCGTGGGTGCCTTCATGCACCGCTTCCACGTCTTCGACAGTCGGTAGATCGCCCAGCAGCGCTCTGACGAAGCCGACCAGCAGTGTCAGGAACATGCTGCCGAGGAAAAAGTAAGTGGGAATGGCAAAAATCTGACCGCTTTCTTTGACCCCACGCAGATTCACGATCATCATGAACACAATGACGCCGATTGCTATTTCGACGCGATAGGGGAGTAGATCGGGAAAGCCGGATGTGATCTGCGCCACGCCGGACGAGATACTGACTGCTACGGTCAGAATGTAATCCGTGAGCAGCGCCGCACCCGCAATCTGGGCAGGCAGTTCACCGAGATTATCGCGGGCGACAATGTAGGCTCCACCGCCGTTCGGGTAAGCGAAGATGGTTTGGCGGTAGGAGATGGTCACAATCACCAGAAGAATAGCAATCGCGAGGGCTATCGGAATGGACAAGTTCAGGGTTGATGCGCTGAGACTCGCCATTGCCAGGATGATCAGAATTTCTTCGGTGGCATAGGCAGTGGACGAGAGTGCATCGGATGCAAAAACCGCTAACCCTACCGTTTTGCTGACTCGTTGATGAGGCAACGCTTTTGTTTCGAGCCGCTTGCCGATTAGAAATTTACTGAGCGAAAAGCGGGATTCATTGGTTTCGTTGGTAGATGCCATTGGACACCTGTTATTGTTGTCTTATTTTCATAGGATGCGGATTACGCTTGCACCTGACAAATTAAACGCCCGGTTTTGACGGGCGCACTTCGGTTTATGAATTTGTCACGCGAAGACGCAACCTGCATCAAGATACAAGCTACAAAACCTATTATACCGTAAAGATTATATCAATGTGAAGGGGAAACGCCCGGTGTTCCTATGGCGAAAGTAGACAAAAGTATAGTTTGGGGTGGGTATGGGAACCCACCCGGATGCTATTCGCGGACCAACAGCCCCTGACGAACTGCGGCGGCTTCGACAATCCGTTTGATCAAATCGGCGTGGGTCCAGCCCATGGCCTTGGCTTGCAGCCACAGATCGCTAAGGTCGGGGTTCAGGCCGGGAAGGGGGTTAATTTCCAGAATGTAGGGTTTGTCGCCGTTCGACGCATCCAGGCGGAAATCAACGCGCGAGACATCTTTGCAATCGAGCACACGGAAGACGTTCGCGGCCAAGATATAGAGGCGGCGCTTGAGGTCGTCGTCAATGTGTGCGGGGCAGACATAGAGGCTCAGGTTTTCGGCCCATTCGGTCTTGATCCGGTTGGTGTAAAGGTCTTGCTCCGACTGCGAATAATAGGCCAAGTCGATTTCCATCGGCGGGAGGAAAGTTAATCCAGCCGGTAGTTCATCGGCGGCGCGACCTTCGGGAATGCGGCGCGCGCTGGTGGAATCCAGATTGCCGAGCATGCCGACTGTGATTTCGCGGCCTTTAATGTAGTGTTCGGCCAAGATAGGTTCGTTGTAGGCCGCAAGCTGTTTCTCGATCTGAGCGCGCAGTTCAGCGGTGGTACGCACGATGCTTTCCGCGCTGATGCCCATGCTGGTCCCTTCGCGGCTGGGTTTGATAAAGAGCGGGAAGCGCAGATCGCCGTTGCCGTTGAGCAGATCGGCATCTACCGGATCGTCGGGACTTTCAAAGACCTGAAATTCCGGGGTGGGCAGGCCGTGATAGAGCAGGACACGCTTGGTCATGGGCTTGTCGAGGGCCAAGGCCAGCGTCAGTAATTTGCTGCCCGTATACGGAATGCGCAGCATTTCCAGAATGGCAGGCACCTGGGATTCGCGGCTGTCCCCAAAGTGGCTCTCAGCGATATTGAAGCACAGGTCCGGCTTAAATTCCTTCAGACGCTCGATCAGGCTGTAGGGCGGGTGGATGCTGGCTTCCATAAAAACTGCCTCGTGCCCGGCGTTTTGCAGCGCCTCGACAATCGAATCGGCGGTGCGAGGACTGTCAAGATCATCCCACTGATCGGCGGGCATGCCTTCCCAGTGAGGGGCATTCTTCTTTAGATTGGCGAGTACGGCGACGCGCATTGGTAGCTCCATCTTAAATGCTCAAAAGGAGGTCAATGTGGAGCAAGCAGCACCTGCTCCACACTATGAGAGGACTAATCTAACTTGTGGCCGTTGTGACCATTTTTGCCGTTGGGCTTATGGCCGTTTCCGTTGCCATTCCCATTATGGCCGTTACCATTGCCGTTATGACCATTCCCATTGTGACCGTTGCCGTTCGTCTTCTTCGCAGCAGGCGCAGTATCGTTTTGGTCCATACGGAAACGCTGCCATTTCTGGTCGTCCATGTTCAGGCGGTGCTGGATGCCATCACGCTTGTGAATATCATCGAAGCCTTCGGGCTTGATGGTATTGGCGCGGCCTTCAAGCAGCGCGGAAACGCCGCCCTGTCCGGCTTCGAGGCGCACAGCGGCCTGTCGATCCAGGTGATCGATGGCGTGTGGGTCGTAGTCGAGCGGCTCATCATAGGTGGTGATGAAGCCTTCGTAGTTGCGCAGGACGATCTTGCCCGGAGCCTGACTGATCAGGTATTGGGGCATGACGGGAATCTTGCCACCGCCGCCGGGAGCATCCACGACATAGGTCGGGACGGCATAACCGCTGGTGTGGCCGCGCAGCCCTTCAATGATCTCAATGCCCTTGGCAACTGTGGTGCGGAAGTGACCGGCACCTTTGACCAAGTCACACTGGTAGAGATAGTACGGACGGACCCGGTTACGGACCAGTTTGTGAACCAGTTCGCGCTGAATGTTCACGCTGTCGTTGATTCCGGCGAGCAGCACACTCTGGTTGCCGAGCGGAACACCCGCAAAAGCGAGTTTTTCCAGGGCGCGGCTGAGTTCGGGCGTGATCTCTTTGGGATGGTTGACATGGATGTTCAACCACAGCGGATGATACTTTTTCAGCATATCGCAGAATTCGTCGGTGATGCGCTGCGGCAGGAAAACCGGGACGCGGCTGCCGATGCGAATGACTTCGATATGCGGGATGGCGCGCAAGCCAGCCAGAATAAATTCTAACTGCTTAGGAGCCAGGGTCAGCGGGTCACCACCGCTGATCAAAACGTCACGCACCTGGGGAGTGCGACGCAGATAGTCGAGTTGAAGTTCAAATTCGGCGCGGCTAAAGTTCGCTCCCGGATTGCCCACGATGCGGCTGCGAGTGCAGTAGCGGCAGTAGCTTGCGCATTGGGTCGTGATGAGCATCAGCACGCGATCTGGATAACGATGGACCAAACCAGGCACGGGACTGTGTTTGTCTTCGGCCAAGCTGTCTTCCATCATGCCATCAAACGCGGCTAATTCACGCCCCAAGGGAATCACCTGGCGGCGGACCGGGCAGTGAGGATCATCGGGATCAATTAAACTCGCAAAATAGGGAGTAACGTCCACCCGGAACTTATCGTCTGCCGTCAGACCCTCGATTTCTTCGGGAGTCAGGTGAATAATGTGGGCCAGTTCGTCCAGCGAATTCAGTCGATTCGCTAACTGCCAGCGCCAGTCGTTCCATTTTTCGTCGGGAACATCCGCCCAAAAAGCTGGGCGAGGTGTAGTATTCAGTTGGGTTGGTGCAGGGGTAAGCGTTGGCCTACCGGAGCCAGGAGGTTCGGCGGATTCGGACGGAGGTTGTTCTTCGACATCGATGTTCAGATCTTCCATGATACACTCCCATTATAAAAGCCGATCCGAGATCGGCTTCGTACCCACACAGAGAATTGTCACGGAGCCTTCATCGCGGCCCCTACGAGTTTTCATGGTTATTATACACCCGTTTTTCAGAAAGAAAATACCTTTTTCCCCTAGATTTTCTCCGGTTTTAGGGATAAAACAATTCTCATACATCATAGATCGATTTACACTCAAAACACCCCCCAAAAGATGGGTTTTATGGTAGGTCAAGTGGACCATCTACTAGCAAAGAAGGGAAAAATCAACTATAATTTGAAGTCGGAACAAATGTTCTTACTGGTCGGATTGACAGTATAGACACTATTCTTTACACTACACGGCGTTTTGGGGCACGCAGCGAGAAGGAATCCATGACTACAGAAACTGGACTCGTCCGTCAACGAGATATTAACGACGAATTGCAGGAATCATACCTGGATTACGCGATGAGCGTCATTGTGGCGCGCGCGCTGCCTGATGCCCGCGACGGGCTGAAGCCAGTTCACCGCCGTATTTTGTATGCCATGTATGACATGGGAATGCGTCCCGGCACCGCCTACAAAAAGAGTGCCCGCATCGTCGGTGAGGTGCTGGGCAAATATCACCCGCATGGGGATATGGCGGTGTATGACGCGATGGTACGCATGGCGCAAGATTTCTCCATGCGTTATGAACTGGTCGATGGGCAGGGTAACTTCGGAAGTATTGATGGTGATGCTCCGGCGGCGATGCGCTATACCGAGGCACGGATGGCATCGCTGGGGATCGAACTGCTGCAAGACATAGAAAAAGAAACCGTCGGCTTTGACGATAATTTTGATGGCACGCTGCAAGAACCCATTGTGCTGCCGGCGAGCTTTCCTAATCTACTGGTCAACGGGGCATCCGGGATCGCGGTGGGGATGTCTACCAGTGTGCCGCCGCACAACCTGGGCGAAGTGTGCGATGCGCTGATTTTTATGCTGAATAACTGGACGGCACTGGACGATATTGGCGTACCCGAACTGATGAGTTTCATCAAAGGGCCGGACTTTCCAACCGGTGGGGTGGTTTATTCGGTTGAAAATGGTTCCGGGGAAGATCAACTGCGGACGGCGTATGCATCGGGACGCGGGAAAGTGCGCGTCCGGGCGAAGGCACATATTGAAGACCTGGGGCGCGGGCGCAGCCGTATTATCATCAGCGAAATTCCGTTCCAGACGAATAAATCTAACCTGATTGAGCGCATTGTTGAACTGTCGCGCGATGGTCGAATCGAAGGCATCTCGGATTTGCGGGACGAGAGTGATCGGACCGGACTACGAATGGTGATCGATGTCAGCCGCACCGCTGATCCGCTGGCGGTGTTGGCGAGCCTGTTTAAATATACGCCGCTGGAAAGCACGTTCAGCATCATCAACCTGGCGCTGGTGAACGGCGAGCCGCGGATGCTGAGCCTGAAACAGATGCTCAAGGTCTACCTGGAACACCGGCTGGACATCATCCGCAAACGCAGCGAATACGATCTGGCGCAAGCCCAAGCGCGGGCGCATATTCTGGAAGGCCTGCTGATCGCGCTCAAAAATATGGATGAAGTGATCGATACGATCCGGCGTTCACGCACGGTAGATACAGCCCACGCTAACCTGCGCAAGAAATTCCATTTGTCGGATAGGCAGGCGGAAGCGATTCTGGCGATGCAACTGCGGCGGTTGGCGGCGTTGGAGCGCAATAAGCTGGAAGATGAGTATAAGGAAAAGATGGAACTCATCAAGATGCTGGAAGCGCTGCTCGCCAGCCCTCAAATCATGCGAATCGAAGTGGCGCGGGAATTGAAGGAAATTCGGGATAAGTATGCTGATCCGCGCCGCACGGTGATTATCAATGGGCCGGCGGGGAGCATCCAGGCGGGTGATTTCCTGGGGCCGAATGAAGATACCTGGGTGACGCTGACGGAAAGCGGCCTGCTCAGCCGGACGTATGAGGATGTGCCGCTCAAGGTCACAAGCGAGGCGCAGGATCCGCCGCTGGCGATGCTGGGGAGCAATACGATCCATACACTGTACCTGTTTACGGCGAATGGAACGGCAGCGACGATTCCGACAAAACTGCTGCCGCAGTCGAACAACGCCGAACAGGGCCAGCATTTTTCGACGTTCTGCCCGCTGACGAAAGAGGATGAGATCGCGGTGGTGCTGAGTCTGCCGCCGAGTTTGGATACGGGGTATCTGGCGGCGATCACCGCGCTGGGGGAGGTCAAACGGCTGCGGCTGGACGATCTGCCGGGGCTGGTGTCGAACGCCTTCAAATTTATGGACCTGGAACAGGAAGACCGGCTGATCTGGATTGGGTATGTGGATGATGAGAGTGAAATACTCCTGACCACGCTTCAGGGGCAAGCGATCCGGTTCCGGGCGTCCGAGGTGCGGCCTACTGGATTAGGCGCGGGCGGCATGCGCGCGATCAAACTGGGCAGCGAACAGGATCGGGTGATCGGTGTGGGATTGGCCGAAGCGGACGCGAGTGTGTTCGTGTGTACGAATACCGGCGTGGCGAAGGTGTCGCCTCTCGATGAGTATCCGACGCAGGGACGGGCGGGTAGCGGCGTGATCACGATCAAAATGCCGACGGACGCCGAAGGATTGGCGGTGGCAACGGTGGGGCAGTTGGAAGATTATCTTGTGCTGGTGACAGACAAGGGTAATCCCAAACTGATTAAGATCGGCACCGCCACACACGCTAAACGCGCCGCGAAGGGCGATTATGTGATCTCGATGAAGGCGAAGGAAGCGGTGGCGCGGCTGGTGAGGTTGACGCCGCGCATTGAGCCAAGTACCGAATCATCCACCGTCGAACCTTCGAATGATGGGGCGGGAGAGCAGCCGTAAAAAGGGACTTGACGCACGGCCCGATTCTTTTGTATGCTTGAACGGCGATGGAGTTCGCCGGAACTGCCCAACCGGGCTAATGACTCCTACTGGTGGTGGGAGTCGCGTGAAATACGATTGATCTGCCCGCCTCACGGCGGGTTTTTTGTGGGTCGGAGCGATATGAGACAGCAGATTGAGACATTTCTGACGATTGGTTTGGGGGCCGTTCTAGGGGCAAATCTACGCTATTGGGTATCTGGTTGGGCCGCTAAGCAGATCGGCCAGCTTTTCCCCTGGGGTACCCTCATCATTAATGCCAGCGGCTCGTGCCTGCTCGGTGTGTTTATCGCATGGTCACAGAATCATTTGACTGCCGATCCGCGCCTGCGCCTGATGATCGCGGTGGGTTTTTTCGGCGCGTACACCACCTTTTCAACCTATGCGAATGAAAGCGTTGCTTTAGGACGAAGTGGCGATTGGATCGGAATGTGGAGTAACATTCTGGGGACTAATCTCCTGTGTCTCTGTGGGGCACTGCTCGGCCTGACACTGGGTAAACGGTTAGGGTAGGGAGGCGGCAGCCGTGACGATTCCTGGCAAGCGGCTAATTATCTATATTGGTGAAAGCGACTCGTGGCGCGGGCGTTCTTTGCACATGAGCATCCTTGAAATGCTGCGCAAAAATGGCGTGGCTGGCGCAACCGTCATGCGCGGCCTTGCTGGTTTTGGGGCGCACAGCCGTATCCGGTCTGAGGCGGTAGAGCGGTTGTCGGTTGATCTGCCTGTCGTGATCACGGTTGTCGATACACCAGAGCGGATTGAACAAACTCTGGCATTAGTCCAGCCGATGGTGCGTGAAGGGTTGATCACGCTGGAAGACATCGACATCATCAAATACTCTCATCGTGATTTGCAGCCACTGCCTTCTGATCTGCCGATCAGTGAGGTGATGACACGGTCCGTGACCGCTGTTACCCCTGACACACCAGCGCGCCGCGTGATCGAACTGCTGTTAGGGCAGATGTTCCGGGCATTGCCCGTGGTGGACGAACATAAACAGGTGGTTGGGATTATCACGGAAGATGATCTGCTGCGGAAAGCAGGAATGCCGGTGCGTTTAGCCGTCGGACAGCGCCTCGAAGCTGCCGATCTGGAGGTCTTATTCGCTCAGGTTCGGCAGGATCAAACGGCGGCTGAGATTATGACTTCACCGGTTTATACCGCACAGACGGATGAAGCACTTGGTCATGTGGTGCAAAAATTACTGGATCACCAGCTCAAGCGCATGCCGGTGATTGATGCTCATCAGCAGTTGGTCGGCATGGTCAGCCGCCTGGATATTCTTCGCACCATGACCGATCAAAAAAATGGAAAACCGGAACAAACGGCTGAAGCTCCATCGGGACGAACTTTAGGCGAGGTGATGACGGTGCAGATTCCGACGGTCAATACGACCGATGATCTGGTTGATGTAGTGGAGAAAATGCTGCGCGCCAGTATGACATATGTGATTGTATTGGATGATGCACGGCATCCGGTTGGGATTATCACCGAAGGCGATCTGGTCGCGCGTGTGGCTCCGGGCATTCGCCCTAACATCTTACGAGCGCTGGCCGCGCGCGTGCTGGGCAAGGATGTTGGGCGGGGAAATGCGACGGCCAGGGAGATCATGTCCAAAACGGTGCTGTCGGCGTCCCAGGAAACTGGGGTGCTGGACGCGATTAATATGATGATGCGTGAGGGGCGAAAAAGGGTTGTGGTGGTGGACGATCAGGGCTATCTTCTCGGCCTGGTTGATCGGCAAACTCTGCTGGCTGCCAGTCTAGGCTTATAATATTCACTGTCGAACGGACTCTTGTGTGAACACCATTTCTTCTCCATCAACCGGCGCACGCCGCGATTTGGCGGCGCTGCTCGGACGATCCGGCACGTATGCGATCAGCGATATTCTGAAGCAGGCGATCAACTTTTTGCTGCTGCCGCTGTATACGGCGTATATGTCCACTGCCGATTACGGTGTACTCTCCATTGCGCTGGCGGCGGGGTCGGTGCTGGAAGTGCTGTTTGGGTTGGGGTTACGGGCGGCGCTGGCCCGGTTGTATTTTGATCAGAAGAGCGACCTGGAGATTCGGCGGTTTCTGGGCACGCTGACGGTGTTCCTGGTGTTGTTCAGCGTTGGCCTGACTGTGCTGCTGCTGCTCATTGGGCCGTTGGTGTGGCCGCTGTTCGGGCAGGATGTCGCGTTTGCGCCGTATATCGTGCTGATCCTGATGGTTGTGGTGGTGAATACGCTGGGACTGGCGGTGGTGCTGCCGCTGTATTATGTGCGCGGGCAGGCGGTGCGGTATGCGATGTACAGCCTGAGCAGTTTTTTGCTGGCAACGGCAGGTACGCTGCTTTTCGTGGTCGGGTTGGAGCAGGGCGCAGCGGGCGCGTTGTGGGGCAGGCTGGCCGGTGGGCTGATCATGCTGGGGCCAACGGTGTGGATTGTGGCGCGGCAGGTGCAGATCACGCTCAAACGGGAGATTCTGATCCCGGCGCTGCTGTTCAGTCTGCCGCTGGTGCCGCATATGCTGTTTAGCTGGGTGCTGAATTTTTCGGATCGGATCATCCTGGGGAAGTTCGTATCGCTGGGGGATGTCGGCATTTATACGGTTGGGTACCAGTTTGGGCTGGTGGTTGGCGTCGTGATCACGGCGATCAGCAACGCGTGGGCACCATGGTATTTTCGAGCCAGCACGGAAGGACGGCGGGAACATATTCCGGCGTTTGGTACGTATTTCGTGATGCTCACGGCGGCGCTGGCGCTGGTGGTGACGGTGTTTGCGCGGGAAGCGGTGGCGGTGATGACGGCGAAATCGTACCATGATGCGTGGACGATTGTGCCGCTGGTGACGGTGGGTTACTTTGTGAACGGGCTGGCAGGACGCTATGCGGATGTGCTGATGCTGCACAAAAAGACGGCGGCGGTGGGGCTGACCACGGTAGCGGCAGGCGTGGCGAATATCGGATTTAACCTGCTGGTGATCCCCGAACTGGGCATCGTGGGCGCGGCGTATGGGACGATCTTCGGGTATGCCGTGCGGCTGGTGCTGACGGTGTATTATGCGGCGCAGACGCACGATCTGCCGTTTGAGCACCAACGGATAGCGGCGATCTGCGTGGTGGCGGGGGTTATCGCGGTGCCGGGCGCGGCTTTCACGACGGGACTGTTCGCGCTGGATGTGGTGTGGAAGGCCGGACTGTAT
>DATAMF010000678.1:0-22780 GCA_036260665.1 Aggregatilineaceae bacterium | reverse complement strand
AAAGGTCAGGATATACCAAAAATAGCCATAACCACCGCGATAGGTGTGACGCTGGATCATGACGCGGAACCCGTCGAGGATGCGGGCGGCGATATCGGCGGGAGATTTTTGCTGGAGATAGGTTTGCATGGTGGGGACGTCGATGGGCGGCCAACCTTCCTGATCGCGGTACAACCACGCGCCCTCTTTGACATCAGCCCACGAATCGTACCACATGTAGATGGTGGTATTTAGATTAAACAAGTAGCTGTCGTAGACGCGCTTGCTGGTGCGGATGTACGGCCAGATCACGGCGATATAGGTCACGACGATGAGCAGGGCATACGCGGCCTGGGACAATACTGGCTTGAGCGTGCGGGCGCGGTAGGCCAGATAGACGGCGCGCAGCGCGAACACAAACAGGAAAATTCCCAGCGCGACCATCACCGATCCCTTGGTCAGGTGCGTGATACCGAGCAAAATTCCGGTCAGCAGGGCCAGCCGCCAACCCGGTTTGATCAACATCTGTAAGAGGAGCAGGAACACGCAAAAGTTGAGGAAAAAAAACAACATCTCGGTCTGGATGTAGGCTGATTTGAAAATATACACCGTAAATGTGACGAGCAGCATCAAATTGATAGCGATAAGTTTCGGGAAAAGGCGCAGGAAAAGCGCAAAGGCAGCTAACAGGACAACCCCGGACAGTGCGATGTTGAAGACTTTGGCACGATCAAAAAAATCGTCCTCGGTCATGGAGGAGTCGTAAATGAATGAGAGCATCCAGGGGTAGATGGGCATGCGGTTGTAGTCGCCAATATAGTCAGGATTGTCGTGCAGGCGCATGGCGTAAAAGACATAGGATTCCTGGTCGCACCAGTAATTTTTGGTGTTGATCTGCGTTAACTGGCGATACGAGGCGTAGGCATAAAAAAAGGCGGTGATGAGCAGAAAAACGATAAAAAAAGCGAGTTTGCGCGAATTGATCCAGGATTCAAAGCGCAAGGCGTATTGTGTAGACTTCATAACGTATTCTCCCAGGATGCAAGGTATTCATTATAGGTGGGATTCCTGGAATGGTCCAAGGGGCAGTCGCGCGAATTCAATACTATAATTCTTATAATTGTGAGAAGTCGATTATTGAAGGGGGAAGTGGAAATATGAGCCATTTACCTGCTGATACGCATCTGGGCTATGTGAACCTGCGGGTGCCGGACGTGCTGCCGTCGCTGGGGTTTTATCGCGAGTTGTTAGGATTTCGGGTGATCCGCGAGGAAGAGAACCTGGCACTGTTGTCGGCCAGCGGACATTACCCGGCGCAAATCATCTTGACCGGACAGCGGGGCGCGCGGCGAAAACCAGCGCGTACGACAGGACTGTACCATGTTGCGATTCGCTTTGGGAACCGGCGGGCGTTGGCGCGCGTTTTCCGACGGCTGGCCGAACATGGGTGGCCGCTGCATGGAAACGCCGATCATGGAGTCAGTGAGGCGATCTATCTGCCTGATCCCGATAATAATGGAGTCGAACTGTATGTGGATCGCGCTCCCGAACAATGGCGGTATGATGAAAACGGGCAGGTGATGATGGTGACGGAGGCGCTCGATATCCCCGATTTGTTAGCGACGGCACAGGATGGCGCGCCGTGGGATGGGATTGATCCCCTGACCGATATTGGGCATATCCATCTTCAGGTGTCACGACTGCGGGACGCGGAAGCCTTTTATTGTGATATTCTGGGGCTGGATGTGACGCAGCGGTCTTATCCCGGCGCGCTGTTTGTAGCGGCGGGCGGGTATCACCACCATATTGGACTGAATACCTGGATCGGCGAGGGTGCTCCACCGCCGCCACCCGATTCGATTGGACTGATCGAATATGCACTGGTGATTCCAGCGGGGTGGGATGCGGCGGTAGACCGTATACAAGCGGCGGGCGGGCTGGTTGAGGATCATCCCGATGGGGCGGTGGTCCGCGATCCCGATGGAATCGGGGTGGTGCTGGTGCCGGGATAGCAGTTATCTCAAGCTCATCACTTGACCATACAGTTCAGCTTCATCATAATTCAGTTTTGGAATTTGCAGATGTTAAAAACTGATAAGGCATTGCTATGTCATTAGAAAAGACATGCTCGAATCTGGTGGATGATATACTCAACACCATTAAAGAGGCACTAGCGCTTTTCGTCATGGATTACTATCAGCGAAAATGGCCGCCAACATTCCTCAATGAGATTAAAGAAGCGCTGTACGCTGTGAATAAGAACCGCCAGAGAGAGCTTCCCGATTTTATTTTTCAAAGCAAAGAGAAATTTCTAAAGAAAGGAGAGATCACTTATTGGCTGGAACTGCTCGATAACTATAAGGTCAGGAATGATTTTTTCCCCGATCCGCATAACCAACAACTTTATCGTGACTATATAAAACTTCTCATTGCCTACCGCAACAACAAATCGCACAGCAACACTTTGAATAATGAAGATGCGCTTCATATTGCTTTTTTGGCGATTCGTTTGATGGAAGCCCTTCAACTGGTTGAAGCGGCGAATCGATTGCGCGAAATACAAGATGTTGTTTTGCGGCGAATTTTTGCTGAAAAGGGGCTGATTGCCGAAAAGAACAGTGCCGAGAAGATTAAAGAAAGTCCCAATCATACATCGCTGCCGGTAATTCAGGCCGCTTTGCCAACCCGCGAAGACCCGACGGTTGTATTCGCCCGCTGGCTGGACGAAATTCAAGGGAATATCCATTCGGCTAAGGAGATGCGCTATAAAGTTGAAGATATGCTCAAACGGCTGCAAATCTTCGTTAGCGCTCCATCGATAACGCCTTCTTCGCCACCGCCCCAATTTTGCAGCGAAATCGCAGTATTGAATGGGCACCAGGGACATAAAGTGACCTGTCTGGCTTTTTCGAGAGACAGCGTGGGGTTGATGTCCGGTTCCGAAGATCGAACGATTCAGCTATGGACCCGTTACAGCCGGAGAATGATCAAATTTGGAGAACATGACCGCCCGGTGCGTTCCATCGGTGTGCATCCGCATGAGGATATTGTGGCGTCGGGGTCCGATGACCCCATCCTGCGGCTGTGGAAGTTAGGGGATCGGCGTGTGTTTAGAGAACTTAAAAAACACCAAGCCCCGATTGCCTCGCTCGCGTTTGCGCCGGACGGATCCAAACTGGCGTGTGTCCACAGTGACGGGTTTCTGGTAGTCTGGATGCTCAATGACTGGTCAAGACCGGGATGTATCACCTTAAATGAATCGGTTAACGACGCTTTTTTTCTGACCTTTTCGCCCGATGGTTCTTCGCTGGCGTGTGCGTATGAAAACGTGATTCAACTGTGGCAGTTTCCGAATCGCCGCCCGCAATCGATTTTGGATAATGGCGTTCGCTGCGTGAAATTTTCGCCTGATGGCACCCTGTTGGCGTCCGCATCCGAACAGGGCGTCGTCAAGGTATGGCGGTGGGATAAACGCCAGGTAAATCTGTTGACCCGGTGTGATGAACCCATCGTCACAGTGGACTTTTCGCCGGATAACGACTGGTTAGCTGCCGGATTGTCCGATGGTCGCCTGTTATTTTGGCAACTGCCGTATAGTAACGGTTCTGTTCCCTTCGAGTTTCAAGCCCATCGCAGCCCGATTCGGACCTGTGTGTTTTCACCCGATGCGACACTCTTAGCTACCGGTACCCAAGAGGGTGAGGTCAAGGTGTGGGAAATTAAACCTGATTTGATATAAACCATAAAGAGCTAGGTGCTTATGACGAAAAAAAAAGCGATGTTCTATCGTAAGGAAGTTGGCCGATCTGAGTCTGGGGAATGGATTACGGTCATTTGCCGGATGGATCGGGGGCGGTGCGATTTTGTGTATGCCGAAGCCAGCAGTTTCCCCGGCGGACCGCCGGCGGGAGTTGCGGATTCGAGTGATTACCAATATCTAATCGGCGCATCGGTCAAAAGCCTGGAACAGATGGGTTTTGTCGCGATGTAAAGTTTTGGAGCGAAAAGATGGATCCGGTCAAAACGGCGCTGCAACAAATCGGGCTTGAGAAGGCAACCTGGAAAACGGTTGTGGTGTCGGCCTCACAGGAGGTCGATCTTCCACGCGCAATTCTATGGGAAACGTGGGCGAGATTGGAAGCGTGGCCGAACTGGTCTAAGCCCCTGCATCTTGCTGCCCGGTGGAGCGGCCCAGCAGGATGGGTGGCAGGAGCGACGTTTGAGCAGGAACTTAACCTGGGCTTTCCAGTCGGAAAAATGACCTCGGCGGAAACTGTCGGGGCGGTGGTGCCGGAGGAACAGGTGATGTGGTCGAAGGACGAGAAGGGGATAAAGTCGTGTCACATCTGGCGCTTTGAAACGGTTAGCGCGAACCGGACACGGGTGAGCAATGTCGAAGTATTCCACGGCACGCTGATGGGGTTGGTCAAGCCGTTGGTGGCGAACCGCTGGCAGCAGTATTTTGAACAGGCGGTCAAGGGGCTGGCGGCATTGGCTGCGTCCGAACCGCGGACGGAGTCGCCCATTCGCTGATATTGTGATCTGCTCGCCTGGGATTTTTCAGTCCCAGGCGAAGACCAACAATGACAGCGACTACCATTCGTTTTCGAGCACCTCGACGCACTCCTTACCCAATTTGCCATCCACATGGGCGAGCACTTCATCGTTGATTTCGATGGGCTGGGGGAAATCCATGCGGACTTTCTTTTTGCCACCCCCAACAAAAATAAAACAGAAACGATCCTGGCCGGGGAACTGGGTGATATAGCCGTGCAGACGCCGGATGCGAGTCTGATCTTTCTCGTTGTCGCCAGAGCGTTCGATGGTGAGGACGAGCAAACGGCCTGGTTGGGCGGCGGGTTCCGGTTCGCGTTTGGCGGGCGCTTTACGCTCGCGGCGCAGGGTGACGGGTGCGGCAGGCGCGGTGTCACGGGCGTCACGCGGGCGGGCGGCAGGGGCTTCTGGCGCGGTGTGATTACCGTTCCCGTTCCCATTTTCTTCCTTCGTGCCAAGCAAATGGCCCTGCTCATCATCGTAGACGAAATCGGGTTGGGGGTGCCAGCCGTTTTCTTCGTCTTCCAACCAGCCGGGCATTTCTCGATCTGTGACCATACCCGCCTCGCTGACTGACGATTTGACAGGAGCAGGGTGGGGTATGTGTTCAACGGGGGCGGGCACATTCTGATCGACGATACTCTCGCTGCCCGATTCGCTGTCATTGTCCATCCAGGCAAAGGTCGCGTTTTGCAGT
Source organism: Aggregatilineaceae bacterium (assembly GCA_036260665.1). Lineage (GTDB taxonomy): Bacteria > Chloroflexota > Anaerolineae > Aggregatilineales > Aggregatilineaceae > DATAMF01. Next base: position 17,550 of record DATAMF010000678.1, on the reverse strand, counting down.
TTATTGAGTTCTGGCCCATCCGCCGTGACGGATTCGAAGTTCTGGGACACTTCATCCACCACGATTTGCACATCGCCGCGTGTAGTGTCGGCTTTTCCGGTCACGACGACCACCCGATCCTCAACGATCATCGTGCGGAATTTTTCCCACGAACGCGGGAAAAGGACTGCGCCAACGGTTCCGGTGATGTCTTCGAGGGTGAGGATCGCCATCGTATCGCCTTTTTTGGTGACGATCTGGCGGATGTTGGTGATTAATCCGGCGACGCGCACCGCTTTGCCATTGGCGGCATCACCCAATTCGACTAAATCGGCGCTGTTGACGAAATTGGACCCCACAAATTTTTCGGCCAGGGCGCGCAAGGGGTGATCGGTGACGTAAAGGCCGACGAGTTCCTTTTCCCACCGGAGCATCTCGCGCTGGTCGAACTTTTCGACGTTGGGGAGATGGCTGAGGATGCTCTCACCGCCCACACCTGCACCGCTGCCGCTGTCGCCAAAGAGACTCATCTGGCCGATGTCTTTGGCTTTGTGGTAGTCGGCGGAGAAGCTGAGAATCCGATCAATCGCGGCGACCAACACCGGGCGCGGCGCGAATTCGTCCAGCGCACCCACGCGGATCAGCGATTCCAGGGCGCGCTTCTGCACGACACGCATATCCACGCGATGACAGAAGTCATCCAGGTTGCGGAAGGGGCCACCGTCTGCACGGCATTGGATAATGTGTTCGCAGGGGCCGAGTCCGACATTTTTCACCGCGCCCATGCCGAAACGAATGCCTTTTTTGTCTTTGCCAATGGATTCAATGGTGAAATCGACCATGCTCTTATTGACGTTGGGAGGCAGGACTTCGATGCCCATACGATTGCAGTCCGCCGCGAAGAGGCTGACCTTGGCCGAGTCGTCACGGTGGACGGACATCAGCGCGGCCATGTATTCGTGCGGGTAGTGTCATTTCAGATAGGCGGTCTGGCAGGTGAGTACAGCGTAGTCGGCGGCGTGACTTTTGTTGAAGCCGTAGCGCGCGAAGAATTCAATATCATCGAAGATTTTGTTCGCGGTTTCGGGATCGACGCCGTGTTCAGGGCCGCGTTCTTCGAATGTTTTGCGGTGCTTGAATAGATCTTCCTTCTTCTTTTTGGACACTGCACGGCGCATCAAGTCGGCTTCACCGAGGGAATAGCCGAAGAGTTCCGCGCCAATTTGCATGATCTGTTCTTGATATACGCAGTTGTGGACAACAATATTGTTGGCAACGAAATTATGGATGCTTTCGACGGTCAGGTCGTAGACGTGCTCGATGCCTTCCGGCTCGATAGACACAATTTCTTGCCAAGAAACGTTTAGTAACGGTTCTATCGATGGTAGCGGGAGGCGATCTGCTAATGAGGCCACAACCTGCACTGCTATGCGTGGCCTAGTTTCTCGCGCCTTTCTAGTAAAATGCATTCGAGCAACGCCAAACTGAGCAGTGAGTTGTCTAACAGAAAGGGGCGAGGCCTGCTTGACTTCCTGAATAAAATGCATGCGGTCAATTGTGGGGTAGGCTACTGATCTGCAACTCACGTTCCTTTTTGCAGTCAGCATATGAGGGGCGAGGAGTTGAGAAAGTCGGGTAGTCTCGTATATAGTGACTTGATAGGCATTGCGTTTGCCACGAACTGACTCGTAACTTGAGACATAAATTGTTGAGGTTATTCCAAGCCGAAGCAAAAGCGTTTGCACATCTTTAGCCAGTCTTGAGGAGATTGTTTTGTAGTGACAGAGCGTATTATCAATATATCCGTCACAATCCCACAGTGACGCAACAAAGAAAGCAAGCTCAGTATTATTTAGTCTAAATACAAACTCCGGTATAGACTTTTCATGGCTGCGCACTCCACGCGGATGTTTCAGTCCAGGCGGATATTTGAAACCAAGTTCGCGCATCCAAGCCAAAAGATTGTTTACAGACTTGTATTTGCGGCTACGAACACCAACGCGCGTGACATCATGAATCTGAGCAGTGTAGACGGGTTCTAGGTCTTCAAATACACGCAAACAACGGACATATTCGTCAAGAAGAACTTGTTCTTTGTTCACAAAATCAACTGAGCAACCGCTTGCTAGACTTCCATCTGCAATCAAGTACGCCAAAATACGCAGCTTTTCCCGATTTACCTCAACAGTGTTCTCAGGTTCGATCAAATAAGGTGGAGTAGCGACATAATTTCCCACTTTAAGGGTATTGAGAGGCATCCAACCATTCTCGGTCAGGAAGCGGTGATCGTGGGTGGTTTTTACACTCGCGCCGTTGCGCAGCGTTATCCGGTAAACGGGCTTTTCGCCGTTGTCGATCAAGTGAGTGACGCGACCGACGGCAGGCGCGTAGTTCTCGTCCACGCCCTGAACGGTCATCTTGCCGACATGCGCCGCCAACTGATCGACGCGATGCCGCTGCCCGGTCTCGACATCGATCACCAGCGAATCGCCACTTACACAAATTCCATAAGTTTCTGAGAGGATTTTCTCCAATTTGGGGTGCAAAAATTCAACTTTTTCTTCACCATGCAGGCGACGGTTGTAGGTCGGGATATAGTCCATCGGACCGGGACGGTAGAGCGCCACAGCAGCGACGATATGCTCAAATTTGTAGGGGCGCATATCGGTGAGCATGCGGCGCATGCCCTGCGATTCCAGTTGGAAGACGCCGATGGTTTCACCGCGACTCAACATCTTGAACATTTCTTCGATGCGGCGGGTGATGTCGGGATTGTCGGGATCGGGGCGGTAGGGAATATTGGAAAGGTCGTAGCGAATCCCGTGATACTGCTCGATCAGGTCGCAGGCGCGGCGCATGATGGTGAGCGTGGAGAGGCCGAGAAAGTCTACTTTGAGCAGCCCAATCGATTCACAGGTTTCCATGGGGAACTGCGTCACTTGCTTGACGGGCGCATCGTCTCCGGCACCGCTGGTGACACGGTGCAGCGGAATATATTCGTCCAGCGGCTTGTCCGCGACAATCACTCCGGCGGCGTGGGTGCTGGCGTGGCGGGTGACGCCTTCGAGTTCGCGGGCGGCATCAATCAATTTGCGGGCAGTCGGATCGCTCTCGTAAGCCTGCTTGAGATCGGGAATGGCTTTTTCGGGATCGTCGCCCAGCGCGTCATCAAAAAGAATGGCTTTGGCGGCGGTGGGGATCAGGCGGGCGACACGATCCACTTCGGGAAGCGGCATGTCCATCGCGCGGCCTACGTCACGGATGGCGGCTTTGCTGCCCATGGTTCCAAAGGTAATGATAGCGGCGACTTTGTCTTCACCGTATTTCTGCGCGCAATATTGGATCATCTCGGCGCGGCGATCTTCGGGGAAGTCCATGTCGATGTCGGGCATCGAGACACGGCCCGGATTGAGAAAACGCTCAAAAAGGAGGCTGTTGCTCAAGGGGTCAATGCTGGTGATTCCCAGGCAGTAGGCGGCGACACTGCCCGCGCCGGAACCGCGCACATTCCACCAAATGTCGGCGTGACGGGCGAACTCGCACAAGTCCCACACGATCAGGAAATAGGTATCGAAGCCCATCGTGTGGATCACATCGAGTTCGTAGTTCAGCCGGTCGCGGATGACGGGATCGCTATCAGCATAGTCGCCGTAGCGCCAGTAGATGCCCTGTTCGCAGAGGTGGCGGAGATAAGTTTCGGCGTCAAAGCCTTCGGGAACGGGAAAAACGGGCAGGTGATAACCCTTCGAGTCCAGGTTGACATTGCACATCTCGGCAATCCACAGCGTGTTGTTCAGCGCGTCGGGCACGTCGCCGAACAACTGCCACATTTCTTCGGGGGAGCGCAGGTGATAGCTAGGATCGGTCATGCGCATCCGGTTCTGTTCGTTTTTCAGCGCGCCGGTCTGAATACAGAGCAGGGTATCCTGCGCGTCATAGTCGTTGGCTTTGATGTAATGCACATCGTTAGTCGCGATCAGCGGCACACGCGCATACCCCTGGTTGTCAACCAGCCAGCGGTTCAGCGTGTGCAACTGTGGGATGTCGTGGTGCTGGAGTTCCAGGAAAAAGCCGTCGCGCCCAAACACATCGGCATACCAGCCAATCGTCTGCTTGGCCTGCTCTTCTTTGCCATCCTCGATCATGCGCGGAATTTCGGCGGCAAGACAGCCGGACGTGCAGATCAGGCCCTGTGAATATTTTTCGAGCAGTTCCTTATCGACGCGGGGACGGTAATAATAGCCTTCCAATTGGGAGAGGGAGGCTAGCTTGAGCAGGTTTTGATAACCCGTCTGATCCTTCGCCAGCAGCAGCAGATGGTAGGGTTTGGTGTCGTGGGCGGGGTCACGATCAAAACGGCTGCGGCGCGCGAGATAGGCTTCCATGCCGATAATGGGCTTGATCCCTTCTTTTTGGCACGCCCGGTAAAAGTCGATAGCGCCAAACATCGCGCCGTGATCGGTGATCGCCAGGGAGTTCATATTCTGCGACTTGGCATACTTGACGATCTTTTTGATGTCGCTCAGCCCGTCGAGCAGACTGTATTCGGTATGGACGTGCAGATGGACAAACTGTTTTTCTTCAGACATGAAACCCTACCAGTGAGGAGTCAGAAACAATAGAACACATTATCGAATTCTAGCGGTGATTATAGCATCAGATGCCCGGTTTGAGCGTTGAGATTACCATTAGTTACGATCCAAATTGTGTTTTGGAATTCTTACCGTTTCTGCATGATTTGATCCATGACCCAGGTGGTACGGGCGGCGGTTTCGCCGGTGCTGGGCGAGGGGCCGAGGCCGTTCAGATCATTGACGATGAGCTGAATCAAGGGCTGTTGGATGTGGGGTGGGTGGTCGATGGCGAACTCGGCATAACCGCTGGATGTTTGCAGGCGGATGGGTGAGGTATCGAAGGTGGAGAAGGAGATTTGTCCGGCTGAGCCGATGATGTCGGTCTGATCGACGGACTGGAAGCCGGTGAAGCACCAGAAGCCTGTGCCCTGGACACCGGATTCAAAAACGAAACTGCCGCTCACGATGTCGTCCGCCGGGTAGAGACGCGCCTGATTAGAGGCATAACCGCACGCGGATCGGATAGGGCCGAGCGCGTAATCGAGAAAATCGAGGGTGTGAGCGGCGAGATCAACAAACAGGCCGCCGCCTGCCACATCGGGAAGCACGCGCCAGGGGAGATGCTGGGGATCGAGGGATGGATCGGGTGGCTTGATCAGGGTGATATGCACATGGCGGATGTCCCCAATGGTACCGGCGTCGAGCAGTTCCTTGATCTTCAAAAAACGGGGCAGCGCGCGGCGGTAATAGGCGACAAACAAGGGCACGTGCGCGCAGGCGTCGATCATGCTGCGACATTCGCTGACGGTGCGGGCCATCGGCTTTTCGACGTAGACGGGTTTGCCTGCACCCGCGACACGATAGGTATATTCGGCGTGAAAGTCGGGCGGCGTGGCAATATAGACGGCGTCCACATTGGGATCGTTGATCAGGGCGTCGGCGTTGTCATACCATTGGGGTACGTTGTGCCGCTCGGCGTAATCCCGCGCGCGATCAGCATGGCGGCGCATGACGGCAACCAGCGCGGAATGTTCGGCTTTTTGAAAGGCGGGACCGCTTTTGACTTCGGTCACGTCGCCAACCCCGATGATGCCCCAGCGGATAGTGCGCATCAGATCACTTGAACCACACGGGCGGGATTATAATCGTCTTCATCCCAGCGGGCAGGGTCTTCGGTGATGTACTGGCGAGCGCGTTTGAGATCGGCTTCGTCGTGGAGCAGGTGATACTCAAAACCATGCTGCCAGAAACGGCCACCCGTGCGGCCTAACTGCCCATTGCAGGCGAGGGTGGACAGGGATTTGAAGGCGCGCAGAACCGCTTCGAGAGCGGGAAGCGGATTTTCCTGGCGGGGGACGAACACCACCCCATGAATATGATTGGGCATGATCACAAAACTGTCGGGAATGATCCCCGGAAGCGCGGCGGGAAGGGAATCCCAGGTTTGGGTCACGGCCTGTCCGGTGTCGGTCAGCCAGACATTGTTGTTGACGACATCACCCAAAACCGGCTCACTTCGATTGACCGCAACGGTGACGAAGTAGGCACTCATCTGTGAAAAATCGTAGGCAGTTGGGCGGCGCAGGCGGTGCATGGACTCCCTCAAAACACTCTCAATAACCATATAGTATCACAAATTATCAATTTGATGCGAGGAGCATATCGCAAGCTCACTGGCGCGGCAGCACCCACACGGCTCCTTGTAAGCCAGGGAAAAGGGTAGTGAAGGCTCCCGTATTGACGTTCAAGCGGCGGGATTTTTCGGGCGCATTCAAATAGGCGCGCGAGTTGCCCGAATATTCGGTGTACTGCAATATCTCCGGTGCCAGCCATTCCAGGATAAGCGGCATATACGGTGTGTTCCAGGCGGCTGTAGTGTGAGTGTCGAGATTGATCACCGTCAGTTGACTCTTTGAATCGTACCCGCCATCACTCAGCGCGAGATACGGCTCAGATAAGGCGGACGCGTTAAAAGTAAACCCGCTCGATTCGGATGTGGAGTAGATGATCTCCCATTTTTTCGGCGCGGTGAGTTGGAAAAGCTGGACATCGACCTGCATCTGTCCCGCGCGGACGTATTCTCTTTCTACCACTGTCTCGATCAGACCGCCGCGCGTGGGATGAATGGCGTGAATGGTGAGGTGGAAATTTTCATCACCGGGGTAGAGCGCCGACAAATTCAGTTCCAGGCGGTTATCACTTTCGAGGCTGACGGAGTACAGATTATCGTGGCCCATGTACCAGTCCGTGCCGGACGGATCGCAGCGCAGCACATAGTAAAAGCGGGCGCTCGCCGCCGACCAGACCGGATTACGGATGCCGCACCACAAATTGTCTCCGGCTAAGTTGGGCGGCAACTGGGCGCGGGTATCGGTGAGCTGCCGGGGATTTTGCCCGTCGCGATCAATCACGATCAACTCATCGGTACACAAATAATCGATGCAATGGGTGGTATGCCCGATCAAACCGCTGCTGTCGGGCAGCCACGCGTTCCAGGCCGTATTCGGGAGTGGGGCGAACAATGTGACCGTGTCGGCGGCGAGGTCATACAGGTAATAGTCGCGGACGGTGCGTGAGCTTCCATTGTAGGCTAATCCGGCGGGGCACAGCAAAATTGTTTGACTGTCGGGCGACCATTTCAGAGTGCCTTCGCCGGGGACTTCAACCGGATGCAGTTCGGGTTCGCCTACGGTGTACAGAAAAAGCGCAGCGCGCCATCCGGGACCACTTGCGGTAAAGGCGACATGACGCCCATCCGGGGAAACGGCGATAGTGGGGATTTGGAAGATGCGCCACTCGCCGCTGCTGAAGCCGGGGCCTTGCTCCAGGAGAAAATCGGTCAGTGTGGTCAGCAGGGTAAGCTGGCCGTCAGCATTGGCATTGTAGAAGTACAGATCGCCGTTCCATTCCTGGATGACAAGGCGATCAATTGGAACAACATCGGTTTGGGCGACTGCGGTGGGAGTGAGCGCAGCCAGAAACCATGCCAAGATTATCGCCAAGCGCATAACTTTCTCCTAGGGGGCGCGGCGCGTGTAGAGCAAATGCTGCCAGGTGAGCGAGCGCTCCCAGGCAAACTCGTCATTGGAGATAACCACTTCATATTTGAGACGGTATTCGCCAGGCGGGAGGCCCAGCGCGGTATAGGGCAGGAACAGTTGCAGATCGTCGTAGACGGTTTCGGCGCAGCAGGGCGCGATGGGAACCGCCGTGACCACAATATCGTTTTTGTCACGGTATTGGCCGGGTGCTTTGGAATTGATCAAGGGGGTCAGCGCGATGTCATCCTGGTAAAAACGGACGGTGACGGTGGCGCTCTGATCCTGCCAGCCGAAAATGGCAAAGGAAAGATGAATCTGAAGGCCGGGAATATCGTCCACGATCACGCCGTGTTCGGTCTGAACCGCCTCTAATTCAACCGTAACCTGATCAGGCGGCGGCGTGGGCGGCAGTGCAGCCATTGTGGTCTGGTCGAACAGGGCGGCGGTGAGCGCGACCTGCACCGGACGGATCACACCGAGGCGGCCTCCGGTTTCGGTTTCGGAAGAAACGAGCGTCGGCACACCGACAAATTCCCCGTTGCCGTTAACCGCTAAACCGCCGCTGTTACCGGGCGCAATTTCGGCGTCGGTGCGGTACCAGATGGGCAGGCGGTCTTCATTCACGGTGCCATTTTCGACGGTGACGATGGTCCCGGTGGTCATGACGAGATAATCGTTGCCGATGCCGGGATAACCGAAAATGTAAACCGGATCGCCGCGAAAGACATCGGCGGCGGGCAAGGTCGCGGGGAGATAGGGCAGATTCAGGCTGCCAGCGTCGATAGGATTGCCCTCGAGATCGTAACGGATGGCGACCAGCGCCACATCAAATTCCGCATCCAGGCTGGCAACGTCGGCAATGTATAACGGTTCGGGGCGGTCATTGATGTCGGTGAGCAGGGCAACCACCATAAAATCGGCCTCTTCGACCACATGCGCGTTGGTCAGGATCAGGCCATCGGGACTGATGATGGTGCCGCTTCCGGCGGAAACCGCGTTTTCGCCCTGGAAATTGAATAACATGACCACCGCGCGGGCAACGGCTTCGACTTCGAGATGATCCAGCGTGCCGTCCTGATTCACATCTTTCAGGACGACATCATGCGTCGGACTGGTGTACTCGGAGGAGCAGGGACTTAAACGCGCGGTAATGGTCCAGCCTTCCGTACTCGTGGCACGAACGGGAACCCAATTATAGTCGAGGGCCGCATACAGGCGGGAATAATCGGCTTCGAGGGTGTCAGCAGCGGAAAGCGTGGTCAGCAGCGCCGACGAAAAATCCGGTTCGGCGTAGACGGTCAAGGGCATCTGACCGTTGGGCTGGACGCAGCGCCAAACGGTTTCCGCGGTGGATGTCCGGCTGGGAAACAGAAGGAAAACCACCATCACCCCGAACCACCACCTGATCTGACGCATGCTTTTCGCTCCTATTATTTAGTCCCAGTTCAAATTTACCACAGATCATAAAAAGGCTGCATGCGGTGCGTAGGGATTGGCAAGGTTGGGCGGGATCAGATGGAATTCGCCCCGCAGCACACGACAGACCAGCCACACACAAAAATCATCGATGGGATCGGACAGAGAAGCCAGATCATCGAGCGAAAAATAGGCGGCGCGATCAGTTTCGTGACCATCGGGCGTGGGATCGCCGCTGCGATGACGGCATAGATAGAGCAGATAAAGACGGAGATCGCCGGACGGGGCCGCGTGATTCTGCAAGCCGAGAAAACCTTCGATGTCGGCGGTGATGCCGCCTTCTTCCAATACTTCGCGCAGCGCTGCCATGTGCGGCGGTTCAAGCTGGTTGTTGGGATCAACCCCATCGACGTAACCCCAGGGAAGAGTCCAAACGCCGGTGAGGTTGTCGCCATAGGTCTGGCGAACAAACAACACCTGATCATCACGGCGCACCACCGCGCCGACACACACGGTGATAGCCGGAATCATAGCAGGGTATCGACTAACACCGCGAGGATGATCGTGATGAGGCCGATCAAGATGGAGGGCAGAAACAAGCCGACGCTCTTTTGCACATCGCTGCGATCCTGATCAAAACGGTGTTGGGCGGTGTTGTCTTCCATCGTGCGGGCATATTGATAGGTCCAACTGCGGGTGTTGCCCCAGGTACCGATGAGGCTGAAGGGACCGATGGAGAAGATTAACGCGCCCACGATCAACACGCCCATCGAAAATTCGCGCGTGTCGCGGCCCTGGAGAATCACATAATAAAGCAGGGCGACGATGGCAAAAATGACGACTTCGACGATCAGCAGGCGGGTGAGAATATAACGGATTTCGGCAGCCCAATGGTGAACGGCGCGATGGGGCTGCGCGGCTTCCTGATAACGTTGGAGGCGTTCGTTATCGCGGGCTTCTTCGCGGCGTTGGGCTTCGGCCAGTTCCTGGATGGGATCACTCATCATCAATGCTCCTTGTGAATACTATCCCTCTCATTATACGTCTTCATGTTATACTGCGGGCGAATCGGAGGTGAGATCATGGACGTCATTGGGCAAGGACGAACAGCGGCTATTTACGCGTGGGATGATGGGCGGGTGCTGAAACTGTTCCAGGAATGGATGCCGCGTGAGGCGGTGGAAGTCGAGGCGCAGAATACACGCGTGGCGCAGGAAAATGGGCTGCCTGTACCGAAAGTCTATGAAATCGTCCAGGAAGATGGACGATACGGGTTGATCTATGAGCGGGTAGATGGGCCGACTATGCTGCATGTTTTAACCAGCAAGCCGTGGAGTCTGATCACCATGGCGCGACAGTTGGCGGATCTGCATGCTCAAATGCACGAGGTCCAGGTGGAACAGGGATTAACCGGCGGACACGAACGCTATCGCCAGCGGATTCAGCGGGCGGATAGCCCGGATGAGGTCAAGATCGCGGCCTTGAAGCGGCTGGATGAATTGGGCGGCGGATCGGCGCTGTGTCATGGAGATTTCCACCCGGATAATATCCTGATGACGGCGCGCGGGCCGATGATGATTGACTGGCTCGACGCGTCGAGGGGGAATCCGGTGGGGGATGTGGCGCGGACGATGCTGCTGCTGACAGCAGGCGAACCGTTGATCGACGTGAGCCGGATGAAACGGTGGGTGACGGCGCACGCGCGCCAGACATTCGCGCAGACCTATCTGAAGCGGTATATGGCGCAGCGTAGAATCGGGATGGACGAGATCGCGGCGTGGGAGCTGCCGATTGTGGCGGCGCGACTGTATGAACGAATCGAGGCCGAACGCGCGGCGATGCTGGCCCGCGCGCGGGGATTGGCTGGGATTAGGTGAATATTGTTTCGCGTCGTCACTCACGTCGTGAAAGGCGGTTTTGACGACGCGAGACAGGCGCGCGTCATGGGGGAAACCGGGCTTGAACTGGGATTTTCCGATCCCCCCTCCCCCCTTTGGAAGCCCTCTGAGGGAGAAATGCCTGTCAAAAAGGCGAGATGTTGGCAGGAAGTCGGACTTTTTGCCATTTTCGTGTCGCCAATTGGGCGGTTGTTGATCTTCCTGATGATCCCCCCCCCCCACTTTTTGCGTTTTGAACCTGAAAAGTTCGACAAAGTAGGGGGTTTGTAAAACTTGGGTGATTTTCTGACCCCCCCATAGGCCTCAAGATAAGAAGTTGACCCCTATCCCCCAACCCCCTTTCCCCACTATCGTAGAGAAAGGGGGCAATGGGCGCAGCAAGCAGCGCCCCTACGACGAGTCTGATTGCGGGCGATTCTCGGCTGGAAAATGGGCTTGAGTTGATGCCTATGGGGGTGATTTTCTGATCCCCCTCGTTGGTAAAGTGCGATGATGGGTGATAAGAATAGGATAGCACGGATGTTCGGGACTGTCATCCCCATCGGATGACTAATTCGGATGGTGAACTTGGATGGTTAATAGTGGGCGGGTTACACGCCCCTACGGACGAGGTCACAGGGGGAAGATCGGGCGCGGCGGTCAGAGCGATTGCAGCCATTTCAGGGCGGCGGCGGGATCGACAAAGACGCGCGTCCGTACCCCTTCCTGAGTCGCATGCTGGACGGATTTGGTGAGGCTGATCTGCGCATCGATATTGGGGGGGACGACCAGCGCCCAATATTTCCAGCCTGCCGCCTGGGTTTGGGCAAACCAGATGTTGATAGCCCAATCCAGGTCTTCATGCGGCAGCGCCATATTATTGCGATCATCGGAGAGCCATTTGTCAGCCTGATATTCCTGAAGCGCCTGGGTACCCCGGTTCAAAACTTCCTGGAAGGCGGTACCACTGATGGGGCGGTGAAAGATGTGATAGACCAGCTTCAGGTCGGGGTCGTAGTACAGCGTTGCATAATCATTGTCGATGAGCGTAATTGGAGTCATGGCAGATTTTCCTAAAACCGGGGCGATACAATCATCGCCCCAGGGTAAACGACACTAACCGCGCTGACGTTCGAGGAGGAGCATCATAATCAAGCTGAGCACGAAGCGGATTTCTTCCTCTTCGGGCATGCTGGATACGAGCGGCTCAAGGCTGAACACCCCTTCCCAAAACGCGGGCTGCTTGGTGAGTTTCATGACCGGGAGGTTGGACCCATTCTGGTAAATGATGTAGCTGGGATGGAAGAAGTAGCCGCTGAACATGCCCAGGACGGGAATCGAGGTCAGGCAGCCGTCCGCCACTTTAACCCAGGGATCGACCTCTTTGAGATAATGCGTTTGCTGGCCGTTGGGGTCAAAAATCAGGTAGCTGGAGCGCCACAGGGATTTCATGCCTTCGCGCTTGATGGATCCCCAGGGACGGCCATCGTAGCTGTTGGTGAAATTGTAGCGGGCGGACCAGTCGATGATACGATCCGCGCCGATTTTGAAAAGTTCCTGTGACTTGGATGAATTGGAATAGACGCCGATGCTTTCCTTGAGCTTGAACAGCTTCTGGTGGATATACATCAGGTCATTGCCTGTGGCGTCACGCAGATAAATCTGCGGGGCAACCGCGATCAGCTTGAACGAGAGGCGCAGAGGATATTGAAAACGCATGGCTGCTTTCCTTGAGAGTTAGAGAAATACCGGGCACACTATTGGCGCGACTCCCACTCGCGTACGACGCCTTGCAACAGGTCGCGTACATCGGTTTCGGTCACTTCACCAATACCTTCATAGAATTTACCATCTACTTCGATGCGCACCCCCCCATGCATTGAGGGTTTAACATGAATGCTGCGGGAACGGTAGGCGGCGATGCCAGCCAGGTGTTCCTGCAAGAGTTCTTCAATCTGCTCCGCGATGCTGAGGGTCGGTTTTTCTTCGACGGGTTCGGGACCGTGACCCATCGCGACACGCCCCATCTGGCGGAACATGGACCCCGGACTCATGGAGGGAACTTCCGGCGCGTCTTTATCTTTGCGGGGCGGCTGCTGCTGTAGCGGCGGTGACTGTGGTTTCGCGGCGGGCTGGGACGGCTGGGCGATGGCATTGAGATCGCGCAGGACACTGAGGAACCGGCGTTCGAGATCGGCACTGCGGAGGTCGGATAGGGACGTGAAACGGCGACCCCCAATTTCCACGATCAGACGGCCATCAGACACATCACGCCAGACGCGCAGCAGTTCCACAGAATCAGCGGGCGCGTCGGACGAGTCCGTATCGGGCAGGGGGAAATCTTCAGGCGATGGTTCAGTATAAACAGGCATAGGTTCCTCAGAAGTAGCATCATCCGCGAACATGGCGGCCAGATCGGGTTGGGGGAGATTGCTGGTTAACAAATCAAGGTCAGGCGCTTGCATATCCGGCGGGCGGCGGGATGGCGCGGCGGCGGGAGCCTTCGCAGCGGGCGTTTTCACGCGTTCACTCAGCGCCGGAAGCGAGGATGATTGAGCCGCTTGCCCGCGAATCATGTTCAGGAGTTGGGTATGGATGCCGGGCAGGGGGGGCAAGCCCTCGCGCACACGGCGGCGGCGTTCGCTGGCACGCTGCGCAACCAGCGTCATCAGCACGACCCAGACGATGCCTGCGCCGCAGGTGAGGGCGACCAGGCCACCGATCTGGCTGAAGAGATCAGAAAAATCGGAAGAGGATGTCATAATTGTCTGGCTTTCATATCGTCATAAGCACAGTGTATTCAGGGTTCCTGTCTTTGGCAAGCCGGACAAAAGTGTGTTCCCCGCTGGCCGACAACGATTTTTTCGATCGGATGGCCGCAGCGCGAACACGGTTCCCCGGTGCGGCCATAGGCTAAGAGGCTGTCCTGGGCGGAACCGGGGGTGCCGTCGGGCTTGCGATACCAGTTGATGCTGGCCCCTTCGCGGTCAATTCCGGCCAGCAGGGCGCGGCGGATGGCGGCATAGAGGCGGGCGATGTCGGTGGGGGTGAGGGTGTCGGCGCGGCGCAAGGGGTGAAGCTGGCTGTCGAAGAGGGCTTCATCGGCATAAATGTTGCCGATTCCGGCGATAAAAGACTGGTTGAGCAGCAGCGGCTTGAGATGGCCGGAGCGGTGCCGCAGCCGTTCGGTGAAGCGTTCCAGGGTGAAATCTTCTTCGAGTGGTTCGGGGCCGAGCGCGCGGGTGATTTGAAGCGGGTCAGCGACCAGATAGACGCGGCCAAACTTACGCGCATCGGAAAAACGAAGCTGGTGGGCGTTGTCTAACTGGAACATAAAATGCACCCACCGATCCGCCGGGTTTTGTTCGGCGTCGGGCATGACGTAAAGCCGCCCGGTCATTTTGAGATGAATGATCAGCGTGTCGTGGGTCAGGCGGATCAAAATGTACTTGGCGCGGCGGTTGATCGACTCAACGCGCTGGCCGGTGATGCGGGCGGTGAAAAGAGAACCGTCGGGCGTGACCAGGCCGCCGGGATAATCGTAGGTGGCGGCGGTGATGGTCCGGCCCAGCAGGGGCGCGCGAAGTCCGCGCACGACGGTTTCGACTTCGGGCAGTTCAGGCATGATGAATGTATCTCTTGTGTGACGGACGATAGTGTGAGTTTAACTGATTCGTGCGGGTTTGGGGATAGGTCGGGCGGGCTATGTGGAATGATCCCGGCCCGGCATGGTGAGTATCGTCAGTCGTGGGGCAGATGATTGTCATTTTTTAGGGAGGCACTGCGACGATTTGGGCGATGGAACGTAATTATTTCTGGAGGCAGGAGAGGCGAAATATGATGACGCTCAATCAGGTAGTACCGACACAGAAAGTTGAAGACAGTCTGGCGGCATTCATCACCAAAACGGCCAGCCAGCAGACCTATGATACGATCCGGTTTCTGGTTGATGCGGATCGGGTGGGAGAAGCCTATCAAGCCTACGGCTATTTTCGCTGGGTGGATGACTGGCTGGACCAGGGCGCAGAAGATCGAGCGGAACGGATCGCGTTTGTGGAACGGCAGCAGGCGGTGATCGACAGTGTGTATCGCGGGGTATGGCCGCGCAACCTGTCTGTCGAAGAAGAGATGGTCGCGGAACTGATCCGATCGGATGCGGAGCCGTACAGCGGACTGCAAGCCTACATTCGGAATATGATGGCGGTGATGGCCTTCGACGCGGGCCGCCGGGGACAGTTGATTACACAAGGTGAGTTGAACGCGTACTCGCATCATCTGGCGGTGGGTGTGACCGAAGCAATGCATTATTTCATCGGGCATGATGAATACTGCGCGCCGAGTGAAAGCCGCTACCGCGCGGTGACGGCGGCGCATATCACGCATATGCTGCGCGATACGTGCGAGGACATTGCCGCCGGGTACTATAATATTCCGCGCGAATACGTTCAGAAATATGGCGCAGCGGCGCTGGAAGTCGAAAGTGATGCGGGCCGCGAATGGGTCAAGAGCCAGGTGCAACTGGCGCGATCCTACTTTCAGGCGGGGAAGAACTATCTGGCGCAGATTCCAAACGCCCGGTGCCGGATGGCGGGGTATGCGTACTCGGCCCGGTTCGAGGCGACGCTGGCGGCGATTGAACAGGATGATTACCGCCTGCGGGCATATTATCCAGAGCAGGATTCGACATTCAGCGGGGTGAAATAGGTTAACCCCTTTCCGTAAGGGCAATTCATAAATTGCCGCTACGAATTGAACCGAACAACAGAAATTGAGCAGTCGAAGGAAGTGGACAGCATGACATCCGCGATCATCATTGGGGCCGGAATCGGTGGACTTTCGGCGGCGGCACACCTCGCCCAGCGGGGCGTGAAGGTGACGGTGGTCGAGAAAAATCAGCGCGCGGGCGGGCGGTGTGATCATTTCTGGCGCGAGGATCACCGGTTTGATACGGGGCCGACGCTGTTCGTGATGCCGCTGGTCTTTGAGAGTGAACTCGCCGCGCTGGGTGTCGATATGCAGGCGGCGCTGCACCTCAAGCGCGTCGATCCGACATATCATCTGGTATTCGATGATGGTCAGCAGATGGCGCTCACCTCGGATATGGAGCGCATGTACGAACAACTGGAAGCGGTAGAAGCCGGAAGCTTTCAGGGATTCCTGCGGTATGTGCGCGAAGGCCAACAGCACTACGAGATTGCGATGAAAAAGCTGGTCAACCGCGATTTCCGCACGGCGGCGCAGTTCTTCCATGTGAAACATGTCCCGCTGGCGTACCAGATCAAACCGCTGGCGCGGCACTACCATCACATGAACACCTACTTCAAAAATAACCGGCTGAAATCCGCGTTCACATTTCAGGATGTGTATATGGGGCTGAGTCCCTTCGAGGCCCCGGCCACGTTTTCGCTGATGCCCTATTCAGAACTGGCACACGGCGTCTGGTATCCCGAAGGCGGGATGTACCGCGTGGTGGAAACGCTGGTGGATGTGGCGCACAAGGCCGGGGTGGAATTCCTCTTCGATTGGGAAGCCGAGCGGATCGAGGTGGACGGCACACGAGCGCGCGGCGTGCTGTTTAAGGGCGGCGAACGCCTGGAAGCGGACATTATTATCGCCAACGCGGATTTGCCGTATGTGTACCAGGATTTGCTGCCGGATCAAGGCGCGGCGAAACGCATGGCGCACAAACGCTTCTCCTGCTCGACGGTCAGCTTTTTCTGGGGCGTGGACAAAGTGTATCCGCAGGTCGGACCGCATACGCTGTTTCTGGTGGACAACTATAAGGAAAACTTCGACAGCATCGAGCGGCGGGTGATGCCGGCGAATCCCTCCGTGTATCTGCACGCCCCCACGCGGCTGGACCCGACCACTGCGCCGGACGGTCAGGATACACTGATCGGGATCGTCCCGGTGGGGCATTTGGGCGATCATGAGGAAAATGACTGGGCGCGCAAAATCGACCAGGCGCGGGATGCACTCTTCAACAAGCTGAAACTGGTCGGGATCACCGATTTGGAATCCCATATCAAGTTTGAGGTCAACTATACGCCGATGTCGTGGCGGCAGCGGTATAACCTGCTGAAGGGATCGACGCACGGGTTAGCGCATACGCTGTTTCAACTGGGCTATTTCCGGCCCCACAACCGCCATGCGACCTATCGCAACCTGTATTTTGTCGGCGCGAGCACGCATCCGGGCACGGGCATGCCCACCGCGATGATCTCCGGGCGGCACGTGGCGAACCGGGTGCTGGACGAGATGGTGAATTGAACCGTACCCTACCCCCGCCCCTTCCCGCAAGCAGGACGGGGAGACAAGCGGGGCGTATCGCAATACGCTCCTACGAGGAGACTGGTTGATCGGTGATCGGGACGATGTGGGGCATGCATTGCCCCTACGGAATTCGGTTACGTGCGGATCAATTTCCCGAACCATTCCAACGGGGCGCGGTGGTGCTGCCACCAGAGGTCTTCCCACAGATAATGCACGGCAAGCTGTTTGTACGGGCCGTACTGCTCGAAATGGGCGAGCAGCCGCTCCACCGGGACCGGGTTTTCGGGGTCCTGATCAAAAAACAGCTTGGAATAAATCTTCTGCTCCCAGGGCGAAATGTGATTGAAAAAGTCCCAGTGATGAAACACATCAAACAGTAAATACCAGACC
>DATAMF010000674.1:0-5709 GCA_036260665.1 Aggregatilineaceae bacterium | reverse complement strand
CTCTGTTTGCAAGAAACCAAAGCGAGTCCCACCCAACTTGATCCGCTGCTGCTGACCCCGCCGGGCTATGCGAGCTACTGGGCGTATTCCGTGCGGCCCGGCTACAGCGGTGTGGCGGTGTATACCAAGATCGAACCGCAGCAGGTGCAAATCGGTCTGGGGATTCCCGAATTTGATGCCGAAGGGCGCACCGTGATCGCGGAGTACGAAAACTTTGTGTTCATCGGCGCGTACTTTCCCAACGGCGGACAGGATAACAGCCGGGTGCCGTTTAAAATGGCCTACAAAGCGGCCTTTCTCGCGTTTTGCGACCAACTACGCGCGGCAGGCAAATCGATTATCTTCTGCGGCGATGTGAACACCGCGCACCGCGACATTGATATTGCACGGCCCAAGGAAAACGCCAAAAGCACCGGTTTTTTGCCCGAAGAACGCGCCTGGATCGATGACGTGGTGCAGCACGGGTATGTGGATATTTTCCGCGACCTCAACCCGGATCGGGTGGGGGCGTATACCTGGTGGCCGTTCTGGAGTGGCGCACGGACACGGAATGTTGGCTGGCGCATTGACTACTTTTTCATCTCACCCGATCTTCGCCCACGTGTGCATGGCGCTGCCATCCATCCTGATGTGCTGGGATCCGATCACAGTCCGGTAAGTCTGACGCTGGAATAGGTCCTTGACACCTATTGAATAAACGGCGATCATAATTTTCCGAATGAAATAATCGATGTTCAGCAGGGGGAACGGCCCGCGCCGCTATGACTTTACCCAACGATTCTCTCTCGCCAGACTTGAAACACCGCAATTTTCGCCACCTGGTTATGGATATTGCGTGGTTTGGATTAGGCATCCCGGCGACGGCGCGCTTTTTGTCCATTTACGCGATCCGGCTGGATGCGTCGGCTTTTTTGCTCAGCCTGATGACCTCACTGCCCGCTATTGCCGCCATGTTGAGTTCGATGTTCGCGGGGTGGTGGCGCAGCCGCTACGATACCACGGTTCAGGCGCAGTTCTGGCCCGGTTTTGGCTTCCGGCTCGTGTTTCTGCTGCCCGCTCTTACTCCTTTTTTCCCCGACGACTGGCAGCCCTACTGGTTGGTGATTGCCGTAACACTGCCCGCGCTTGCCCAGGGCGTGTCGTCGGTAACATTTCTGGTCCTGATGCGTGAAGGCGTCGGGATCAAGTCCTTAGCCGCGCTCACCAGCCGCCGGTCATTGGTGTTTAACAGCATGTTTGGCATTGGCACGCTGCTGTTTGGTTTCTGGCTGCAAGAAGTGGCTTTCCCTCTCAATTACCAATTGATGTTTATTGCCGCGTTTGGCCTGTCGTTGGTCAGTATGTGGCATGTGCAGCAGGTGCGCACCACCAGCAGTGAAGTGCGCGTCGCCGCCGGACAGCCAAAAGTCCGCCCCTGGAAGGTGCCCGCTTTCCAGCGTGTTGCCTTTGTGCTGATCACCACCCATGTCACGTTTTTTATGCTGGCGGCGATCATCCCGCTGCGGCTGGTTGATGAATTGGACGCAGGCGAAGAGTTTATGTCCTATTTTGGCGTGGCCGAACTGGCGGCGGCGGCGGCGATGGCGTTCATGGCGCGCCGTCTTCTCCACAAGCTGGGCAATCTACACACCATGTCGCTGGCGATGCTCGGAACGGCTCTGTCTGCCCTGATCCTGTGCCAGACTTCCAATCTGACAGTGACACTGGTCGCCAGTGCGCTGTCGGGCGGATCATGGGTATTGGTATCATTGGCCGCGTTTAATTTTTTCAGCGAGCACACGCCGCCCGAAAGCCTGACCTCCTATTCAACGCTGTTTAACCAGATCGTCTCGCTCAGTATTTTTGTCGGGCCGATGATCGGCAGCCAGTTGGATGGTGTGGGCCTCGAACTGACAACCATTCTGCTCATTGGGGCGCTTCTGCGCATGATCGCCGCCGGACTGACGCTGATCAATCCATTTGACCGGATACGCCGCCCGGCTTCTGCCGTGTAAACGAAACGTTTATGCACTGCCAAGATAGTTCTTATGCAGCGTTGAGGTGATTCTTATATGCGTATGGCATGCTTATCCGCATCATACACAACAAGGAGCACCTGAGATGATGAGATTAGCAACCCCCGACGCGCGCCCGGCTATGGATGTACTCGAAAGTGAACACGGCTTTACGGTCCGTGTGGAAGTTCCCGGTATCGCGCCGGAAAAACTCGATGTGCAGGTGGATGGTGATTTGCTGACCATTCGCGGTGAGATGGACCAGCCCGCCGACGGCGAACGCTACCACTACCGCGAACGCCGCGCCGGAAGCTTTAAGCGCACGCTTCGTTTGGCCGATACGCTGGACACACAGGCTATCCAGGCCACCTATCAGAACGGCCTGCTGACTCTTGATTTGCCCAAGACTCCCAAAATCGAGCCGAAGCGGATTGAGGTCAAAATCCAATAAGCGGTTCTTATTCAAAGCAGAACGCCGGGGTTGTGATCCCGGCGTTTTTGGTGCTGATGCGGTAGTATGCCCCTGATTACCACAACTCGATACTAATGATAAGCCCTATTGGACTTCCGCTCGTTTTCTTTGAAATTGAGTCAAGCATCTCCCCCAGCACGCTGAAAAGATCGTCTTTAGGCACTTCTCGTTTCTCTCTGGCATCGGACTCGTTGGGGTTTAGGGGAGTCAAAAATAGCCTGATGTTCGTGGTCCAGGCTTCGAGAAACTCTCTAAGCTCTTCCTTGAAGGTTTCTTCCCTGCGATCATATTCTTTTTGGGCTTCGCTTTCACCACGAATTGGGTAGCAGGTGAGGAGGACAACCTTTTCCTTTGAGGGTAGAATTTTATCAAGAGAGCACAGCGCGCAACCTGCCAGCCGGCCCCATTTCGACGCATCAAAAGGGAATATGACGCTTTTGGCCTGTTGGATCATAGCCTTTTTGACGAGATGCTCTCTTGGCGAAGTCGTATAAAGAACACAGTCCCTAAATCCATTCACCCCTACAACTGCCATTGAATATTCATAGGCAGCGACGGCTACTTCGGCCCCTTCGGCAAAATCTTTCCGGCTCTCGCGGACACGCCACCCTGTGAAATACCAATTGGGATGGGCTTCTTCGGCCTGCTTTTGAACGGCGGGAAGTATGCCGAGATGATTCGTCATCACCACCGAAACGGTTGAGCGCCTTTCTCTCGAATCACGAAATATTCTTTCAAGCGCAAAAATATTCGTGGTTCCACCGTCCACGGCAACCGCCTCTTCACAGGCATTTTCTCTCAGATAATAGGCCGTGTATAAACCGATACAGTGCTTTTCAATTTCAAATTTTCTGCCACGCTCATCATAATTGTCTACTGGATAGCGTTCTTTAATGGTTTTAATAAGCTCAGATATTCCCGATTTATAATTTGGAGCGCGCAAGTCAATATAATCTGTAGTTTTAAGCCTAAGTGGTACAGCATCTGAAGGATCGCCATGAACCAGGGCGGGAATTATAGGCAAACCAATCTCCTCGGCTGTCGCGACCTCCACTTTAACCCATCTTGATTGGACCGCCTTTGGAGAAAGAACCACGACCACACAAATAGCCTCTTTTATTTTCTGTTGAATAAGATCGTCCCAGTGTGGATCTCCGGGCTTGATTGAATCATCTCGCCAAACTTCAATGCCTTCATTTTCAAGATCAAGGGATATGCTGTTCATGAAAACATAATCATCTTGCGTATAGCTTATGAAAATGTGACTCATATTTCCGCGCCCCTGAATATGTTCAAATCATCACTTACTATATTATACTTTGAAACACCTATTATTTTTTATTCAGGCTGTAGGGGATTTTGATCACCGGCAGGTTTGGGCTTTGATGCAAAACCTGCCGGTGATCGCGGCGAAATTTACTGGTGAGCGATGGCGTTTATTTCCCGTAATACGCCAGCAGCGACGCGCCCAGTTGATCCAGGCACGGCGTCACATCATACCACTGCGCGCCGGACCCGACGCTCCACAGGTGGAAGCCTTTGATATACGGGTCTTCCTCCAGTTGGTAGGTGTACTGGATCGTATCGCGCACGACGGCTTCACAGCCCGGATCAATCGTCCCGCCGCCGATACCAAATTCCGTGATATACACCGGCAGATTGACCGCAGCGGGCAGCACTTGATCCAGCCGTTGGGCCATCAGGCGGTGCCGGAACACCACCCAGACATCCGACTCCGACGCCAGTTTGTCGTCCTCCAGGCTGTAGGCATGCAGTCCGATGCCGTTCATCAGACCGTTGGGGCAGGGATGCTCAAGCGCGTATTCGTAGGCGGGCAGCAGTTGATCGAACTGTTCCATTGGTGGGGTTGCGCCGGGCAGCGCGAACAACAACAGGCAGTAACCGGCTTCATTCGCAATGCGCATGGTTTCAATCGAGAACTCCGCTAACCAGTCCAGCGGGGCCGGGCACTCGTTGATCGGCTCGAAATAATCGGCTGATACGTTTTCCCAGTGCGGCAGCACCCCGGCCATCCATTCCTGGGCGGTTTGCACCGGATCGGGCAGCGTATCGAAAAAGAGCGCTTCAGGGCAGTCCCGGAAGCCAAAATCGGTCAGAATCGAGCGGTAGACCGTGATGGTTTGCGGTGAGGCTTCTTTGATCTTCACCAGCAGCGTTTCCGTGCCGTTCAACCCCTTGACTGTGCCCATCGGAATACCACGCGCGGCCAAAAGCTCGACGAGATTCATGACTTCGCGTTCGCCCGTCATGCTGATGATATGCAGTCCGGCCAGCGTGGTGTTCGGCGTGTTGCCCAGCAGAATCTCGCAGGCGCGCATGCTGTCGAGCGCGGCTTGATCGCCCAACTGCACCCACCCGTTCGCTGTTTTGGCCCATTTGATCCCGCTGGCATCCGTCGTGATTTCGCTCACCGCCAGCGCCTGGCGAATCGCGGCGGTGCCCAGCGCCTGGGATGCGGTGCTTGGATCGGCGTAGAGTGTAACCTGCTCGGCATTGATGATCACCGGGCAGGGGCGCGTGCTGACCGACATGGGCAGGGCGGTATGCAGCGGTTCGGGCGTGAAATTGGGGCCAACAATCGGACCAAACTGCCCGCCCGCCGCCGGGGTCGAAGTGGCCTGCGCCGCGACGATCTCCACCCGTGTCTGCGTCGGCGCGTTGGTCGGCACTGCGGTCTGGGTGGGGGCAAGAGTCGGTGAACTCGTCGCCGTAGGATTAGGCGTTGCTGTCGATTCAGCCAGGGCGACAGTTTCCGGCGTATGGGTCATCGAATTCGTAGGCGGCACGCTGGTAGCGGTGGCGTCGGCAGGCGTGGGCGTGACATAAACCAGAATCGGTGTGAGCGTATCGGCGGCATCTGAGTCATCACCGCACGCCGCCACACTCACCACCCCAACGAGCAGTAGGACTGTGATTAGTGAAAAGCGGGATATGTTATTCATGCCGTAGAGTGTATATTCACCCCGCCCAATGGACAAAATTTGTGTATAGGGAAGAGACGTTGTAGAGGCCGGGTTGCAAACCGGCCTCTACCTTCGATAACCTGGAATTCTTATTGGGTGTCAGGCGAAAATTGAGGCGTTATTCCTGTCCCGGCACGTCGAATGTGAACGTCCAGGGGCCTTCAAATTTCGACGTGAACTGCTCCATGACTTCCTCCGTGATCAAACCCGGATCCAGGCCATCGGGCACTTTCACCATCTCCCAGTTATACTCATCGCG
>DATAMF010000671.1:0-6694 GCA_036260665.1 Aggregatilineaceae bacterium | reverse complement strand
CATCAGACTCGACGGGTGACGGATGCGCAGCAGCAGCACGAATCCGCCGAACAGGAAAATCTGCGCGTAAACCGGCGGCAGCAGCGGCGCATGATCGGCGTTGTACTGCGAATTGATGTCCCCGTTGCTGAAAAACTGCTCCACGATTAGATCGATTCGTTTTTCCGGTTCGAGGCTGCTGCCGCTGCCGACATCTTCTGTCCGCGCCAGCACCCGA
Organism: Aggregatilineaceae bacterium; assembly: GCA_036260665.1. Classification (GTDB taxonomy): domain Bacteria; phylum Chloroflexota; class Anaerolineae; order Aggregatilineales; family Aggregatilineaceae; genus DATAMF01. Next base: position 6,477 of record DATAMF010000671.1, on the reverse strand, counting down.
TCCCGATCCGTGAGCAGCACATACACCGTCGGCGCGATCACGAGGGCGAACACCGCGCCCAGCACGATCAGGCCCGGCAGCCACTCGCGCCATGTTCGCCAGCGGAAGATCAGCAGACTCAGTGTCACGACGCCGAGCGACGCCGGAATCCCATAGGCGGCGGTGTAGCTGTGCAGCGCCAGCCCCAGGCCGAGTCCACTGTAGGCATAGTTGCGGCGGCGGTTGGTGCGCAGCCCGCGCATCAGAAAGCCGATAAACAGCAGCGTGAACAGCGGCACCGGAAGGCCGCGATAGAGCGAGCGCGACAGCACGATATGCGGCATCGCTACCGCAAGATACGACGCTCCCGCCAGTCCGCCGATGTGCCGCGCCTGTTCCGGCCAGTCATCGGTACACTGTTGCACCGCCCAATACGCTGCCGCGACGGTGATCACGCCGGTGAAAGCCTGAATCAGCCGGAAGGCCCACACGCTCGGCCCCAGCACGGCAATGCCCGCTGCCAGGATCAGGCGGTGCAGGTGTTCGGGCAGATCGGTGTCTTCGTAGAGGGGCATTTTGCCGTTGTGGAGCAGCCCGTAGGCGTCGATGGTATTCATCGCCTCGTCATCGCTCAACCCCGGCGGGTAGCGGTCCAGCCGATCCGCGCGCAGCCACAGCGCCACCAGCAGCACGAGTATGATCAGTAGCGGAAACCGAAATCGTGTGCGCGCCCTATCCATGTTTCTCTCCAATAAAAATGCCCCCGGATACGCTGGGGGCATGTTAGCGTCAATTGCGCCTTTTAGCTAGTACGGCAGATTTCCACTATCCGACCCCGACCCCGATCCAGGTGTGCGCCGTTCGCGGCTGCGGCGAATAATATCCTCCACCCGCGACTCTAGATCGGCGGGTTCCTCCGCTGGGCGGGCTGTGCGGCGGCGATCCGCTGGGCGGGCGCGTCCCGGTTGCGCTCGCGGCTCGACGGGCTGCTGCTGCACGGTCGGTTGGTACCGGTCTGCGGAGCGGGCGCGGTAATTATCCACGCGGGGTGTCGCCCTTGAACGCGAAGCACTTTCTGTTGACCCTACACTGTAATCTTCTTTGACTTGGCGCGGCACAACAGGCGCACGCCGCCGCGATACCGCGAGATCGTCTTCCTGCGTGGTGTACCGACTGGTGCGGGATGTTGTCTTACGCGCGCCGCTTTCAAACACGCTGGGCGCGACGTGCGCATTGCGCAGAATCACCGCGACGCCCATCGATACCAGCGCAATACCCAGGTACACCCAAATATCGATCCCCAGCCCGCTGTCTTTGTTATTCAGCGCGCCGACCAGTTCATCCACCACTTCCACCACACTGAATACGGCCATCCAGATGCCCGCAATCCACGTAAAGACCGATGTGTTCCAGCCTCGGCTGCGCTGGTAAATGGCCGACGTGAGCAAGATGATGCCCAGCACCATCAGAACCAGCCACACATATCCCAGAATATGCGTGATCAGCGCGAAGCCCAACCAGATCACCACCGATGCCCAGGTTAACGCTTCAATACTCCGCTCCGCATTCCCTCTCACGCTGTCCTCCTTACCCTCGTTCTATTAGGGTAGATTATGCGTCCGATTAACCCGCGTGGCAAGCGAGTGCTTTGACTTTCGCCGCATCTGTGGCGATAATGTTAAAACATTCATAACTGTATGAGGGGAAGGATTATCACGCCTATGAATCCGTCGCGCAAATCACAGCGCCGCCAGGAACTGCTCACCTGGAACGACGTTGACACACTGGTAGATGTGCTCTTACCCCAACTGCGCTCTGCCGGAAGCTTCGACGGGATGATCATGATCACGCGGGGCGGGATTGTTCCGGGTGGCCTGCTGGGGGAGGCGCTGGCGATCAACACCATGTTGACGGCTGCCGTCGATTTTCCGCGTGAGATGGATTATGATGAAAAAGCGCGGTTGTTGGTCTGGCCTTCTTTTCTGCAATTCCCCGCCGATGATCTGATCGCGAACAAAAAAATCCTGATCGTGGACGATGTGTGGGGCAGTGGGCGCACCAGTACCGCTGTCCGCAGCCGCTGCCAGTCCGCCGGGGCCACCGCGTTTACCTGTGTCTTCCACTTTAACCCGTACCGTTCATTGTTCAGCCGCGCCGAACCCGATTTTTACGGCGCGATCACCGATGCTTATATCGTTTATCCCTGGGAAATTGATCGCGGTCTGCGGGGGATGCCGGCGGGTGTGCCCGGTTCGGGTGGTCTGCCCGACGCCAATTAAGATTGATAGAATATTGAGCAGCATTGAATCCATCATCATACTCGGAGATTAATCCATGCTCAAAATCAGCGCGCGTGTCGAAAATCGCCAGAACGATCATCAGGTCACGTTAAAGACCAACGATCAGGAACACATCCTTACCATTCCGCCCAAATCGGGTGGATTTGGTTCCAGTGCGAATGGTGGGGAATTACTGTTTTTGGCCTTGGCAACGTGTTATTGCAACGACATCTACCGGGAAGCTGCCAAACGCAATATCACCGTTCACCACGTTGAAGTTGATGTGATGGGCGAGTTTGATGGCAGCCCTGGGGGACCAGCGGACGGGATAAAGTATCGCGCGGTGGTCGAGGCCGATGCCAGCGAAGCGGACATTCTCGATCTGATGCGCCATACCGACACGGTCGCGGAAATCCAGAACACACTGCGCCGCATCACTGGAGTGACGTTGGAGGCGGTTGAAGCCATCAGTCTCCGGTAGGCGACTGGCGAACGTGCTCTTGGGTAATACGCGCGGCATACTCCAACGCTTGTTGAATGTCCTCCGGTTCCAGGTCCGGATAGGCTGCGATAATGTCGGCTGGCTGCATGTGATGTGCAATGAGCGTGAGGATCAATGAGACAGGAATCCGTGTCTCTCGGATGCAGGCTTGTCCGCCCATAACATAATGATCAAACGTGATTCGATCCAAATGCCGCATAATGAGTATCCTCTACATGACCTATGTGCATCATAGAGGCAAACAAACAGAATTGCAACCTTCACCGCTCAAATGGCGGCAGTTTGGCCTTCCACAGCGCGAGTAAATCATCAACGGCGCGGCGGGCGTTCTGCTGCACGTCCTCAGGATACCCGAACAGCGCGCTATGCTCGATGAACTCGTCCTCATCCAGTATCTCAATGCGGCCATCCATCCAAAACCGCACATCCAGATCGAGATCGATAAAAGTCAGTTCGTGATCGGAGCATGTCGGGGGCAGCGCCGCGTTGCAGTAATAATTGGACACGCGCATCTGCTCATCATAATTCGTGTAGATGTTGTACCAGCGGCTTCGCCACAGCACCACATCAAACGAGCGCTGGAGCGGCGCGTTAGACCCACGCGTGATCTGGTTGAGCGCGCCGCCCACTTGGGCGCGGAAGAACAGCCGCTCACCATCATCGTCTATCAGATACGCCGGAAAGGTAATATGCAGCCGTCCATCATATTTTCGGATGAGAATCTGCCACAAGTCCATATCCCCTCCGGGAACAAAAAGACACGCGCAGACGTGTCTATAGTCGAAGGTTATCCAAAACCATAAAACCCCGCTGGCGGGGCCTAAGGGCTATGGCTGGAAGCACTCTACTCTTCTTCGAACTCTTCTTCCCCACGATCCTCGCTGCGCCCACCTTTTTTGTAGCGGTAGGTAATGCGCCCACGAGTCAGATCATAGGGCGTCATTTCGACGCGCACCTTATCCCCCAGCAGAATGCGAATATAATATTTCCGCATCTTGCCCGACAGATAAGCCAGCACCTTGTGCCCATTCTCTAATTCGACCGTGAACTGAGTGTTCGGAAGGGCCTCGACGACCATGCCTTCCATCTCAATTTTATCTTCTGCGTTTTTTGCCATACGTTTTGTCGATTCTATTGGTCTTATATCAGCGCCGGGAGCATATCTGGCCCGGCGCTAGCTTGGTCTTAGATCGTGTATTTACGTTGTTTCCGACGTGCGCGCCGGACTGCCTTTTTCTTCTGAATACGACGCAGCTCGCTCTTGGATACGAACCAACGTTTCCGCCGAACCGTGCTCAGAATGCCGTCCTTCGCCGTCATCTTACGGAACCGCTTCAGAAGCTGATCCTGAGACTCACCGGGCTGCAATTCTACATGGGCCATTCGCTTTCACCACCCTTCTTTTTATGGATTAGGCGACCCCAAAAACAAGGGCAGGTGTCTGTCTACCTGCCCCGTTTAAAAGCCTGGTTTGGTATGCTGTTATTCAGCGACCAACGCTTCGTCGGCAACGGGTTCAACCGTTTCCGATTCTACCGTGTCTGCGACGATTTCGCTAGGCTGAATTTCGAGGCCGGGGATTCCATTATCCACATCCCGAATGCTCAGGCCCAAGCGCTGGCGGTGCGGTTCGATGCTGATGATCCGCGCCTTGATGCTCTGCCCATCACGCAGCAGAACGGTGGGGTCTTCGGGAGCCGGATCGCTGATCTGGCTGGCGTGCAGCAGCGCTTCGATGCCCGGATCGAGGCTCACGAATGCGCCGAACTGCGTCACGCGGCTGACGATCCCTTCGACCACCTGGCCGACATGGTACAGTTCGTCCACCTGCGACCAGGGGTTCGGCTGGAGCCGCTTGAGCGACAGCCCAATCCGGCGGCCTTCCTGATCCAGACGCAGCACATACACATCAATCTCGTCGCCCACGTTCAACAGTTCGCGCGGGTGCTTGACGCGGTGCCATGCCAGTTCGCTGATGTGAATGAGGCCATCCGCGCCGCCCAGGTTGACGAACGCGCCGAAGTCACGCAGGCCGCTAACCACACCGCGACGAACTTCGCCTTCCTTCAAATCGGTGAGCAGGGCGTCCTTGCTGGCGTCACGCATTTCGCGCTGAGCTTCACGCTGGCTGAGCACCAGACGGCGGCGGCGGCGGTTGACTTCGATCACCTTGACGGAGATCGGCTGGTTCATCATCGCTACCAAATAGTTCTTGCGCTCGTCTTCGTTCAGACCGCGTGGCAGATCGACCACATGGCTGGCAGGTATAAACCCGCGTAGGTTGCCGAACGGCACAATCAGACCACCCCGGTTCGCGTCGGCCACATAGCCATCGTAGATGTCTTCGCTCGCCATCAATTCTTCAGCGCGAATCCAATCTTCGTTTTGCTTGGCCTGCGACACCGAGACAATCATATTGCCTTCATCGTCTTCCGAACGGAGGATCATCACAGGAACCTGATCGCCCATTTTGTACAACGAGGGGTCGGCTACTTTTTCCAGGTCGCTCTTCGGCACCACGCCATCGCGCTTCATGCCGAGATCAATTAGCATGCCCATATGATCAATGGACAGGATGGTTCCCATGACGATGTCGCCACGCATGGGCTGCTCTTGCGCGAAAGATTCTTCCAACAGCGTGAGGAAGTCTTCCACTTCTACCGGATTAGAGGATGCGTTTATATTGACCATTGCTCTTCGTCTATTTCCCCCCAGGGGTTTAAGTTTTTTGACTCTGGGAAAAGAAAACAAAACCCGGTGCCCATCAGATGTGATGGCAACCGGGATCTATTTCTGAACTACCAGCAGCGCAAAGCGTCTACTAAACCAGACCGCCAGGCTTTATTCGGCTGAAAAGAACCCACAGCGATCAGAAACGAAAACAAGTGTTTAGAAGCGCCTTTGCGCCCTCCTTTCAAGAGTCGAGTGGCATTATAGCGTAGCCTCGCGTGCTTTGTCAATTGAGAAGCGCGGAACAATTCCAGCGCCGCCGCTAGAGGTTCTCTTTCAGGAAAGCCAGCGTCCGATTCCAGGCGAGGGTAGCAGCAGCTTCGTTATAAGCATCTGCGCGATCCGGCTCAAAGAACCAGTGTCCTGTGCCGGGGTAACGATAGAATGTCACCGGGCGGCCTGCCTGTTTGAGCGATGCTTCGAGGTGATCAACGGCGTCCTGTGGCTCAAATGGATCGTTTTCGGCGAAATGGCCGAGGTAGGCCGCGCGCGAACTGCTGTGTTCATCCGCGCCAGTACCATAAAAAATGACAGCGGAACGGATAAGTTCGGGATCGGCGGCGGCAAGCTCCAGCGCATAATAGGCACCCAGCGAGAACCCGATCACGGCGATGTCACGCTGCCCGGTATGTTCGCTCAGAAACCGGGCGGCTGCCGCGATCTCGACTTTGGCCTGACGATGATCGAGCGTTTGGACGGCGGCTTCGGCCTCTGGAATGGTGTCCACGACTTTGCCATGATAGATGTCAGGGGCGAAGGCCACAAAACCATGTTCGGCCAATCGATTGCAAAATGCCTTACAGGTATCGTTCAGTCCCCACCACGCATGGAGGACCAATACAGGCCTATCGCTGCCCGCCGGGGGCCGGGCGAAATAACCGTCGGGTTGGGGTAGTGACATGGGCGTCTCCTCTGAGTTTTTCTACCAAACAACGATTCTTCAGAATAGCACGCGTGGTCTGTTCGTGTCAAGCATTCATTATCGGC
>DATAMF010000668.1:0-13374 GCA_036260665.1 Aggregatilineaceae bacterium | reverse complement strand
GAGATAATCTCCGGCGTATGTTTGATGCTCGGAATTTTGTATCGTGCAAAGAGCGTAGACCAGGGTACACCGTTTTCCACAATATACTCTTCGGTGAGGCAGTTTCCCAATCCCATCACGATCCCGCCCTCCACTTGCCCTTCGAGTGTGCGGGGATTAATCGCTCGTCCCACGTCGTTTGCGGCGATGATCCGTACAACCTTCACCGCTCCGGTTTCCAGATCGACTTCGACCAGTGCCGCTTGCGTGGCATATGAGAACGCCACATGCATATCGCCGCCCATTCCTAGCGGTTTGGTTTCCGGTGCATCATATTTATAGCGGACCTTCGCTTCTAGTCCCTGCTCATGCATCCAGGTGACCACCTGTCCCAGGTCCACCACCGAGCCGTTATAGCAGACTTTACCCTGCTCAAATCGTATTTGGTCGGGGGGAACGCTCATCCGTTCCGCGGCCACCGCTACCAGCGCATCCCGCATCGTGATCGCGGCATGTCGCGCGGCGTTTCCGCTCACATACGTCTGCCGCGAAGCAGTTGTTGGCCCGCCATCCGGTGTCAGATCGGTATCCGACAGCAGGACATGGATGTGATTAACGGGCATCCCCAACTCTTCCGCCGCAATTTGCGCCAGCACCACGCTTAACCCTTGCCCCATATCCGCCGACGAGGTGCGAACTTCGGCCCGCCCATCTTCAAATACTTCCACTTCCGCGGTAGATCGGTCCGGTGCGCCGCCGCCCAATCCGGTATTTTTATAGGCCGCCGCCACGCCCCACCCGTATGCCAGGTTGCCCTCGCGCCAACTCCATTGGAACGCCGTATCCTCGCCGCGCATATCCTGGTTAACCCGTTCCAGCGTTTCCAACAGTCCCACGCTCTCGCGCAGCACTTGCCCGGTAGCCGTTGTTTCGCCCACCTTCTGCGCATTTTTCAGCCGGAACTCAACCGGATCGATACCCAGCGCTTCCGCGACTTGATCCATATTCTGCTCGACCGCAAACGCCGATTGTGTGACTCCGAATCCGCGAAATGCGCCCGACGGCGGGTTATTGGTATACATCGCGTAGCAGTCAATTTTGACATGCGGCACCACATACGGCCCGGTAGCATGGGTAGTTGCCCGTGTCATGACTTTATCCGACAGGCTGGCGTATGCTCCCCCATCCCCGTAAAGTTCCGCTTCCACCGCCATCAGAGTACCGTCCCGTTTCGCCCCGGTTTTCATGCGAATGATGGTTGCATGGCGCTTCGGATGGAACAGCAGCGATTCCTGCCGAGTATAGAGCATCTTCACCGGGCATCCGGTCACTTGCGCCAGCAGTGCCACATGAATCTGTCCCGCAATATCTTCTTTCCCGCCGAACCCCCCGCCGATTAACGTTCCCCGCACCCGAATCTGATCTTCGGGGATATTCAGCGCGCGGGCGGTCTGCCGCCGGTCATCATACGGAATCTGCGATCCAACATAGATCGTCAGTTTTGGATGCGCGTCATCAAATCCCGCTGGAACACCAATCGCGCATTCCGGTTCCATAAAAGCATGTTCAATGGTCGGTGTTCGATATTCTCGCTCAATCACCACATCCGACTCGGCAAATCCCCGCTCAATATCCCCGCTCCGCACTTTAATATGCTTGAGCAGGTTTGGCCGGTCTTCATGCACTAATGCCGCATCCGGTTGGTGTGCCGCTTTGGGATCCGCCACCGTTGGCAGCGGTTCATACGCCACGTTGATCCGTGTCAGCGCTTCCGCCGCGATCTCCGGTGTATCCGCCGCCACAATCGCGACCGCATCGCCCATATATCGCACTTTGTCGCCCGCCAGCACCGGCCAGTCCGCATAGACGATCCCGTGAATGTTTTCGCCGGGCACATCCTCATGGGTCAGCACCGCTTGTACACCGGGCATTGCTTTTGCTTCTGTCACATCAATGCTCAAAATCCGTGCATGCGGATACGCCGCTCGCAGCGTTCGGGCATACAGCATGCCGGGGAACACATAATCATCCGTAAATCGCGCGCGCCCCGTCACTTTATCCACAGCTTCTTGGGGCGGTACAGCCTGTCCAACGGCCTTCAACGGCGCGCTTGTTTTGACGGCATTCCAGGACACAACGCCCTCGCCCCGCATCTCATGCGCCGCCGCATGAATCGCGTTGATGACGCTGGTATACCCCGTACAGCGGCAGTAAGTATCCTTCAGCGCCACCTTAATATCGTGATCCGATGGCTCAGAATTTTTTTGCAGCAGCGCATACGAGTTCATGATCAGCCCCGGCGTACAGAATCCACACTGGACCGCGCCGTGTTCAATAAATGCTTTTTGCAGCGGGTGTAAGTCCTCGTTCTGCTTCACCCCTTCGATGGTTGTGATCGCCGCGCCCTGCGCCTTAAACGCTGGGTAAATGCACGAATCGATGGGGATACCGTTCACCAGCACCGTACAGATTCCGCACTCCGCTTCCTCACATCCGATTTTTGTTCCGGTCAGACCTAAATCGTATCGTAGAACTTGCGCCAGTGTGCGCGCTTCGGGAACGTCGAGATCATAAGATTGGTCGTTGACGGTGAGTGTTAGCTTGCTCATGATGCTCCTATTCCATTCCTATCCCTTCAGGGAGAGCTTGTCCGGTCCGGGCGCGTTCCACTGCGCGTTCCAGTACGCGTCGTAACAGGATTTCAATCATCTCTTGCCGATAATCAGCGGTAGCGCGGTATTTACTCGCTCGTGGATGCAGCGTGGCGTGTGCCGTTTTGACCGCTTCTTCGACGGTTTCAACGCTGGCGGTGGCCCCTCGTAACACGGCTTCCACGTCTGCCGCGCGGATCGGGGTCGGCGCAACCGGGCTGATACAAACCCGCACATCCTCATAATAACTTCCGCGTGGGTCCAGCCGAATCCACGCCGCGCAGCCCAGAATCGGCAAAGCGACTCCTTGTGGCCGCATGATCCGTTTAAAGGCGGTGGCTTCCTGCGGTCCAGCCAGCCGGATGCGGAACTGCACCAGCAAATCACGCGTCGAATCCAGCCGCGATTGTCCCGGTCCCACATACAACTCTTGAATCGGCACCCAGCGCCGTTCATGCTCAATAATAACGTCCGCTTCCGCATCCAGTGCTACCAGCGATACGGTGCCATCCCCTGCGGGCAGTGCGTGTGCGACATTCCCGCCCAGCGTGCCCACATTTCGCACCTGTGGCCCACCAACCACGCCGCAGCTTTCCACCAGGCAGGTTGCCCGCGCTGCGATTTCGGGCCAGGCGACGATCTGCGAATGCGTCACTCCCGCCCCAATGTATAACCAATCCCCCTCTTGCCGGATCGCATTCATGCTGGCGATCTTCGTAATATCAATTAAGGCGTCCTGGCATGGTGTATGCCCCTGCCGCATATCAAGTAATAAGTCCGTACCGCCCGCAATCACCCGCGCGCGGCCCCCATACGATCCCAGCAGCGCCAATGCCTCATCAATGGTCGAAGGAGTATGGTAATGCGTCCAAAGTGTCATGGGTCAAATCTCTCAATAGTTATATCTGTAGCTAGACGGACTGCCGGCACTTTTCGATGAGTGAGGATACTCAACGCCGCATAATGCCCCGGACACAAACGACCAGCAGCCAGGAGGATTAACTTGATTTTATCACACCAGTTCTATTTTACGATCAGGGTTCCGCTTGAACACCGGCCATCATCAACCCGAGCTGCTCAATCTGCGCATCCCGGCGGTCCACCACGCCCATAATCTTCCCTTCATAGATCACCGCGATCCGATCTGCCAGAGACATAATCTCATCCAGGTCTTCCGAGATCAGCAGGGTAGCCGTGCCGCGCTGCCGTTGGTTGAGCAGTTGCTGGTGAATATATTCCGTCGCCCCAATATCGACTCCGCGTGTGGGTTGCGCTGCGATCAGCACCCGCGGGTTTCGCGCCAGTTCGCGCGCCAGAATCAGCTTTTGGATATTCCCCCCCGACAAACTCTTGATCGGTGTATCCTGCCTCGGTGTGCGAATATTAAAGGTTTGAATCATTTCTCCACACCTGCGGCTGATCGCGCGTGGATTCAAAAAGATCATCCAGGAATACGCTTTTGTGCCGTGATCCTCAAGGATCAGATTTTCCGCCACCGTAAAATCCCGGATCACCCCGTCTGCCATTCGTTCTTCTGGTATATAGGACACTCCCAAACGATTCAAGCTGTCAGGCGCTTTCCCGGTGACATTTTCTTCGCCAACACACACTTCGCCTTGGCTGGCAGCCCGCAGTCCAAAAATCACCTGCGCCAGTTCGCGCTGTCCATTCCCCGACACCCCGGCTATCCCCAGAATCTCACCCGCCCGCACATCAAGTGTCACGCCACACAGCGCATCCGTCCCGCGATCACTTTTCGCCCACAGATTCTCCACCCGGAGGAGTGGATCGCCGGTTTGGGTTTGTTCCCGTTCATAATGCATCACCACGTCGCGCCCCACCATCATCCGAGCGAGATTCTGTTTGGTCGCCTCTTTCGTCGGCACGGATCCAACCAGCCGCCCATCGCGCAGCACCGTGACGCGGTTGCTGATGCTCAAAACTTCGTGCAGTTTGTGCGAAATAAAAATAAGTGCATGCCCATCCCGCACCATCTGTTGCAAGGTATTAAATAAATCATCTACTTCTTGCGGAGTTAGCACAGCGGTTGGTTCATCCAGAATCAGCAGCGCCGCCCCGCGATAAAGTGCTTTAATAATTTCAACCCGCTGCTGTTCGCCCACCGAAAGCTGCCACACCGGGCGCGACGGGTCCACCTGTAAACCATACTTTTTCGCCAGTTGCTCGATCCGCTCCGCTACCTCGTCCAGGTTGAGCAGCGGTTCCCGTGACGAACGTAATCCCAGCGCGATATTTTCAGCAACCGTGAGCGATTGCACCAGCATAAAGTGCTGGTGAACCATCCCAATTCCATGCATGATGGCATCCGATGGCGAACGGATGACGGCAGGTTTGTCATTCAGCCGAATTTCCCCTGCATCGGGCTTATACAACCCGTAGAGAATTTTCATCAGGGTGCTTTTGCCCGCGCCGTTCTCTCCAAGCAGCGCATGTACTTCCCCCGCGTGAACATCAAAGTTGACCTGATTGACCGCTAACACACCCGGAAAACGTTTAATAATGCCGCGCATTTCCAGGTGGTTAATTGTAGGAAGCATATTCTCAACCGTCATGCGTGTCCATCCATAAAAAGAGTCAGGGACGCTGTTGAGCGCCCCTGACCTGAAAAATTACTGGGTTACATCCGAAATCTCGACGGTGATTGTTCCGTCGATGATGCCCGCCATCGTTTCCTCGGCGGCGGTCATCACATCCGCTGGAACTTCATAGTCGGGATTAAATTCGATCACCAGGCCCTTATTTTCGAGCGTGATGGCGAACGACTCGCCGCCATGTTTGCCCGCCAGCGACTGGTCAATGATCGTGTTCAACACAATAGTCCAGTCATAGATTTGGCTCGCCACCACAATATCGGGGGCCAGCGAAGTCTGATTCGCCTGTGTGCCAAACCACACCTTGCCTGCTTCTTTGGCTTTGTTCACCGCGCCGGGGACCATCTGAGCCGTACCGGTCAGAACGTCCGCATCCGCCGCCAGCATCGTTTCCGCCGCTGCCGCTGCCTTCGACTGATCGCCGAAATCGCCCGTGTAGTTGATCAGCACTTCAGCTTCGGGTTTAACCGACAGCACGCCCGCCTTGAAGCCTTCCACATACAGGTGCGCGTCACCGGTATCAATCGGGCCGATAATGCCGATCACATCGCTCTCGCTCATCATCGCGGCCACCACGCCCATAACATACGCACCTTGTTCAGCGCGCGCTTCATAGGCATACACATTATCGAGATCGAATGTGTCTACTGTGGTTCCCCAGGCAAATGTGGTGTCTGGGAAATCCGGGGCGATTTCCTGAAGCGACGAACCATACTGTGATCCGTGTGCGATCACGAGATCGTAGCCGTCCGCCGCATAGTCACGGATCGCGACTGCTGCGTCATCGACGTTCCACAGGTTTTCCGACACAGCAACTTCAACCAGGTCTTCGCCGCGCTCTTCCTGAATCTGCATCAGGGCATCGTACATGCTTTGGCTGAAAGCGAGGTCATTCTTCGTGCTGGGCATCACCACCGCGATACGGATTTTTTCCGTCTGCACCGGGGCAGCCTCTTCAGTCGCTTCAGCTTCAGCCGTCGCCTCGACAGCGGCAGCTTCTACGGTGGCTTCCACTTCAGCCGTGGCTTCCACCTCAGCCGTCGCCTCGACAGCGGCTACAACCGCCTCAGCCGTCGCCTCGACAGCAGCGGCTTCTACGGTGGCTTCCGCTTCAGCCGTCGCTTCGGCAGTCGGTTCTGCGGTTACTTCTGCTTCCGCCGTGGCTTCGGCAGTTGGCTCTACCGTTGCTTCGACTTCAGCGGTGGGTTCTACGGTCGCTTCCACTGTTGCTTCTACCGTTGCTTCTTCTGTTGCGGCGGGCGCGGCAGTCGCCGTAGGTTTCTTCTCATCTTTCTTGTCTTCATCGTCATCGCCACACCCGGCCAGGGTGAGCGCCAGGACGAAAACCGCAATGAGGCTGATGAGCAGATAAAGCTTGTTTTTTTTGCTGGTCATACCGAATTTCCTCCCTATGTCAGATTACTAGACAGTTTATAGGACTTAATTTGTCCTTTCGCTGCTCAATAGAATTATTCGCCTCGTTCAAACGGCTTAGACAGCGCGGCAGGTTGGTCAACGCGACGCGAGGCGAAAACGAGCGCCAGAATAGTTAAAATATACGGGGCCATCGAAGCATACTCGGTTGGAATGTCAATTCCCTTCGTCACCACCCATAATTGTAAAGCATCCACCAGGCTGAAGAGCAGTATTCCCACCAATACGCCCACAGGTCGCCATGCGCCAAAGTACACCAGCGCCACCGCAATAAATCCTTTTCCGGCGGTCATATTTTGTTGAAAGTTATTGTTCAGGGCAATCGACAATGACGCACCTGCCATCGACGCCAGTGTGCCGCCTAGAATCACCGTAATATAGCGAATCCTGGTCACGCTGATCCCCATCGTATCCGCCGCCTCCGGATTCTGCCCCACCGCCCGAATTTTCAGGCCCAGGGTGGTCTTGTTCAGCACAAACCACGCCAATGGTACCAGCGCAAACGCTGCATAAACTAGTAAATTTTGCTCAAAAAAGATTTCACCAATCCAGGGCAGATCGCTCAATACCGGGATATGAATTTTGGGAAATCCGTCAATCAACCGGAGTTCTTTGTCCCCCAGCAGTTGCCGGAACAGCAGTTCACTCATCCCCGCGCCAAACATGAACACCCCGATCCCGCTGATTCCCTGTTCTGCTTTTAGCGTCACATTGATGATCGCCGTTGCAAGTCCCATCAACGCGCCGACAGCCAGCGCCACCAGCACGCCATACAGCAAACTCCCCGTTTCATACACCGCATAGTATGCCGAAAATGCCCCCAGCAGCATCATACCCTCAACCCCCAGGTTGAGCACCCCACTCCGCTGCCCAAATGTTTCCCCAATCGATGCATACAGATACGGTGTCGCCAGCCGGATACCAGATCCCAGAATACTGATGATCGCGCTTGCCGTAAACAAATCCCCGATCATACCGTATCCACTCCCACTGCAACACTCGGCGTTTCCACTTCAGATGCACTGGAAACAACACGTCGTCGCGCGCGTCGTCGCTTCAAAATTTCGCTGCTCACCACAAAAACAATAATCAGGCCGTTCAGAACCGTGATCAGCGACGACGGAACCTGCATCTCGCGCTGAAGTTTTTGCCCGCCGACCAGCATCGCCCCGAACAGCAAGGCCGCCGGAATCGTCGCCACCGGATGCAGTTGCCCAAACAGCGCCGCCACAATCCCATTAAATCCCGCCGACCCCGTAAATCCCGAAGCCGAGCCATCCGTGACCATCCGGTGACTGATCCCTCCCATCACCAGCATCGCCCCGGCCAATCCCGAAAATCCGCCGCTCAGCAGCAGCGACAGTAGAATATACCGTTTGACTTTGATCCCGGCATACCGTGACGCCCGTGCATTTTTCCCAACCGCACGAATCCGGTATCCAATCGTGGTTCGCCACAGCAGGATATACACCAGAAACGCCAGCACCACCGCAATGATCACGCCCGCATGCAGCAGGGTCGGATTCCAGATGCGCGGCATATACGCCGCTTCCGGCAGTTTGGCCGTCTGCGGAATTCGCGAGAGTTTCGTCTGCTGAACCGGGTCCATCAAATCATTGTTCAACAGATAATTCATCAAATACACGGCGATCTGGTTGAGCATAATCGTGCTCAGAATTTCATTCACGTTGAAGTAGGCTTTCAGCGCCCCTGCAATCGTCCCCCACACTGCGCCCCCGGCGAACCCCACCACCAGACACAGCGGGATCAACACTTCAGCGGGCTGACTCTCGAATGTGAAGGCTGCTTGTACGGTACACAGCGCCCCCACAATAATCTGTCCCTCGCCGCCGATATTCACCACCCCGCCGCGAAAACTGATGCAGATCCCAATGCCGACCAGCAGCAGCGGTGTCGCTTTGACCAGGGTGTTCGCAAAATTATTATTGGTTCCAAATGCGCCCTCATACAGCGCTTTGTATGCCGTGACGGGGTTGGCGTCCATAAGCAGCAGCATCCCGGCCCCAATAACCAGGGCCGCGATCACAGCCACAAGCGGCATAAAATTCTCGAGGATGCCACTGAAACGGAGGAATAGAGCTTGAGACTTGGGGGGCGAGTTGGATGACATCAATGCCTCATAAATACTATTCAAAAAGACTTTTTAACCTTTTGATCCAGCAGGCCTATCCTAACATAGCTTGGGGTGAAGATCAATTAAGCTCTTTATACAATGCCTAATATAAAGCGCCCACACGGCTTTCTCGTGCGGGCGCGGTTGTTTTACGTTTAGCGGGGCGCTGCCTGAACGTACATGCTCTGCTTGAAATCCGGTTCCTTAAAGGGCATCACATCCACCAGCTCATAAGCGCGTGTCCCTAACCCGATCTCTTCCGCATGCACCAGTTGGGCATAGGGGTCTTTAAACGCGCCGTGAATCTGCTGCCAGGGATGCCCCTCGCGGCTGACCATCTCCATCATACCCGGCATGTTTTCTTCCAGGATCGACATTTGTGCCGTCAGATCAATCATGGCCTGATCAATCGCCACCGGATCATTCGCCCCAAAAATCCCGGCATCCGGCAGCACAGCGGCGCTGGTGAACCCAAAGCAGTCACATAGCGGGGTCATCTGCGTCGCCAGGCTGATAAACGCCGCATTGCCGGGTTCAAACGTATCCATAGCCAGTTTAGCTGCAATATTCATTGCTTTGATAAACGACATAAACGTTTCGAACTTAATATCAAATGCGCCGTCCGCCACGTTTTGGCACCGCATACAGCAGTTGCACTTGTCATGATGCAGATGCAGCCCTTCAGGATCATCCCGATCATCTGCGATAGCCCCATACGGACAGGCCTCGCGGATAGCAACTCGGTGGGCTTCATCCCGCAACTTGTCCTTATGCACATACGGCACATAATGCACCACATCATGCATCTGTCCACGTGTCGTTCCGGTCATGCACCCTAACCCGATATTTTTAATGGCCGCCCCATATCCCGTGCAGGGGTGCCCTTTGACATGCGCCAGATCGATCAGGAACGAGGCTTCTTTGATTGCGCCGCCAAGCTGAAATTCCCGCAGACTCATAAATTCATACGGCTGGCTGTAGAACCATTTTTCGTCTACCC
Organism: Aggregatilineaceae bacterium; assembly: GCA_036260665.1. Taxonomy (GTDB): domain Bacteria; phylum Chloroflexota; class Anaerolineae; order Aggregatilineales; family Aggregatilineaceae; genus DATAMF01. Next base: position 3,564 of record DATAMF010000668.1, on the reverse strand, counting down.
CCGTGCTGGGATACAGCGGGCAGCCGAGCGTTTCCGCTGTATAACCGCGCTCATACGCCGTTTCCACCGAATACGGGACATCCGTCACAAAGGGCTGTCCGCCCCCATCCTTCACCGCTTGCACCACCCGCCGCACAAAGACTGGGTGAACCATCGAATACCCAATCCCATAGCCCAGGTGCATTTTAATCGCGACCCGGTGCCCCTTCACCCGCTCCCGAATCTGGAGCTTATCCAAAATAACATCTAGTTTGGCTGGCAGTGTTTCCGAATATACAAGTTGCGTCTGTCGTGGTGATCCCCAATAAACTGGTACAGTCATATCATTCCCCTCCTAACAATCAACATAGGTTTAATTGTAGTCTGTTATCACAAAATGCCATCCATCCAATGCCACCTTTGAATCATGAGAATAATCACTTCGCGACTCCGCGCATGACATATACTTCTATCATGTTCAATTTCTATCTCGACGAGGAGCGTAGGAATGTGCGACGATACGTTGTACCGCAGCGCCATGCCCGGCGAAATCATGACTTTCGGCAGTTATCCGCAGATGGCAGACGGCGCAGATAGAACGCCGATCAAGTGGCGGGTGCTGGAAAATTCCGGTAGAAAGCTGTTCATTTTGAGCGAGTATATTTTGGACTGCAAGCGGTATCACAGCGAGTATGTGGATATGACTTGGCGTGATTGCGCTTTGCGGAAGTGGCTGAACGATGAGTTTTTTAACGCGGCGTTCACTGCCGCCGAGAAAGGATGCATCAAAACGACCCATTGCACAGCCAACGGAGAGGGGCGTCCAGACACAGCGGACAAGGTTTTTTTGCTCAGCGTTGCCGAAATTGAATCACAGGGCAAGGACTTACGTCGCGCCGTTGGAACCGAATTCGCCCAGGTGAAAAAAGCGGATGGATGTCATTTGTATGTGTATGATAAAAGCGTCAGCGCCAATTACATAACCGAAAACGGTCAAAAGCATGGCTGCTCATGGTGGTGGCTGAGAACCCAGCTCGGCGAGGCGTCGCGTGCAACGTTTGTCGGCACTCACGCCAGCATCCGCAGCTATGGTCGCGTTAATCTTCCCTATTATGGTGTGCGCCCCGCTTTAAAACTTACGCTTCAATAATAACAACTCCAGGCGTTTGTTTGCCTGGAGTTGTTTTCTAATCCCTGCCTGCGCTCAGATGCACATCGTTTCCATACAGCTTGACATCTATCCCCTCCCCCTCGATCAGCCGAAGGTCCACATAGGGCTGCCCGCTTTCCTCACGCCCCGGTCCTACCTGCACCTGGACTCGCCGCCCCTGGTAATACACTTGGAATCGGTAATCCGTCCACCCCGGCGGCAGTACCGGGCTGAATGCGAGTTGCTGACCATGCGTCCGCATCCGGGCAAATCCAAACACAATCCCCATCCACGAACCGCCCATATTCGCTGCATGAATCCCATTCGGAGTCTCGTTTCGATGATTCCGCAGGTCAATCGTGGCGGCTTCCTCATAAAGTTCGAGTGCTTCCTTCAAATACGCATCTTCAGGATCGTTGGGGTTGGTCAGTTCCGCCGCCATAATGCTAAAGATGCTGCGCGACAGGGACGAATCGTGCGTTGTGACCCCTTTATAGTAGTCAAAGTCACGCTTCTTTTGCGCTGCCGAGAAAAGGTGCCCAACCATAAACTCAGCGAGTATTAGATCCGCCTGTTTACACACTTGGTAGCGGTTATACACCAGGGGATGGTAAAGCAGCAGCAGCGGATCATCAGTTTTGCGTTCCACTTTGTTCTTTTGAATGAACTCGTCCCATCGGGGCTTGTACAAAAATGAGTCATCCTGCGGCATGATGTCCTTTGCCTTCCCGATGCTTTGCGGTTGCGGAACATACATCTCATCTGCCGCGTGTTGCCAGTCCGCTAACTCGCCGTCCTCCAACCCGATTTTGCGTTGTAACGTTTGCCAGTCTTCCGGGTAGTGCTCCTGCATCCACTCAGCCCGATCCACCGCATATTGCATATTTTCACGCGCCATCAAATTGGTGTAGGTGTTATTGTTCACCTGCGTCGTATATTCATCCGGCCCGGTCACTCCAAAGATACAAAACTGGTCATTGCACCAGTGCCCCAGGTCATTCCACATCCGCGCCGTCTCGCACAGCAGTTCCACCCCATACCGCAGCATGAACTCGGTGTCGCCTGTTGCCTCATAATAACGTTTGACCGCAAAGGCAATATCCGCGTTGATGTGATACTGAGCCGTGCCTGTCGGCGGGTTGGCCGAACATTCATCCCCATTAATCGTCCGCCACGCAAATAATGCGCCTTTCCGGTGCGACATCTGGCGCGCCCGTCGCCTCGCGCGCGGCAGCGTATTGAACCGGTACTCCAGCAGTTTTCGCGCAATGTCGGGCATCGTATGCAGGAAAAACGGCACCATATATGCCTCAGTATCCCAGAAATAATGCCCGTTATACGTCTGTCCCGTTAACCCCTTCGCCGGAATACTGGTGTACCCATTTTGTCCTGCCGATTGCAGCAGATGGAACAGGTTAAATCGGATCGATCCTTTCAGTTGCTCATCCCCGCCGATGTGTATATCAGCGCGCTGCCAGAACTTTTGCAGATAATCCCGTTGTTCCGCGCACAATCCGTCAAAGCCTATCGCGCTCGCCTGTTCCAACTCATCCCGCACCGTATCATGCAGATCATCCGGGCGTGTATCGAGCGAAGTGCAGTAGGCGATATACTTCTCGAACACAACAGCCGAGTCGAACGGGACTGTATAGCTGTTCCCGATGCTTAACCCGCTTTCATTCACCGTCATTCCCACCACATCCGGCTGATTCCGAACGACATCTTGCAGCCCGCACGCCACCACCAGTTGAGTATTGTATGTTCGCTGGAATAAAAAGGCCCCGCCCGACGAAATTTCCTGTCCCTCGATGACCATCTTCAAATTTTCCAATCCCGCCGCACTCCGGGGATCATACGGTTGGCTGGTCGGGCGCTGAACATTACAGTCAATCAGCGAGGTAATCGTAATTTCCTGCCCGCAGTTCTGTTCCGGTATCAGCGTCAGCCGGACAGCCGCCATATGAGGCCGCCGGAACGAAACCAGCCGCTCCGATTTAAGGCGTAGCACTTTTCCACTGGCGGATCTCCAGGTGAGTTCCCGTGTGTGGACTCCCGTCTGCATATCAAGCGCCCGGTGGTAATCGAGAATCGAACTGTTCCGTGTCAGCGCGCCGTACAGTTCCCCATCTTCAAACACCACCCGAATCACGCGCGCATTGGCGACGTTTAACATCACCTGATCGGTTTCAGCATAACCGTAGAATTTCTCCGGGTACGACAGCGGATAACTGTCGTAAAACCCGTTAATGAAGGTTCCCTCTGTCGAATACGGGCTAAGTCCTTCCTCAAATGTGCCGCGCATTCCCAAATAACCATTTCCCACACTAAACAGTGTTTCCATGGCTTGGTTGCGTTTTTTCTCAAAATGCCGATCAATCAGTTTCCAATACTCATCGTCAAATTCCGGCCAGACCTGGCGCTCCATGTGCTAAGAC
>DATAMF010000666.1:0-5792 GCA_036260665.1 Aggregatilineaceae bacterium | reverse complement strand
TTCCAATCCAGCCGGGCGCTTGGGCTGCGAAGCATCGGGCGGCGGGCTGGGCGGCTTTGTTTCAACGGGCTTTCGGTGTGACGGTTCAGTCAGCAGGCCGGTATGCACCCGGTAATTCACCCCCGCCTTCAGCACCGCGTCAACCCGATCCGTCAATTCTTGCGCCGTGACCGGTTTTGACAAAAACGCATTCGCCCCCGCTTCCAGCGCCATATGTTTATCCATCGGCTGGCTGCGCGCGGTCAGAATAATAATCGGGACGCGCTGCGTCACCGGGTCTTCGCGCAGTTTGCGAACCACATCATAACCGCTGAGTCCCGGCATCATCACGTCAATAATGGCAAGGTCCGGCTGCATTTTTGCCGCCAGCGTAATGCCTTCTGCCCCATCATTCGACGTCTCGACTGTATGCCCTACCCGTTGCAGCATCAGCCGGACCATTTGCAATAAATTGATATCGTCGTCAATAACCAGTATTCGAGACATAGCTAGCCCTTGAAGCCTTTTATGCGCGATTCTACCACTAGTTCGTTTTGGTTGCTTTGCGTGCGCCAGATTGCCTTGATATAAACCGGCTCGATTCTCGCGCCTGATAGCATATCATACGATAATACAGCCCATCCAATCAATGCTCTGCTCACTTCAAAACGGGGATAATACTCATGTTAAAACGCTTTACAATCGTAGTCGTTTTAGCTTTTGTTTTTTTCGCCTCGCAGCCCGTCCTTTTTGCCCAAACACCGCTGAATGCACCGGGCGGCTTATGTGTCCGCATTGATCGCCAGCAGCTTTACGCCTCACCCACCATCAAGCTGCCCGAAGCCCAGTTAATCATTCTCGACAAGTCCGGCAGCATGTCCGATCCGTCCACCACGGGCGGAACCCGGCTTGAACTTGCCCAGGACGTGCTGCGCCAGTATATCACCGACATGCCCAACGATTCGCTGCTGGGGCTGCGCACCTATGGTATAGATGGCTCGTGCGTCGAAACCGAATTAGTTTATCCCATCGCCCTCATCGACCGTCCCGCCCTGATCAGCGTCATCGACTCCTTCTATGCTGACGGCAAAACACCCATTGCCGACACATTGAGTTACATTCCCTCGGATATGCAGGGTATTTCCGGCGTAAAGGAAGTCCTGCTTGTGACCGATGGGCAGGAAACCTGCGGCGGCGATCCGGTCAGTGTTGCCAGTTCTTTAGACGACGCCGATCCCGATCTCGCCATTCATGTCGTGGGTTTTGCCATCGATGACGCCCAGGCTCAGCAAAACCTGCGCGAGATTCCGCGTGTCGCTCGCGGCACGTACATCCCCGCCGAATCACAGGACGATCTGCTCCAGGCACTGAGTGTTGTGATCCGGGTGCCCTTCCAGGCCTATGATCTGTCTGGCGCGCCCGTAGGTGAGGGGTTGTCAAACCGCACCACCCTCGCCTTAGAGCCGGGTAATTATCTGGTTGATGTGCCCGATCTCGGTATCAATGATGTCGCCTTGACCCTTGTCGCCGGACGCGGCACCAGTTTGTATATCGACGCCGACGGCCATCAGGCGATCATCGAAAACGACGGGCTGTGCATTGCCGAGTTCTGCCCCGATGTCCCGCTGCCGCGTTTAACGATTGGTGAAGGCGGGCGTGTGACTCTCGGCGATCCGCGTCCGGTACGGGTGCGCAGCGCCCCCGGCTTAGACGGCCAAGTTCTCACCGAACTCGATCTGGGCGAGGAATTTGACGTGCTCGATGGGCCAATCTGCCTGGATGGTTATCTGTGGTGGCACGTTCGTAACAGCCGCACCGAAGGCTGGAGTGCCGAAGGCGTAACCGGAAACTACTATCTGGAACCCTGGCCCTAATCGAGATCCTAGCGTAGGGGTGTTTTACATTTTGCCCAATTTGCATCAACTTAAGCCGTTTTTCGGCGGAAAATATCCGAAATACAGGCGGTTTGTAGGGGCGTGGGCTTGCCCCGCCCGTTTTTCTCCCCTTTCTCTACGATAGTGGGGCAAGGGGCCGGGGGATAGGGGTGAACACCCTTAAATTGACGCATATTGGGTGTTTTACATTTTGACCTCATCGATCACCGTGCTTACTGCGCCTGATCTTCCCCCTCTTCCAACTCGGTTGGAGAGGGGGTGAGGTTTTTTATGACTCAGCGGGCGGCTTGTCGAGCGTGCAAAACACCTCGATCAGGTTGCGGTTCACCAGCACCGAGCCGCCCTTAAATTGAACATCACGCCGCGCCGTGAGCAGAGCGGTTCCCTCAAACACAGGGATAAACTGCTCCGGCGTGGTCCGCACAAAGTTCGCCACATTCACCGACGGATGCAGCCGCAGCGCCCCCTGGATTTCAAAGCCCGCCGCCACAATCAAAATATAGCGGTTCACGTTGTCGCGCCCCATATACTGCCCTTCCCGGTACGGCAGTCCGTCGCGCATCTGGTTCAACACCACCAGCCCCAGGTTGCTTTTGCGCACATTCCCTTGCCGGTAATTCCCCGTCAGCACCGCCGGATCGAGCAGTGGGGAAATGAACAGGTTCTCCAAGGGCAAAAACAATTCCATATGATCGTTCAACTGGTCGAGAATCGGGGTGCCGCGCAGTTCCACTTCCCCGCTGATCCGGTAGGTGTCGGTCAAAAATTCGCCTGCAACAAATCCTTTGCGAAACGACGCTTGCGGTTGTGGACTAGCCATGCTCTTGCCTCCCTATGACGTATGCCGTCATTTTAGTCGCTCGAACAACAGTCTTTGTGTTCCCAACGATCCACTTTTCCCCTCGCCACCTCGGTTGGCTCTACCTTACCCACATCTTTTGAGGCGCAGCTCACCGTCTCCTCGTAGGGGCGTGGGCTTGCCCCGCCCGCTATTCCCCCTCGCCAACTCGGTTGGAGAGGGGGCAGGGGGTGAGGTTCTTCAGGCAATTTAGGGCTTGCCCCGCCCCTTTCGCTACGGAGTCGGCGTACTTTGCGCCGAAGCCTCCAGATCCGCGATAGCAGTCAGAATCTCGGGGGCTAGCGTATCCAGCGCCGGGTCCAGCGGCAGGTCCACGTTCCAGTCCGCGCTCCGCTCAATCATGGCCTCTTCCAGCAGCGTATCGATCCACAAGTTGAAGTACCCGACTTTTGCCTCTTCGAGTTCCTCCTCCGTCAGCACCTGCATCCGCTGCTCCAGCACCTCGACCAGATGCAGCCCGGCCTCCGTCTCGATGGGACCGAGCACCGTGTTCAGTGCTGCGCCCGTCACCGCCATTCCGATTGGCTCATCCAGGTAGCTGATCAGCGTCCATCCCTGATCCCCGCCCAGCGTCGCGCTGCCCATTGGAGAGCCGTTGATGTCGCGGTACTCATCGCTGGACAGGTCCGCCGCCACCACGGCGAAGTCTTCGCCCGCTGCCAGCCGAGTCTGTGCCTCAGCGATACACGCCTCAGCCGCCGTGCGTTCGTCCGCCGTAGGCACATTCCGGTTGAAGTAATCATCCGGGTGGAATCCGCACAGAATTTGCCGTGTATGCACCGCTTCTTCCTCAGTCGGCATGCGCTCCGCCACATAGGTTTGCAGCACACTGCGCAGCGCATCCGTCACGAACACCTGCTGAATCTGCTCCCTGGTCATCCCCGACGCCGCCATTGCTTCAGCGTACCACGTGCTGATAAAGGTCTGGGCTTCGCTGTCCCCTGCCAATTCTTCCGGCGCGACGTTCGTCCACAGGCTGAAAAACTCATTTTCACGTTCCTGGGCATCTTCCGCCGTAGGCGACAGGTTGAGTTCAGCGCTCGTCTGCCACAACAGCGCGTCTTCTTCCAATTGCCCCAGCACCGCGTCTCCCAACATATCGGGATTCTCAAAGTAATACAGCAGCGTATTCACATAATCCGGCAAAATCCCCAGGTTGCCATCCGTGATCTCATAATACGTTTGCAGTTCTTTCAGATACTGCCACCGCACAAATCGCAGTCGTGCATGGAATTCTGCTCGTGTGATCACCGTCTCATTGATGGTTGACACGGGCGTTTCGCCTTGTGCCGATCCGGGCACAGCCCAACCCATCAGCGTCATGACCATCACCAGCACCCACAATCCCCGGCGGTACATAACTTATAGCCTCTCTCAGTGAATTGGATTTAGTGTTGCATGCGTCCCCGGTATTCCTGGACGCTTTCGAGCGGAATAAAATCCTGCATATTCAGATACATGCTTTTGATCTGACCGGTCTGGATCAGATGGTGGACCTCGTTTTCCGAAAGACTGAGCATCGCCGCTGCTTCGGCCACCGTCACACTGTTCGTGGGGGGATCAATGGGTACAGCGTGCGGCGTTTGTGGCGCTTGTGTCGAAGCCGGAGTCTGGCTGGTCGATACCGGCATCTTCTTCGGGGCCGTCAACGACAAATACACCGCCCCCACCAGCGACAGCACCATCAGCACCATCGCATACCCGTTCAATTCCTCAATTTCCGCATCGGTGATATTACGCCCATCCGACGCGCTTACCATCACCATACAAAACGTGATCACCAGCGGCGCGACCAAAATCAGGCCCACAACCCGCGCCCGGTTTCCCTCCACTGCAATATCCCGCGCAAGCCGGAATTTGCCGATCACCAGGGCATATAACCCAAATAAGGCAATAAAAAACTGGCACATCGTGACCTCTTATAGAATTTCGCACAGTTGCCGCAGCGCCGAGCCATAATCTCCCCGAAAATCTACATATTGAATATCCACCAGCGACAAGGGGAACTCCGCCTCGTGCAGCAAGACAGGCACTACATTTTTCTCCAGGTGGATCGCCATTGTCACCTCTTTACGCACCCAGGTAGACTGCATCGCTTCCGGCGACACCACCACGATCACCGCATGACACTGCCGCAGCGCCCCCTCGATCTCGTCCGCCCAAATCTGCCCACCGTTCACCGCCCCAAAATCAATCCACACCTGATAATTCAGCGCCCGCAAATCCCCGGCCAGCCGGAATGCGAATTCTGAATCATGGTGCGAATAGCTGATAAACAGCGCAATCTGAGGCATCTTCCGCGTGCCGTGATTGGTGATCGCCGACGTTTCCTCGAAATGTTTCGCCAGCGCTTCCCGTTCTTGTTCCACATCAATCGGCGGCAGTTCGCTGGTATCTCCTGTTCCATATTGGAGTCCGACCCCCTGCCCCAGATAAAACATATCGCCGTTATTCAGTGAGATTTTTTGGCTAATCCGCTGGCCGTTCAAAAATGTGCCGTTGGTCGAACCCAGGTCTTCGACGCTGTACCCATCGCCATCCCAGATCAGGCGGCAGTGTTGGCGGCTCAATTCTGGATCGTTGATCACAATGTCGTTCGACAAATCCCGCCCGATATTGACCACACTGCCATGCAGCGCATACATCCGATCCCGATCCGTGCCGTGCCGCAGAATCAGCCGGTAGCGCGGCCCATTCGACAGCGGCATCGTGGGCGGTTTGGCCGAAATATCCCGGTCATAATAGCTGCACAGGATGCCTTCACCCAACCCGACAGCATCCCCATGTTGCAGCGGCTGGATACCACTCACCAGGCGGCCATTAATGAACGTGCCATGATCCGATCCCAGGTCTTCAACCTGATACCCATCGCCATTCCAGATCAATCGGCAGTGATAGCGGCTTAATTCGGAGTCATCGATTACAATGTGGTTGGGAATATCGCGGCCTATCGTTACCATACTGCCATACAGCTCGTAATCCCGGCCAACCTCTGGACCGCGATGAACATACAGCCGGAAATTAGGCATACTTCTCCTCATAGAATTTCTATCAGATTC
>DATAMF010000657.1:0-9243 GCA_036260665.1 Aggregatilineaceae bacterium | reverse complement strand
GGTGATGTTGAAGAGGCGCGCCAAAACACGAATCACATTGCCGTCAAGGATTGGCGCATCGACGCCGAAGGCAAGACTCGCAATGGCTCCAGCGGTGTAGCGACCAATTCCAGGTAGTTTTTGTAATTCATCGACAGTATTTGGAAAGACGCCATTGTATTCATTAACGACAACTTGCGCGGCACGATGTAAATTGCGGGCGCGGCTGTAATAACCCAAACCTTCCCACTGCTTTAGCACATCGTCCAGCAGCGCGGCGGCTAACGCCTGGACTGTGGGGAAACGAGCCAGAAAGCGTTCAAAATAAGGAATGACCGTTGTGACCTGGGTTTGCTGGAGCATAATTTCAGACAGCCAGACGTAATAGGGAGCGCGGTTGCGACGCCAGGGAAGATCGGCCTGATGTGCTTCGAACCAAGCAATAAGCGATTGTTGAAGTTCAGTCATGCGTTTTCTCTTTGAAGCAAACTATAGCGGTTAATATCGTGAGTCCGGCCATCGGCGCGGTAGCTTAAAAGCTCATGCAAACCGGTGGAGGCGATGAGTGCAACGTGTTCGATATCGTCTACGTAATGGCAGTAACGGACAGCCTGCGCACCGCGACGCCAATCGAGTAAATAATCGTGCGGTTCCCGATCCAGATCATCAGGCCAGGGAAGGAAACGTTCACGGAAGCGCGAATATTCGTAAAAACGCCATGCTGCAAAAGCGAGAAACCCACCTAATTTGACTTGTTGGGCTAAATTTCGCATCAACTCCTGGCGCTGCTGTGCGCCGGGAATATGGTGCAGCACACCGAACAGCACAACCCAATCGTATTCGCCAGATGCAAGCGGCTGCTGGATGATGTCGCGCTGTTCAAAATGACCGTTTGGTACAGCAGTTTGCGCGCGCTGAAGCAGTTCCGGGCTGCTGTCGATTCCATGATAAGTCAGTTCACCGGAGAGATGCTCAACCAGAAAAGCGCCAAAACGACCATTGCCGCAGCCGACATCCAGCACGGATAAGGGTGATTTCAGATAGGGGAGCAGCGGTAGCCAACCAGTCCAGGGTTCGGCACGCGACTCATTAAAATCGACTGCTGTGATCTGGTAAAATGTTTGATTAAGCTGGTTGAGACGCTGAATCGTTAAGTTATTCATGGGACAAGCTGTGAAATACAATCCGGCATTTGATTACGAACAATATCGCGAACCGCTGCTGGCAATTCTTCAGGCTGTGATTGCACATCCCAGTTTATCACGCGAGCAGCTTACGCGGCTGCTCAAAAAACATCCGAAAGATGGGCGCGGCCTATTTAGCAAGGACGAATTGATCAAAGCTTACCGCGCTTTGGCCGGTACTAATGGACTTCCGCCATTCGACACTGCGGTATTGGATCGCCTGCGAATGAAACCCATCCGCAGTATGTCGGGCGTGACACCTGTTACCGTGCTGACGAAGCCGTTTCCGTGTCCGGGTGAATGCATATTTTGCCCGAATGATGTGCGAATGCCCAAGAGTTACCTGTCGAATGAGCCGGGCGCACAACGGGCCGAGCAAAATCACTTTGATCCGTATCTGCAAACCTATAACCGTCTCACGGCACTGCGGAATACGGGACATCCCACCAACAAAATCGAGGTGATTATCCTCGGCGGTACGTGGTCATTTTACCCTGAAACTTACCAAATCTGGTTTGTCAAACGAATTTTTGATGCACTGCATGACTTTGGCAAGGGAATCGATCAATCGGAGCGCATTCGCGCGGTGCTGCGCGATGAATCCCAGTTTTTTGAGAATACAACAACGGCTGTCATTCAAGGGGTGCAGATTGACAAAACGTATAATCAGGTGGTGCAGGCGATTTATCAGGATGAAATGCGGCGTTCGCGAGAACAGGCTAAAGCGATTGCGGTGGGAACGCGGGAACGCGGGCTGGTCGATGAATATGCAAGCTGGGAAGAACTGGAAGCCGCACACCGGGAAAATGAGCAGGCAGAATGCCGCTGTGTGGGGTTGGTCATTGAAACAAGACCGGATCATATCAGTGTGGCGGAAGTGATCCGCGTGAGACGGCTGGGAACAACTAAAGTGCAGATTGGGATTCAAAGTCTCAATGATAAGGTGCTGAAGCTCAACAAGCGCGGGCATACCGTGGACGCGACACGGCAGGCGATTAAACTGCTGCGACAAGCCGGATTCAAGATTCATGCTCATTGGATGCCGAATCTATATGGGTCGTCGCCGCAAGAGGATATGATCGATTATGAACGCCTGTTTGACGGGCCTGATTTTCAGCCGGACGAACTCAAAATTTACCCGTGCTCACTGATTGAGAGCGCGGAATTGATGCAGAATTACCAGGATGGATCGTGGCGACCTTATACGCATGAAGAACTGGTTCAGGTGCTCACGGCATGTTTTCAGCACACACCGGAATACTGCCGACTGACACGCGTGGTGCGCGATATTCCGTCAACGGATATAGTCGCCGGAGAACTCACGACGAATTTCCGGCAGATTGTGGATGATGAACTGGCGCAGCAAGGCGTGCGAAGTCCTGATATTCGGGCGCGGGAAATTCGCGGGAAAGCGGTAGCGCTGGAACAACTGCGGCTGGATGAGCAACGGTATGCAACGAGCGTGGGGGAAGAAGTGTTCTTGCAGTATATCACGGAAGACCGGCTGATCGCCGGGTTTTTGCGGCTGTCACTACCGACAGAAACACCGATTATTGAAGAACTCAACGAGGCGGCGATGATCCGCGAGGTGCATGTGTACGGACAATCGCTGGCGGTGGGGGAAGAAATAGTCGGGAAAGCGCAACACAGCGGATTGGGTAAACTGTTGATTGAACGTGCGGCGGTGATTGCACGGGAACATGGATATAAACGGCTGGCGGTGATTTCGGCGGTGGGAACACGCGGATATTACCGACAACGCGGATTTTATGATGGGCAACTGTACCAGTTCCGGGGGATAAACGGATGACTGACAAGCGAAAAAATGACAAAGATGGACAACCCAGCGTCAAACAAACACAGGAAATCAGGGAACGGCGCGATCCGAGAAATTCCCTGGTGTACAGCGTGCGACAGGCGATTATTGAGCGAACGGTACGAGTCGGCTGCCTGGCGGGATTGGCGATGGCGGTGATTTTGGGCTGTCTGCTGCTCGCTATTCTGGTTAAGGACAATATTGGTGGCTGGCTGGATGAACCAATGGATAACTTCCTCAGCTTCTTTGGATTTGACCGGGATGGAAAGTCGGAAGAAGTCGATATTAAGCTGATTGTGCTGGAAATTCACAAGATGAGTTTGCTTCAAACGGCACGCGCTGAAGTCGTGGTGACGGAAAAGCGCGTGTATAACGGAACATCACCTGATTCGACGCTGGTGATGGAAAGCACCGGCGATATTACAGCAGGAATTGATGTGTCATTGATTACGGTTGACAATGTACAAGCCGATGATGAAGGGTTGATCACTGTTCAACTGCCCGCGCTTCAGGTTGAATGTAATATACGTGATACTAAAGTTGAAAGTGATTGCACAGAAATTCCCTTCGTTCAGGACTGCGACGGCCCGATTGAAGAAATGAGATCGGCGGCGGAATTCAACTCTTTGCGGCAGATGAGCGAAAAGATCGAACGCCGTGAAGTAATGACCGACGATGGCCGAGAGCTGCTGGCTGAAGGTTATAAAAATGCAGAAGTTGCACTGTATAACCTGCTGAATTCGTTGGGTCATAACCGGGTGCAGTTCGATTATGATGATTCGACCTTTGACATCAGCGAAAACTGCAAACCGAACGAGTAGACCCTCCCCCCCCCTTTAGACCCCTTTGGGGGTGCTTTTGAGGGAGAAATCGCGCTGAGAAGTGAAAGATCCTGGCAGGAAGTCGGATTTTATGCCAAGAACGGGCGATTGTGAGTCCGCCCCCCCTTGACGACGTCTCAAGGGGAAAAAACTTCTACTTCACGACGCGACACGGGAAAGTTTGTCGATCTGCTGGGCGATTCCCCCCTTTGAAGAAGTTGTTAGTCATTAGTTTTTTAGTGGTTGGTAAAGGGCGACGTTGGGCGATACGAACAGGATAGCACGAATGTTCGAAACTGTCATCACCATTGAGGTACTAACTTGGATGGCTAACTTCGATGGTTAATAATGAACGGATTACGGGCGGGGCAAACGGGAATTGAGCGGGGCGGAAAGCATAGGGCGTATGGCATGACACCCCTACGAGGAGCCGTTGATCTGCACCTCAAAAGATGTGGTAGCCGCACGCGGAGAAAGGAGGGGCAAAGAACCCTACCCCCGGCCCCTTCCCGCGAGCAGGAAGGGGAGAAAAACGGGCGCGGCAAGATGGGAGAGCGACCTCGCACAGCAAAGGGAAAAAAGAGAAAAAGCGATGATTTAGAAGCGCCCGTTCCAGTCGTGTGTCGCGTATTGGGTGGTACAGAGTTCGGCGGCGCGGGCTTGTTCGGCGGGCGTCAGCGTGTTTCCGATCTCTAATTCCACGTCGAAAATATCATGAAAACAATCCGCAGTGATCGATGCCGCTTCATCCCACGAAACGACACGCCCTAGAGCCTCTTCTAAGGTGGTGGCACGCTGGTAGACACGGGCGCACGCGGCGGCTTGTTTTTCGGCGTCTTCAAAGGCCAACACATCCACAATCCGCGCAATGTCGCCCCACAGCGGGAACGAGCCATGCTGCAAAACCGCTCCAAAACGGCGCACCTGGGCGCTGCCGATCAGCTTTTTGTGGTTCACCGTGATCTCGTAATGGCTGGGCACTTCAAAACAAACGGGGCCTTTGGTGTTGGCTATACTCTCGGCGCGACGATCCGCCTCCGCAGATGCACCCAAACGGTGCAAGGCTTCGAGCAGGGCACGACTCAGACGGCGGTAACTCTCGACAATATCACCGGCTACGATGGGATCATTGGCCTTCAGCGCGACACTATAGGTGAGTTCATCGGTATGTAAAATGGCGCGGCCTCCGGTCAGGCGGCGAACCAGATGCCAACCCTGCGCGGCCAGTTGATGCTGATCGACGTCGGCTAAGGGCTGCGTGTAGCCGAGTGACAAACAGGGCGGTTCCCAAGCATAAAAACGGAGGGTCGGTAAGACTCGATCTGCGGCCACCGCTTCCATAATAGCCTGATCGATTGCCATATTCATGGGGCCATCACACACACCCGTCACCAACATACGCCAAGTCGCAGCGCTCATTTTCAATCCTATCATTGCTCAACCGTCACAAACCCGGTGGATTATAACACATTGAGGCTTTGATTTTTTACAGGTAGAATTAGGTTTAACGAAAAGTGGAGTATGTCATGTCAGATCAACGAATCCCCCCCCCTAACAGCGACCCCATCCGGCCCAGCGACCTGGAACGGACGACCCCAAATTCGGGGGGACATTGGTATAACTTCCCCGGCCAGCCCACGGTCCAACAGCCCCGCGTCGAACCACCTGCGCCCGTGATGCCAGAACCCCAGAACCGCCGAAATGAACGGAATGGGCGGCAAACGGCGCGGGACCGAGTGCGGCGGCGCAAAGTCCGGCGGGAATTGGGTGCGCCGGATGATTGGGCGTGGGTGGTGATTGCAGCCGCGCTGCTGGGCATGACCGTGATCATGAGTATGGCGGTGTTCTTTTTGCTGCAAGCGACGCGCGGCGCGTCGGGGCGGACGGATGCTACCAGTGTGCCACTAGAACCCACCTCCGTGATCTATGGACCGGACGGGATTCTCGAAGGGGAAGCGGGTACGGGCGGGATGCTGGGCAACGGGGAAAGCATGATCATCCATCCGTGGGATGGTGAGGAACCCTTCACGATTTTGTTCATGGGTATGGATATGCGTCCCGGCGATCTCGGCGCATCGGCGCGCACGGACACGATGATTCTGATCCGCATTGATCCAATGACCGATCGGGTGGGGATGCTGAGCATTCCGCGTGACCTGTATGTGGATGTGCCAGGATATGCCTTGCAGCGCATTAACACGGCGTATAGCCTGGGCACCTTCGAGGGAGAAGCGGGCGGGCCGCTGCTGGCGATGCAAACGGTGCAGTATAACCTGGGTATCCGCATCAACGAATATGTGATAGTGGACTTCAATACCTTTATCAAAATCGTGGACCTGATCGGCGGCGTTGATGTGGACGTAAAAGAGGCGATTTACGATCCCGAATATCCCGACATGAACTACGGCTACGATCCGTTTTATATCGAGGCGGGGTGGCAGCACCTGGACGGGGCAACCGCGCTGAAATATGCCCGCAGCCGCCATTCGGCTGCTGAAGGGGATATTGACCGGGCACGCCGCCAGCAGCAAGTGATTTTTGCGATTCGGGATAAGGTGCTGGCAAAAGACTACATTCCGACGCTGGCGGCACAGGCTCCGCAGTTGTGGTCGGAGATGAGCGACGGCATTAAAACCGGGCTATCGCTGGATCAGATTCTGGAATTGGCGTGGTATCTGAAGGATATTCCATTCGCGAACTTCACACAGGGCGTGCTTGATTACAATTATGTGGAGTCCGCGATGGTGAACGGCATGTCGATTCTGATCCCGTCACGAAATAAGATGCCCGCGCTGATGACGCAAGTTTTTGGTGAGAACTACAACCAGTAGGTCTAGCTCAGCACAAGCGCCAGGATTACGGCGAGAACGACTACGACGATCACGACGATCCCCATCCACTTCCAAAGCGAGATGTGGGGTGCGGCAGGAACGTCAAAAGGGATGGCGGAGGGGATAGTGGTAGCGTCTTCGTCATCCAAACGACTGAGGCGGAAGCGGGCAATGTCAGACTGGCGCTTGCGAACTACTGTAGCGGTTTCACGCTCCAGGGCCAGGGTTTCGTACTGGGTGGTGATTTCGTTTTGCTGTAAATCAGCTAACATCTCGCGGGCTGAGGCGTAACGATCCTGGGGGTCTTTGCTAAGGGCCTTCAAGACCACCTGATCGATACGCGGGTCCAGGCCCAGGCTGATCTGGCTGGGTGGTGGAGGCGCGGCGCGAAGGTGCTGGTCCATCAAGACGTCGCGGGTTTCCCCTTTAAAAGGCACATCCCCCGTAATCATCTCGTAAAGCAGTACACCCAGGCCATACACATCGCATTGGGGAGACTCACAATGTCCGGCGAATTCCTCGGGGGCAAGATAGGCTGCGGGTGTGGGAGGCGATTGGGTTTGAGCGAGGCAGTGAATTGTAAAATCGGTCAGCACCGGGCGACGGGTGGAATCAAGCAACACATTGTCCGGTTTGATGCTGCCATGGGTAATGCCCTGATCATGGGCATAGGCCACTGCGCTGCCAATTTGAGTGAAGAGGCGCATCATTTCTTCCCGATCCAGGCCAGTGGGATTGGTGGAAATGAAATCGCGCAGAGTCCCGCCTTCGAAAAGTTCCATAACCAGATAAAACACATCGTTTTCAGCGCTGAACTCAAACATACGGATGATGTTGGGATGTTTGAGGGCGACGATATGCTGGATTTCGCGCTGAAAACAAACGGACAGCGCGGCGGTTTTGGGGAGATTGGGATAATAGATCTTCACAGCCACATCACGCTGAGTGGCTGAGTTGAAGGCATGGTAAACCTCGGTTCGGGGGCCACGTCCGATCAAACGGCGAATGACCAGCTTCCCAAGTTTGGAACGCGGTGAAAGCTGAAAGGGGATTCTGTGTTCGCTCATAGACACCTATTAAGGGCGCAGATAGGCCCGCGCCCTTCATCATGCGTTAACTGAGGCAGGACTTCACCAAGGCAAAAACATCCTGATAAATATCATCAATCGCCCGATCGGCATCGACATCGCGGACCAGCCCTGCTTTGGCGTGATAATGGGGCATCACGCTGGCTTCGATTTGGGCGTGATCGTTCAGGCGGCGTTCGATGACTTCAGGCTTGTCATCGGCGCGCCCTTCCTGGCGACCCATCAGCCGCTGACGAGCAATCACCATATCCAGTTTGAAGTCGATCACCATGCAGACGCTGCTCCCTAATTCTTTGAGCAAGTCATCCAATGCCTGAGCCTGCGCCGCAGTACGTGGGAAGCCGTCAAAAATCGCTCCGGCCTGGGCATCGGGCTGCTGCAAGCGCTCGCGGACCATGCCAATGGTAATTTCATCGGGAACCAGCGCGCCGCGAGACATATATTCCTGCGCCTGGATGCCGAGGGGCGTTTTTTCGCCGAGATGCTTACGGAAGAGTTCTCCGGTGGAAAGCTGGACCAGACCCAATTCTTCGGTCGCTTTCTTCGCCTGGGTGCCTTTGCCGCAACCTGGAGGGCCAAAAAAGACAATAAAAGCTGATGACATCGCACATTCCTCACTGTGTTTGTGAAATAAATTCTCAGTGGGGAATTGTATCCAAAGTCTTGCAGACAACAATAATTGATTTTGCAGAAGCGGGGAAATAAAAAACCCCGCGAATACGCGAGGTTTGGGAGTGGCGGCGACGGGATTTGAACCTGTGACAAAGGGCTTATGAGTCCCCTGCTCTACCACTGAGCTACACCGCCAAGTGCAAATTATTATACCAGAACTCGAAGTCTCGTCAATGGTTTTTTGAGCGGAATTGGCTATAGTCAAACGCCGACTCCGATCACGATCAGGTTGGAAATTCATGATTCCGCTGAAAAAAGTTTGGGTTCCCTGGGCGGTTGTCTGTCTGGTAGCGTTGGGTATCAGCGCAACAATTGTGACCAGCCCATTTTTAAAGGAAAAACAAAAAAGCCTGTTATGGGGAGCATATCCGATCACACTGGATACCGTGCTATGCAGTGTGGATTGCGCGTATGAACGGGATTTGGTGAGGAGCGGATATACTGCCGAAACTCCACTTTCGTTTTTTGCGAAATACCCTCTGATGAATATGAGCGGGCGCATTATCCAGCAAGTCTGGGATGGGCGAGCGGAACTGATTTTGCTGATCCTCAGCCGGATCGGAATGTTGTTTGGATTGGCGGAACTGTACCGACTGATCCAGGCGCACTACGGCGAGGACAAGGCTATCCGAACGGTGTGGTGGACAATCTGCACGCCGACTCTGGCGCTTTATACCTGGGTCGTTACCTATCCAGAGGGTTGGCAACTCGGATTTACGTGTTTGACTTTTTATTTCTACTTCAAAGGAGCTTATTGGAAGGCCAGCCTTCCAGCCGTGCTGCTTGTCGTCAGCCGCCCGCAAGGCATCCTGATTCTACCCGCGCTGGGGGTTGGGATTCTGCTGGATCGGA
>DATAMF010000645.1:0-5494 GCA_036260665.1 Aggregatilineaceae bacterium | reverse complement strand
CAGCCGAGGTTCTCGCCATTGCTGCCTCGCTGGATGTTGATCCCGACGCCGCTGCCGCGTCCACATCCGGCCACGCTACCGAAGAACCCGAAGCCGAAGGCACCGCTGAACCCGTCGATATTGAAGGCGTCGAACTCACCGAAACCTATGCCTTTCCCAGCGGCGTGACCTTCAGCTACCCCGAAACCTGGACCCTGGATGAAAGTGCCGTCAGCGATTTTATGGTGATGTTGACCTCGAAGGACGCTTTGGCTGGGTTCCTCCAGGTCTACGATCTGCCCGCGCTCTACGGCCAGATGGAACTGGGGCTGGACTTCATCCAGGAAACCTATGCGGGCACCATCGCCGACACCTTTGGCTTTGACTTTGATGCCGCCGACTTCAAAACCACGGAAGTCGCTGGGCGTGAACTGTCCGTTCTGGCCTTCGAGGGCGAACAGAACGACATGCCCACCGTGGGTTATCTCGTGATCATCCCCTACGCCGACGGTGGTTTCGGCCTGATCACGACCTATGTCGTGGGTGATGTGCCTGAGAATTACGAACAGAATATCCTCGCCATTGCTGCCTCAATGGATGTGGCTGAATAATCTGCACTAAAATGCCTCACTCCGTTTTTGGAGTGAGGCATCCAGGTAGTTTTCGTAGGGGTAGGGCTTGCCTAGCCCGTCTTCCGGCACACGAAGATCATAATCCCATCGTCCGCCGCCAGTGGACGCTCGTCAAAATCCCCGTAGCGCCCTACGACCTCCAACCCGTTGTAGTGTAACAGCGCGTCGAGTTCCTGCGGGAAGAAAAACCGCTGTTGCAGCGGCGCATACCGCACTTCCGCTTCTCCCGCCGCGTTGATCCACCGCCGGATCGCCGTCTCCGTTTTGATCTGCCGCAGCGGGTCGTATTCATCCGTGCCGCTGACCACCACATCTTGCCCGGCATGATTCGTATACCGGAACCATTCCTTCTCCGCCGCGTCTTCCAGACTGTCCAGGCTGGGGAAAAACACCACAAACACGAATCGGCCTTCCGCCGTCAGATGCTCGCGCACATTCCGCAGCACGGCTTCCTGATCGGCTCGTTCCAGAAAATGTTGGAAGCACCCCATCGTAAAGATGAGATTGAACTGTCGCCCAAGTTGAAAATCGCGTGCGTCCGCCTCGATCCACTCGATAGCCAGACCCTTCGCCTTATGGCGTGCCCGTTCCAGCATCCCCGGCACCACGTCCAGCCCGGTGATCGAAAATCCCTGTTCGGCCAGCGGGATCGTCAGCCGCCCGGTTCCACATCCAATTTCGAGCAGCGGCCCGCCCAGTTGTGTTGCCAGCCGCGCCAGATAGGGGCCATCCGGTTCAAACGCAAAGTTTTCGTCATCATAGATAGCCGGATCGGAGTATTCGCTTAGATTGAAATTCATGGTTTCCTCGGTTTCCTCTCAGATACATCATCAGACGCAATGGGGCATAACCGTTTTCGTTCATAAGCGACCTCCTTTGTGGCGCAAAAACACCTATCAGTCTATCACAGTCCCCACCATCCTGCTTCGGCGATCTTTTTGATTCAAACGAATTGGACGAAATATTTCATAAGATTTTTATGAGTAGCGGGTTGATATTATGGTATAGTGAAAAAGCTTACTTTCAAGTTTCTATATGTTGGAGGGGACCAATGAAACGTCTAATCGCTCGTTTAGTGATTGTCGTGCTCCTCGTTGCCACCGTGTTTGCTGTGGCTCCGCAAGCCTCCGCTCAGGATGGTACACCCTCGGTTCTATGGGCGAATATCGGTTGGTTTACGTCCTGTGGAAGTGGAATTGACGGGGAAGTCATAATTGATTTTGCTGTCACAGTGTTTCCTGGCTACAGTGTAACTTATAGCTACGGTTATACTTCACCCACCTATGGCAGTGGCTCGTTCACGTACACTTTTGTCGAGTTGACCGGCGTGAACTTTGTACGGAGTGACGGATTTGCCGTGCCCTTTGATGGCCGGACGACGGCACAGTATGATGTCTATGCTCCCAACGGCGTGCTGCTGAGTTCAACCATGTTCTTCGGAGACTGCGCGACAGGCAAAGTCTGGACAAGCTACGGTGATGTCTACGGCATCAACGAACCCGCCGCGAGTGCCCGCGTGATGGGCAATGTCTTGGTGGATACCCCCGTGTACTCCGAACCCAGCCTGACCGCCGCGCTCAAGCCGGTGCTGAAAGCGGGACAGACTTGGTTCATCGTCGGTCAGACCACGGGCACCGATGGCGCGCTCTGGTATAAGGTCTTTGTCGGCGGCAAGAACATGGGTTATGTCCCCGCCTCGACGATGGCTCCGCAGGGTCCGGTTCCCGGCGCGAAGTAAGCCCGGTAAGCTGAACACACACGCGAGGGTGCCCCAGGGTGCCCTCTTTTTTTAGCTAATTGGAAGCGCCCCTTCCTGCTTGCGGGAAGGGGCCGGGGGTAGGGTTCTCTTTTCCCCCTTATCCCAACTTATGGGTAATGTTTAGCTACGAGAGTGGGGAAAGGGGGTTGGGGGATAGGGGTGAAGGCTACCTTACCCTTCGCGCTCCTCAAATGTGAGTCCAAGGTGCGGCAAAAACTCCTCCAGACGGAACACCTGCTCGCTATGATACACCCCCCGCGGCAGATCACCCATCGCCACCCGTGCCGCGACTTCGGCCCCCATGCGCGCTGTAACCCGCGTTTCCCCCGCGCCCCGTATCCAGGCTTGATAAGCACCCTTGATCCGCGAGGTGAGCACGACCCCTTCCGATCCGCCTTGTGGCTGGTCGGCCATCCGTGCAAATGACCGCATCACCGCCCCATTTTTGAAAATCGGCGCAATATACAGTTGGCGTAGCAGCCCCATCAAGCGCGTCATGCCCACCGAATCCATGCACATCCACGATGAAGCGGACTCAATGCCCAGCGTGTGGGGCAGGGTATACTGGTCTGGGAATGCATAGCGCAGCGCCATTCGTCGCCCATAGGGTGCGCCAAAATCAAATTTCCGGTGTCCCCGCGTATCGCTGAGATGTCCAAACGTCCAGTACAGCGAAGCCGTACCGTGTTCTTCACCCATCCCCAGCAGCAGCGCCGTTTCAACCGCTTTGGCTCCTGGCACCTTTTCAACGGCGTGTTTTGCCAGTAGATTCGACAGCCCCGGCATCAGCCCCACGCTGATCACCGCCGTTGCATCCCCCTTCAGTGCCATAATCTCCTTCATCAAACGCCGCTCGCCCGTCAGATCAACATAATGTATCCCGCACGCCAGACACCGCGCGACCAACGCCGCATCCGGTAAATCCGCGCACATCAGCACCACACCGGCCCCGTCCAGAACCGCATCATAGGTGCTTGGATCAGTCAGATCGACTCGTCGGGCGCTGGCTCCATGACCGAGTTGGGCGGCACAGGCGGCGGCGCGTTCTGCGTTCCGCCCCGCGATAATCACCGGAAAATCGCGCTCCACCGCCAGATGTCTCGCCGCCTTACTCCCCACCTGCCCATACCCGCCCACCACCACAATCGCTTGTTTCATCAAACCTCCCAATTTCCTTTCATTCCTCTGCCCAACGCATAGAAACATTACCTACATCTTTGGGAGGGCACAAATCGCCGCGATCCGTCCCACGCTTTTCCCCCTCGCCAACTCGGTTGGAGAGGGGGCAGGGGGTGAGGTTCGTAGGGGCGTGGGCTTGCCCCGCCCGCTTCTCCCCTTCCTGCTTGCGGGAAGGGGTCGGGGGTAGGGTTGTTTTGCTCCCCTTTCTCCGCGCGCAGCTATACCTTACCCCCATTTTTTTCCCGTTGCTTTTTCGGCAGATATGAGGCGTCGTCGTAGGGGCGCGGCTTGCTTTTCCCCCTCGCCAACTCGGTTGGAGAGGGGGCAGGGGGTGAGGTTTGTAGGGGCGTCGGCTTGCCGCGCCCTTCGCCCATTTTCTCCCTTATTCCGACTTAACGCCTCGCCAACTCGGTGGGCGAGGGGACCGAGGGAGTGAGGCCCGTGTTGCTCCTCCTTTCTCCGCGCGCGGGGAAAGGAGGCCGGGAGGATAGGGGTAATACCCTCACTATTCACCATCCAAGTTAGCCATCCGATGATGATGACAACTCCGAACATCTGTGCTATCCTGGTTGTATCACCCACCATCGCCCTTTACCAACAACTAACGACTTCTGTCAAACTTCCCAGGTTCAAAACGCCAAAAGCGGGGGGGGGGGATCATTCGGAAGTTCAACAAACCTCCCCGTGGCGCGTCATGAAATGGAAACTTTTTCCCGTGAGACGTCGCCAAGGGGGGGCGGGGGTATTTTTTTCTCGGTAATAATGATACTAAGAACTCTCACTTTCCTTGAACTGCGTCAGATACAGTTTCGTATACAATCCGCCCTGCGCCAACAGCTCCGCATGTTTCCCCCGCTCGACAATCTGCCCGCGATCCACCACCAGAATCTGATCCGCCGCGAGAATCGTGCTCAGTCGGTGCGCGATCACCAAACTCGTTCGCCCCGCCATGACCGTTTTTAGCGCATCCTGAATCAGCGCTTCCGATTGGCTGTCCAGGTGACTCGTCGCCTCGTCCAGCACCAGAATTCGCGGATTTTTGAGGATCACGCGCGCAATCGCGATCCGCTGTTTTTCCCCGCCGCTCAACCGGAATCCGCGTTCGCCCACCACCGTATCATACCCATCCGGTAGTTCCATAATAAACTGGTGAATGTTCGCTGCTTTGCACGCCGCTTCGATCTCCGCTTGATCCATCTCCCGTTGCGGATACATCAGGTTCATGCGGATCGTATCATGGAACAGGTGTGTTTCCTGCGTCACCATCCCGATCTGCGCTGCCAGCGACTCCAGCCGGACATCTCGCAGATCGATCCCATCGATCAGAATCCGGCCTTCGCCGGGATCATACAGTCTTGGAATCAGATAGGTGATCGTCGTTTTCCCTGCGCCGCTCGGCCCGACCAGCGCAGCCAGTTCGCCCGCGTTGATCTGGAACGATACATCTTCCAGCGCCAGTTCGCGGGCTTGGCTCGTTTTGCCGTTCGATCCAGCTTCGTTGACCGCTCCCGACAGCGCCGCGCCGTCTGCTTGTCCCCGCCGCTTAACCTCACTCAGCAGCGTCTCACCGCTGTACCAGAAGGTGACATGCTCGAATGTCACCGCGCCGCGCACGTTCGCCAGTTCCACCGCGTTCGACTTTTCCTGAATCTCCAGCGGCAGATCGAGCACTTCAAACACCCGCTCGAAGCTCACCAGCGACGTTGCGAACGACACAGGCGTATTCGACAGGCTCTGAATCGAGTTATACAGTTGCACCAGATAGGCGTTAAACGCGACAATCGTCCCGATGGTGAACACATCCTTCAGCACCAGATACCCGCCGATCCAGTACACCAACGCTGTGCCCAGCGCGCCCACTAATCCCATCAGCACCGAAAATCGCGTCCCGATCACCGAGCGCTCAATGCTGATGTCGCGCACCCGTCCCGCCCGATCTCCGAAC
>DATAMF010000631.1:0-12868 GCA_036260665.1 Aggregatilineaceae bacterium | reverse complement strand
GGTGAAAGTGAGGAAAAACCATGATTCGCTATCAGGAATTACACTGGAACAGCGCGGCCTTTTTGCGCAAACACGTGCTGCTGCGGTTGATCGATGAACTGCGTACGGCGCGCAGTCTTTTAATTGGAACTTCTACGGCGGATAAAGGGACGCCTATTCCTGTTGAGCATATTCTGGACCGGGTTGCTAATCTCGTGGTTGCGTGGGAAACGCTGATCCGGGTCGAAAATGGCGAAGAGTTGAGTGAGCAGGCGTTTCAACTTTACAGCGGAAACTTTTTCCCGGTGTGGCTGACGACCTATCTTCAGACGCAAACTGAAACACGCGTAGCGCTTCAGGGTAAAGTGTCGATCCACGATGAAACGTTTTACGAGAGCTTGCTCATGATTTGTGAGGTGAGCAAGTTGGTCGGCGCGCTCAAATATTTGAGCTTGTCGGATGCGCGCGGGATACAGCAGGGTTTATGGGTGCGTGCAGTTTTTATTCCGTCCCAGACGCCCTATCCCAGTTTGAACGCGCTGATCAGCTCGCTGGCTGCGGGTTCTGAATTCGATCAGGATTTATCGCTGACGCTCCAGGTGCTCGCCCGGTTCCTCAAGATCAATAATGCGCGGTTCACGCTGCAAAACAACACCCAAACGGGTGAGCAGGCATTAGCGGCCTGGTTCCCGGCAGCGTCACAGTCGGCTGAGCAGATGATAAACGGCGAGGCTCAACAGATCGCGAGTATTGCGTCCTCGGAGTCGCCGGATCAGACTCCGCTGCGAGAAGCCGGAACCAGTGAAGAGCATCGTGCCGGATTGGTATTAGCTCCGACGCCGCATGAGATCAAAGCGCCGGTTGCGGAAGCCGTGGATCAGGCCGCAGTCCACACGATTGCCGGACAGGTCCTGGCTCCGCCGTCGAATGTGCAGCCGCCCAGCTTGCCCGATGGCCCGCTGCCGGGTGAACTCCAGCCGCGTGAAACTCCGGCGGCTGAAGAAGAGCGGCTGCCCGAGACGTTGATTGTTCCGCCGCCCGATTTCCGGCGACGGCTGCTGTCGCTGCGTCCATCGCAAGATGTACTGAGCGCGCCCACACCCAAAGCGCTCGAAGTGCCGCCGGACCAAACGGGCACTGATACAAAACCGTTATAGACGATGGGGCACTGACAGGTGCCCCAGTTTTTTGTTATCACCGCGTGGTTATTCGATCATGGTGGGTTCGCTGCCGTAGGGGTACTGCTGCTGGTAAGTGCCTGCAAACGGCGGCTGAACGCGGGCGCTTAATTCGGGGTGGAGCTTTTCATTGTGCCAGGTTAAGGCCAGCGGGATCGCGCTGCCGAGGAGCAGCAGCAGGGCTGCGACCTTGAAGGGTGCTGTGTTATAGACCTTGTTCAAATAGGTTTCGCCCATATCGAGCATTTCGTCCTTGGCAACACGCCACGTCACGCGCGTGGTCACAAGGTCTTCGGCATCCGTATCCTGCGTCAATTGTTCGTCGTTCAACATATCCAGCATCTGGTCATCAATTGTGCTGCGCCAATTGGAAGTACTCAGGGTCGGCCACATGAAGGCGTAGGCGGTCAGAATGACGGCGACACCGGTGATGACGGCCAGTGATATGAAAGCGCGCATCATGTCGAAGGCATAGAGGGCCGCGACAATCAGGATGACGAGTCCGCCTAACACATACAAGACCAGCAGGCGATCAATGAAACGGACATTGCCGAAGCCGCCAAGATCATCGGGCTGAATCTCGCTGCTCGAATCGTAGTCTTCATCATAATAATCATCTTCATTTTGGCGTTTGACTTCATCGCGCAGATCGTTGATCATGCTGTTGAGGTTGAGGGTGAAATTTCCTTCCCAATCACTCTGAAGTTCTTCCGTTTCCACGCCCTTTTTGCCGCGCCAGATTTGCCAGGCGGTGACTTTAACTTCGTCCTCGGCCTCGCTGACACCTTCATCGGACTCGTTCAGATCGTCCAGCGCCTGCTGCGCATAATCGCGTTCTTCATAGGTGGCGGCGTTATCAGCTTCATCTCCAAGCGCTTCGCGGGTGCGATCCAGATAGCTCATATAGTTGCTGGTGTCGAGCAGCGGAATGGCAAAAAAGAGCACGATCAGAACGATAGATAATACTGCCAAGGCCGCTGCCAGAACGATCTTGAACTGGCGCTGAAAAACCAGGGGGATCGAACGCTGATCTTGCTGGGCATAATAAGCGGGCTGCGGCGCTGCGCCAGCCTGCTGCCAGGATTGGTCTTTTTTGCGCTGCCAGCGCGGTTTGCGCGGTTGGGCGGCCTGCTGCTGGGACATCTGCTGCTGTTGGGCAGGCATGCCGTACGCGGCTTGCTGCTGGGGCATCTGCTGCTGCTGAGCCATCATGGAATCGAGATATTGCAGCCACTGAAGGGCTACCGGATCATCGGGCATGGATAGGAGGATACGCCGCGCTTCGTCGTACTGCTGGTTTTGCAGCAGGGCGCGTGCCTGTTCGATTTTTTCATAAGGTGAAGACATCATGTTCTCCCGTTATCGCTTGGAATTGGCGGTAGTACTCACAAAAAAAGCAGTCATTCCCATAAACAAGGCTGTGATGCCGACTAAAACACTCCAGACTGTGATCAGATGATCTAGATTTGTACCATACGTCACCCCCATTGACTGCACCCCGACTGAGATTTGTTCACACTCGTGCAGCGTGCAGAGCTGCGTTTTGCTCCCTAGAGCCTGCATATTAAGCGTACTTCCCAGGCCATCGACTGTCCAGCGCAGAATCGTGAAATGGCTGATCAGCTTGGTGGCGCGGTCCAGATTTAACGTGGCCCCGGAAAAAAGGATTTGGAAAAACAGGACGATGATCGCCATATAGGTAGTGGTGTTGATCGAATTGGCGACAGCGGAGATAAACAGCCCGAACGCAAGACTGGCAAGCGTACTGAGGACCAGGGTGATAAATAATTCCAGCGGACCAGACAGCAGAATCCCATCACGTGGGAGATGGACTTTGAGCGACAATACCGCTAAAAAGAGGGCACACTGCACGAGCGCGAAGCTGCCCAACACAACTAGCTTGGACAGGAGGTAGGAAGGGATTTTCAGGTTGACGAGATATTCATGGATGAAAATCGAGCGCTCTTTGATCAGCTCGTAGGAGCCGCCAAACAGACCGAGGATCACACTGGCTAAACCGATCATCACGAGCGCGGACTCGGCGGAACGCCACGCGGCATAGGTGCGGTGTTCGGGTATTGCCTCCGGGCCGACAAGCTGATCCGCATCGAGTAGAATGAGCAGCGCCAGCGCGATCAGCGGCATGACAATGACCAGCAAAAAGGTTGCGGTGCGATCACGAAAAACGAGTTCGAGCAGCCGCCGGGACAGCGTCTTAAACTGCCACCAGAGTTCCTCGGTGGTCGTGAAGGCCTGGGGCACGGTGTCGTGATTTTCGTAGCGGGTCTGCTGGCGATCCGCGATGAGTTCCTTGTAATGGCGCGCCCAGGGCATGTGAAACTGCTGGTGCCAGTGTTCGCCGTGCCCATCAATGATTTCGTAAATGTCCGCGAAATCGTCCACACCGAAAAATTCCAGCGCGTCGGCAGGTGGGCCGAAGAAGGTCAGCCATCCGTCGGACACAAACGCGACATAATCGCACTGCATCATGTTCGAGGTGGCGTGAGTGACCAGAATCACCGTGCGGCCCGCGTCAGCCATGTGCCGCAGGGTTTGCATCATCTTTTTTTCGAGCAGCGGATCGAGGCCGCTGGTTGGCTCATCCAGGAAAAACAGCAGCGGGGCGGTCAGCAGTTCGGCGGCAATATTGACGCGCTTCTGTTCGCCGCCGGACAGGGTATGGATGGGCTGGTCGCGCACCCGGTCAGGGAGTTCGACTTCAACTAGGGCGTGATGGATGCGCGCTTCAATTTCCTGGGCGGAAGTATGCGGCGGCAGACGGAGATGGGCCGCATACCAGAGCGAGCGCTCTACCGTCAGGGATGGGTGCAGAATGCCATGCTGCGGCACATAACCAAACGCCGCGCGGTAGTAGTTATACACCTGCTGGATGTCATACCCGTTGATAAAAACCTGCCCGAAACTGCTGCGCCGCCCGCTCAGAATGTCAAGCAGCGTGGATTTGCCCGCGCCGCTTTTGCCGACGATGGCGACAAATTCGCCCGGCAGGACGGACAGACTCACGTCATGCAGGATAGTTTCGGAGCGTTCGGGCTGAACAACTTTGGTCAGGTGAACGGCATCTAATTGAAAGTGCGCTTGAGTATGCAGGTCCATAGAGTTAACGTTGAGCGGATCATGTACTGTTCCCATGATACAACAACTGTTCGATTCGCGCAGATGTTATAATCGGACTGGGATCTATTAAACAGCTTTAAGGACTCGACGATGATACGGAATGCAGTATGCCTGCTGTTGGTTTCGCTGCTGCTTACGGCCTGTTGGGGAAATGATGACTCGCCGCCAGATGAGATCATGCGGACTCCGGTAGTACTGACCAGCGGGCCGATTGCGATGGGCACAGTAGCAAAAATAGGGCAGGTGGGGACGCTGGAAGGGAATGATGGGCCGGTGACCTTCAGCCCGGACAGCCGGACATTGGCGGCGGGCGGCGACGATGGCACGATTCAACTATGGGACATGGATTATCTCACCACATTGAGCATTTTCCCGGCACATGAGGGCGCGGTGCGGGCGTTGAAATACAGTCCCGACGGGGCGCGGCTGGTTTCGAGCGGCGACGATGGCTTGATCCGCGTGTGGGATGCGGTCACGAATGAAAAACTGCTGGAATGGAGCAGTCCGCCGGTGTATGATCTGGCGTTCAATCCCGATGGTACGGTGTTAGCGGCGGGAGAAACGGGCGGCACGGTTGGATTGTGGGATGTGGCGAGCGGGGAACGGAAAACGGTGCTGGAGACGGGCGCGAACGATGTCCACAGCATCGATTTCAATGCGGATGGGACGGAAATTGCGGTGGGCGCGGGAAATACGGTGCAAATCTGGGACGTGGCAACCGGAATCCGCCGCCTGACCTTGCAGGGGCATACACTGGGCGTGACCAGCGTAGCCTACAGCCCGGATGGAACGGTGTTGGCGTCGGGCGGTAATGATCAGACTGTCCGGTTGTGGCAGCCGGGATTTGGCGCGGAACTGGCGGTGCTGGATGGGCACGCCGGTGAGGTGAGCGATCTGGCGTTCAGCCCGGATGGTACGATGCTGGCATCGGTGGATGCGCGCGGCGGGATGCGGTTGTGGAACGCGGCAACCGGAGAAACGCTGACTATCATCGAGGCGAGCAGTGGCCCCATGTCGCAGATCGTTTTTAGCCCGAATAACCAACTAATCGCTACAACGAATGACTGGGATCAGGAGATTCGGCTGTGGGGCGCAGGGTTCGAGGATGCGGCGCTGGATGTGATCTTCACGGAAGCCCAGATTAACGCGCTGGTGATGATGGCGCTGGCGACATATCCGGACATCAAAGAGCCGGAAGTTGATTTCAAAGCTGAAGGTTACATGGATGTGAGTTTTCAGATAAACTTGTTTGGTGAATTTGTGGATGCGAGCGCGAAGGTGTATATCGGGCATGATGAGCGGAATGTTTCGCTGGTGCTCACGTCGATGAAGGTCAGCGGGCAGAATGCCCCCAATTTACTGGTCAACGAAGCCAACAATGCGATCCAGGATCAAGCGGGGCCGGAACTAAATGACCAGTTTGCGCGGCGGGTCGGCGGCGCGTATTTCATCCAAAGTGTCACCCTAACCGATACGGATCTGGTGATCACGGTTCAACCTGAATAAAACCAAGCCATGTGCAGAAAGTTAGTAGAAGATGCCTCAGCGTTTCCTTAATCCTACCAGCGGACTTTTCACGCGCAGCGCGACGATTAATCCTGGCGAACGGGTGCTGCTCGTCAACAGCGACGATAGCGCGTTGGCCGAATGGGTGGTTAAACAAGCAGGCAGCGTAATCGCGCTGCATCCGTCGGGCCGAGCGCTTAAAGGATTAGGTCGGGTGAAGGGCGTCGAAATCAGCCCTGCCGTATTTCCCGATCCGAACGTGCATGGGGTCGCGGATGTCGCGCTGTTCGAGATTCCCAAAGGACGCGAGTATGTGCGGGCATACCTGTGGACGGTGGCACAAACGCTGAAACCGGGCGGCCTGCTGTATCTCGGTGGGGCGAATGATGCCGGAGCAAAAACCGCGATCAAAGATGCGGATGAATTATTCGGGCGGGCGGCGGTGCTGGGATACAAAAGCAGTGAGCGGGTCGCGGTGGCTATTCGACCCGACACGCTGCAACTCCCGGCGGAATGGGATCGTCCGGCGGAAGCTCAGACGCGGCAAATTGTTCGACCTGACGGCGAGATCACCATTGTGACGCAGCCGGGCGTGTTTAGCTGGGATCATCTGGACAAAGGGACCGAACTGCTGCTGGATCATCTGGGGGTGAAGGCGGGGGATGAGGTGCTGGATATTGGGTGCGGGTACGGAATCATTGGCATCGCAGCGGCGCGGGTCGGGGCCAACGTCGTGATGGTGGATGATGATCTGCTGGCGGTACGGTGTGCCCAGGGGACCGTCGCCGCAAACGGATTAGAAGCACAGTGTACGGTGATTGCCAGCGATGTCACGAGTGAAATCCACGGCAGAAAATTTGATCTAGTGCTGTCCAACCCGCCATTTCACAAGGGGCTTGATGTGACGACAGGGATCACCCAGCGGTTGGTGAACGAGGCGGCGGATGTGCTTAAACCGGGCGGACGGCTGCGGATCATTGCCAACCGTTTTCTGCCGTATGATCGTATGCTGCGCGAGCGATTCGGGCATGTGCAGCGGGTGGCGGAAACGATCAGTTATTATGTACTTGAGGTCTAATAAGGCACCTGTACGGGTGGGCGAAAAGCCGCCTTTTGGGTTAATCTCTGAACAGTAAACTTCTGCGTACTCCAAAGGAGCCAGGACAATGGCTAAAGAATATGATGTAGTGGTGCTTGGAGCAGGGCCGGGCGGTTATGTGGCGGCTATTCGCTGTGCTCAACTGGGCTTAAAGACGGCAGTGGTTGAAAAACAATGGTGGGGCGGTGTATGCCTGAACGTAGGCTGTATTCCGTCGAAGGCCCTGCTGCGCAACGCGGAACTGGCCCATATTGTCCAGCACCGGATGAAAGACTTCGGGTTCAGCGCCGAGGGCGGTGTGACGGTGGATTATGCGGTGGCATACAAACGCAGCCGCCAGGCATCGGATCGACTGGTTAAGGGTGTTAGTTTTTTGATGAAGAAAAACAAGATCGACACCTATAACGGTTGGGGCACGATCCAGGATAAGTCTACCGTCAATGTGGAACTCAACGACGGCGGGAAAGAAACGCTCACCTGCAAGAATCTGATCCTTGCACCAGGGGCGGAAGTTCGACTGCTGCCCGGTACGAAATTGTCCGAGAACGTGATCACGTATCTCGAAGTGATCATGTCGGACACGCTGCCGAAAAGTATCGTTATTGCGGGCGGCGGGGCGATTGGGGTTGAGCTGGCCTATGTGATGCATAATTATGGCGTGGATGTGACGATTGTGGAATTTTTGCCGCAACTGCTGCCGCTGGAAGACCCGGAAGTGAGCGCCGAACTGCAAAAGCAGTATTCCAAGTTGGGGATCAAGTTTATGACCGGGACGCGCGTCGAGTCGATGGAAGACACGGGCAGCGGGGTCAAGGTCACGGTGAGCAAGGATGGGCAAACGCAGGTGCTCGAAGCGGAAAAAGCACTGCAAGCCACCGGGTTCAAACCGCGCACTGAAGGCTATGGGCTGGAGAAGATTCAGGGCCTGAAGATGACCGAACGCGGCGCGATTGAGATTGATGAGCGGATGGCAACTAATATTCCGGGCGTGTGGGCGATTGGCGATGTGACGGCCAAGCTGATGCTGGCGCATGTCGGCAGCGCGCAAGGAATCATTGCGGCGGAACAGATCGCGGGGGTCGAAACGCATACGCTTGATTATACGATGATGCCGCGTGCGACGTACTGCCAGCCGCAAGTGGCGAGCTTTGGGTACACCGAACAGCAGGCCAAAGACGCGGGATATGAGATTGAAGTGGCAAAATTCCCGTTCCAGGCGAACGGCAAGGCGCTCGGACTGGGCGAAGGTGTCGGGTTTGCCAAGCTGATCAGTGATAAGAAGTATGGCGAGATTCTGGGCGCGCATATGATCGGCCCGGAAGTGACCGAACTGCTGCCTGAATTTACGCTCGCGCAGAAGTGGGAACTGACCGCGCACGAGATTGGGCGCAACGTCCACGCGCACCCCACGCTGTCGGAAGTGTTGCATGAGATCGCGGAAGGTGTCGAAGGGCATATGATCCACCTGTAATGGGGTGGAACGGGTTTTGAATATGGCGCAGCGCTCACCGATGGTGGGCGCTGTTTATTCACCACAACCGCTATATAATGGATGGGCAAAAATTTTCTTTCGCTGCGGAGTCGTCCTGATGCTCAAGATTGCTGTTTTTGGTTTTTATGCGCCCGATCAGACGCGCGTTGTGTCCTCCAATGATTACATCTCACCAGTCGATACGGAAGATTTTATGCGGATTGTGTGGCAGATCGAGCCAACGGAAACACGAATCGGAGTCGGTGGGACGGAAGTTCCCTGTTTTGTTAAACTCACCCAACTGGCATCCCAACCGGTGTATGTCCAATCACTCAGCAACCGGATGGCTCCGGGCGCGGCGCTGCTGAATTGTGATGGGTATGTGGCGATTATTGATGCGGTCAAGATTCTCGCGCCGAAAACGATCCAGAATACACTGCGGCGTTTGAGCGAACAGCATCCACAGGCGCACCTGATCATTGCCGCCGGACGACAGAATGAGCCGGAAGCGCTGTCATCGGATGAAATACGGCAGATTCTGGGGCTGCATGTGGATTTGCCGATTTACCCATTCGTTCCCACTGAATCGAAAACAGTAGCGCGTTTGATCAAGCGGCTGGCACGGTATATTGATGATCCGAAGCGACTCGCGCCGCCGATCTTCGCCGGGGAAGTGGTAATATCGGTTGAGGATGCGATCCCGACGGCAGTGGAAGTTGCGCTGCCCAAAGCGCCCGCGCGCCCACGGATTTATGAACTGGCGCATGTGGCGATCACGATCAGCGATCTGAACCGGTCACTGGACTTTTACCGGGGACTGCTGGGCTTCCGGCTGTTGGGGCAGATCGATTTTCCCGACGATACCACCGGAAAAGTCGTCACCCAACTGGATACAGGACGCGGCGTGATCGAACTGTTCAGCTATACCAATCCGCCGGCACAGGCTGCGCCGGACACATCCCAGATGCCCATTGGACTGCGGCATTTGGCGCTGCGCGTGGGCGGGCTGGACCTGATCGTGGAGCAGTTGATGTGCGCGGGGGTGGAATTTACGCTCGAACCAACGGAAGCGGCGGGCGGAATCCGGCATGCGGTGCTGTTGGATCCAGATGGGATCGCGATTGAACTGATTGAAGGGGACGTGGTTTATTCACGGCGTTAAGCTGGACGACGTGAAGTTTCGCTATAATGAAGGATAGATAGGGCAGATTTATGATTCCAATGGATTACCATATGCACAGCAATATGAGCTGTGACTCGCGGGCGACGATGAGCGAAATGTGTGAGGCGGCGCTGGCGAAGGGGATACACGAGATTGCATTCACCGAGCATTTCGACAGCAACCCGTATGATAGCTGTTCCAACTTTTATCGACCGGATGCTTTTTTTGAAAAGCTGGATGAAGCTCGACGGAACTATGAGCCGAAAGGTTTACGGATTCGGGCCGGGGTGGAATTGGGCGAATATCACCGCTGGCAGCACATTATCCAGCCGGTGCTGGACGAGTACCCGTATGATTATGTGCTGGGAAGCCTGCATTGGGTTGGGGAGTATAATGTGTTTGATGTGCATTACTTTGAAAAGATGCCGCCGGAACAGACTGTCAGCGACTATTTTACCGAACTGGCGGAAATGGTGCGGGTGGGCGGCTTCGATGTGGTGGCGCACGCGGACGTGCTGAAGCGGGTCGCGTTTACGGTGTACCGACGGTTTGAGATCGCAGACTGGGAAGCCCTGGTGCGCCCGGTGTGGCAAGCCTGCATTGACAAGGGGATTGGCATCGAGATCAATTCGTCGGGCCTGCGGATGCAAGTGGGGCAAACCCAACCTTCGGTGGAAGCGCTGCGCTGGTACCGGGAGATGGGCGGCGAACTGTTGACGATTGGGAGCGACAGCCACCGTCCGGATCACGTGGGATTTGGACTGGAAGCGGCCCTCGATGTGGCGCGGGAAGCCGGTTTCAAGCGCCTGTGTACGTATGAGGGGCGGCACGTGGCTCGCTGGCTGCCCATTTAGAGGAGGGGTTTTATGTATCCAGCCCGACATGTACAGTATCATTCCGTGAGCGGGTATGTTCAGATTGTGTCGGATGGTCATTATTTGCCCGCGTTTTGGGCGCATCCTGAAATAGGCGGACCGTTTCCGGGGTTGGTGCTGCTGCATGACTACTGGGGATTGACCGCCTTTGTCCGAAGTCAGGTGCGGCACCTGGCGGAGATCGGTTATTATGTCATTGCGCCGGACCTGTTCAACCGGCAAAGCGCCGATACGCTGGAGCAAGCCCAAACCCTGATGAAACAGCTTGGTATGACGGCGCTGTCGCACGTGGTGGCAGCGCTGAACGCGCTGAAAACCCACAACCGCTGTAACGGGAAAATGGGCGTCGTCGGCTGGGGTATGGGTGGGCGATACGGGTTACAGACGGCGGTTGTGCGGGATGATCTGCGGGCGCTGGTGGTGTTTTATGGACTGCCGCCGGAATTGATGGCCGCCGAACTGCGCATGATGGAGTGCCCGGTGTTGGGGCTGTTTGCTGAGAAAGACACCGAAACCACCCTCGAGCAGGTGGAGCAGGTGCGGCAGACGCTAGAAGCCCTGAATCGTGGGGACGAGATTGTGGTGTATCCAGACGTGGAACGCGGATTTATTGATGATACACGGGACACGTTTCATCCAGTGGCGGCGACGGACGCCTGGAACCGGATGCAGGTATTTCTGGAAGCCCAGCTTGAGGTTTCACCGCCGCCAAAACCTGATCTGTTTAATCCGGGTCGAATCTATTGATGCGCGGTTGAACAAATTGCGCGATAATTAGGCAAAGTCAGATAGCAGGTTAGAAAGGGCAATTATCATGCAGTTATGCCCGCATTGTGGTCAGAGCAATATGGAAGGCGTGGTATTTTGCCAGAAATGCGGAATCGCGCTGGTGGCAGTACCACTGGCAACACGGCAGTTGATTGGCGGGGATGTCCAGGGTGGAACTGATGAACTGAGCAGCGAAAGTGTGGTGATGCTGCAATTTAATGCGCAGGAAGCGCCGCTGACGGTTCAGGTGAAACATGAAGTGATCCTGGGGCGGATCACCGAGCAGGCAGAAGAGACGACCTATATCAACCTGACAGCATTTGGTGGCGAGGAACAAGGTGTATCACGCCGCCATGCACGACTTCTACGGGACAACAAGGCGCTGTATTTGATGGACCTCAACAGCACGAACGGCACACGGCTGAACGGTGAAGTGCTGCCAGCGGCGGTTGAAAAACGGCTGCGAGATGGTGACGAGATTACACTGGGTAAGCTGAAGCTTTTTGTGTACTTCAAAATATAACGGGCGAGAACGCACGACGTGAAACCTCTCTTGATCAGCCTGGTGCTGCTGATAGTCCTGGCGGGCTGCGGGTCGGTGGGTAATGAACTCGGCGATCCGGTGATTCTGGATTCGACGGTGCCTGCGCCGGATGCCGGATTTGTGACCTATACCCATCCGTCGGGC
Organism: Aggregatilineaceae bacterium; assembly: GCA_036260665.1. Taxonomy (GTDB): domain Bacteria; phylum Chloroflexota; class Anaerolineae; order Aggregatilineales; family Aggregatilineaceae; genus DATAMF01. The sequence goes on along the minus strand of DATAMF010000631.1, from coordinate 1,004 downwards.
GTGTTTTCGATGCGTATGCCAGCAAGTTGGAAGCCGGAAGACCTGTCGAAGCCGGGATCGGTGCGCGTGCAGTTCAGCGTGGTCGAAGGGGATCAGGATGTGGTCCGGTTGAGTGTGTACGTGGTCAACACGGGCACACCGATGTCGGCGGAAGCGTTTGAGCAAGCGGCGAATGCTTATCTGCCGCCGGAAGATATTGCGGCGTACGAGTGGCACGAGATCGAAAACAGCGCGCAGGCGGATCACAGCCGACGGATTGTGGGCGTGCGCTCGTATCCGATGTTGGGGCCGCGCGATCTGAATATCTTTTTGCAGCGCGACGGCACTTTCTTCAGCGCGATGGAAGTGGATGTGACGGGCGCGGACGCGGCGACGCTCAACACGGTGCGCGCCGTGATCAACACCTTCAAGGTGGATGCGAACGCTACGCTGGATGTGAGCACGGTGCAGCAAGCCGCCGTTGTGGGTGTCACGTCGTACAGCGGCGTGGTGGCCTTCGACGGCTATTACGCGTGGACGGATCGGGAAGGCGTGTTTCATATCACGGGGCAAGTGCTGAACACCACACGCGGTCCGCTGGAAGCGATTGTGCTGGCGGGGATTTTGTATGACAACCAGGACCGGCGGCTGGATGAACAGTCGGATATTCTGGCGGTGGATGTGCTGAAACCGGGTGAAGCTGCACCTTTCGATTTACGATTTGAGGGCGGAAAACCACCTTCTACGGTGCGGTATGAACTGGAAGTGGCGGGACGAAACGCAGAATATGCCGCATCTACATTTTATGGGTCGGAAAATTTCGTGGTCGCTAACGCGCATGCGGATTATGATAACAATACGCTGGTGGTGCGCGGGGAACTGGCGAATATTGGGACGCGACCTGCTGCCGCCGTGCGCGTGATCGTGGCGATCTGGGACGATCAAGGGCATGTGGTGGCGGCCCAAACCGTGTTCATCAGCAAAGATCAGCTTGTGCCACAGGAAGCCGCGACATTTGAAGTACC
>DATAMF010000626.1:0-7973 GCA_036260665.1 Aggregatilineaceae bacterium | reverse complement strand
CGCTGCTGTAACATGTGGGCACCGGAATTCCATCTACTAGAAGGGCCGGACGGCCCACACTGGTATTTCTATTACACGGCGGGGACAGCGGGCACGCTCGACAACCAGCATACCCATGTGCTGGAGAGCGCCGGAACCGATCCGATGGGACCCTACACTTATAAAGGGCGGTTGTACGATCCGCTGCATGATACCTGGGCGATTGACGGCAGCGTGATGAAACTGAACGACGCCCTGTATTTCCTTTTTTCGGCGTTTGAAGGCCCACAGTCTCTGTTTATCGCGCCCATGAGCAACCCCTGGACGATCAGCGGCCCCCGTGTGAAGATTTCTGTCCCCGAATATAGTTGGGAAGCAACAGTGAATGAGGGGCCGGTAGCCTTATTCCACGATGATGATGTTTTTATCACTTATTCGGCCAGCCCGTGTTCCGGCCCAGACTATAAATTAGGGATGCTGACCTATAACGGCGGCGATCCATTAAGCCCGGATTCGTGGGTTAAAAATCCCGAACCCGTCTTCCAACGCTCCGATGAAAATGGAGTTTTTGCTCCTGGTCATCACGGTTTTTTCCATTCACCGGATGGCACCGAGGACTGGATAGTTTATCATGCGAACGACTCAGCTAGCGGCGGTTGTGATCATGGACGGACGACGCGCGTTCAGAAATTCACCTGGAATGAAGATGGCACACCGAATTTTGGTGAGCCGGTTTCGACCATAGAAGAAATCGCTGCACCGTCTGGTGATGCCGGTGTAGACCCACTTCCAGAATTCGAGCCGTTTATCCAGTTCGCATCCTACAGCCGCCAGGGGAGCTACCTTCGGAATGTCGAAACGTTTGTCCAGATCGGATCGGGCGGCGTGGTTGACGCGAAATTTGTTATCGTGCCGGGGCTGGCCGACCCGGATGCGGTATCTATAATCTGTATCAACTTGCCCAGTTATTATTTGCGACATGAAGGGAATGCGCTTTACTTCCAGTTCAACGACGGTTCAGAGGCGTTTGCCGGAGATGCAACGTGGCAGATCACGCCCGGTCTGGCGGATAATACCTGGATCTCAATCGAGTCGTATAACCAACCGGGTATGTATATTGGCCGCCAGTTTGGGGTTATCGCCCTGGTCGAACTGACTGATACGTCTCCATTCGCCGCGCTGGAAGATGCAACATTTCGTGAAGAAAATTAATCACCGGAGAGCCTAACCAATGAGCAATGCTGTTTATCCATTCCAACCTGTTCCATTCACACAAGTAAGTATTCAGGATTCGTTCTGGCTGCCGCGTATTGAGACCAACCGCCAGGTGACTATTCCCTACGATTTCCAGAAGTGCGAAGAAACAGGGCGCATCGACAATTTTGTTAAAGCCGCTGGCAAGATGGAAGGATCGCACAAAGGATTACATTTCAACGATTCCGATGTGTATAAAATCATCGAAGGGGCGGCTTATTCGTTACAGGTGCATCCTGATCCCGAACTGGAAGCCTATATCGATGACGTGATCGAGAAGATCGCGGCAGCGCAGGAACCGGACGGGTATATCTATACCGCCCGGACCATCGATCCGGATCATCCGCATAAGATGAGCGGACCAGAACGCTGGTCCAGAACTGACATGAGCCACGAACTGTACAACCTGGGCCATATGTATGAGGGGGCTGTGGCATACTTTCAGGCGACAGGTAAACGCGCCTTTCTTGACGTAGCGATCAAAAGTGCCGATCTCATTACCACAGTCTTTGGGCCGGATGCGCTGCGTAATGTGCCAGGCCATCAAGAAGTTGAACTGGGCCTCGTAAAGTTGTATGGCGTAACGGGCGATACGAAATATCTCAACCTGGCGAAGTTCTTCCTGGATGAACGCGGGCAGGCGAATGGCCGTGAATTGCAGCAGGCGCTGGGGAATATTGGCTATATGCAGGATCACATGCCGGTTGTTGAACAGCGCGAAGCCGTCGGTCATTCGGTCCGGGCAATGTATATGTACTCCGCGATGGCGGATGTCGCCGCGTTAACCGGGGATCAGGCGTACATCAACGCGATCCGGCGTATCTGGGAAAACGTTGTCCAGCGCAAAATGTCCCTTACCGGCGGCCTCGGCGCACGTCATCATGGCGAGGCGTTTGGGGATGATTATGAACTGCCCAATCTGACCGCCTACAATGAAACCTGCGCTGCGATAGGCAGTATCTTCTGGAACTATCGGCTGTTTCTGCTTGATGGAGAAGCGAAGTACTACGATATTCTGGAACGCACCCTTTACAACGGTTTTCTGTCCGGCATATCGCTGGAAGGCGATACATTCTTTTATGTGAATCCGCTGGAGTCGGATGGGGAATTCGCCTTCAACAGTGATAACTCCATCACCCGCCAACCCTGGTTTGGATGTTCCTGCTGTCCAACAAATGTTGTGCGGCTGATGCCCTCACTGCCGGGTTATGTGTATGCTACGCACGATGATCGTCTATATGTCAATTTGTATATGGGCAGTGAAGCGAAGCTCAAACTCGGCAGTTCGGAACTATCGATTACCCAGGATACCCGTTATCCCTGGACAGGCGACATCAAACTGACGATCAACCCGGCCCATCCCGTTCAGTTCACGCTCTCATTACGTGTTCCGGGCTGGGTCAAAGGCCAACCTGTTCCCAGCGATCTGTATCGTTACGTGGACAATATGCCCGACGACATCACCTGTCGTGTGAACGGCAACACAATAACCGCTAAGGAAGCACAGGGCTATCTCAATATCACCCGAATCTGGCAGGCTGGCGACACGGTAGAACTTATCCTGCCTATGCGTATTCAACGCGTGGTAGCTCATCCGCAGGTGGCTGATTGCCAGGGGAAAGTGGCGCTCGAACGCGGTCCTATCGTGTATGCGGCAGAGGGCATTGATAACGGCGGATGGGCGCGCGATCTCAGCGTACCAGATGATATGCCTTTGTCCACCAGGTTTAGCGCCGATTTATTGAATGGCATCGTTGTGATAGTTGGGAATGAGTTCACAGCAATCCCCTATTATGCATGGGCGCATCGTGGCCTCAGTGAGATGGCCGTGTGGTTTTTAAGAAAATGATGGAGTGTTTATAATGCCAACAGGATATACGCGCCGCCGTTTGCTTCGCACCGGGCTGATGTTTGGCGCAGGGGTGCTGAGTTTCGGACAAGGCTATTCAAACATGATCACAGCCCAAGATGATGAGGAACGTTTTGTTTACCTTGAACTCACGGGGTCGATTCGGCAAGTTCACGACCCATCGATCATCAAAGCAGGGGATAAATATTATATTTTCTGTACGCACGGGGGAATCTATATTCGGAAATCCGCCGATCTACTCGACTGGGAAAAACCCTTCCCGAAGAGCGTCTTTCCGCCAACCCATGCACCCGATTGGACTCAGGAGATGATTCCCGCCTCCAATAATGATATTTGGGCACCTGACATTTCCTATTTCAACGACAAATTTCATCTTTACTATTCAGTATCTACTTTCGGAAGTAATCGATCCCTGATTGGACTGGCAACCAATGTTACGCTCGACTCGGAATCGGACGATTACGAGTGGGTGGATGAAGGATTGGTCTTAGATTCGCTTACTTCGGACAATTACAACTGCATCGATCCTAATCTGATCCTGGATGCCGACGGAGTCCCCTGGTTAGCCTTCGGGAGTTTCTGGAGCGGGATCAAGATGCGCCGTCTCGATTACACAACAGGCAAACTATCAACGGAAGACGAGAAGCTCTATTCACTGGCCAACCGCACACCCAATTACGGCGCAGTTGAAGCCCCTTTTATTATTCGCAAAGGTGATTTCTACTATTTGTTCGTCTCGTTTGATTTCTGCTGCCGGGGTGTTGATAGTACCTACCATGTCCGAGTCGGGCGTTCCGAGGCGGTAACGGGGCCGTATGTTGATCGTGATGGCGTGGATATGATGGATGGCGGCGGCACGCAGGTTACATTCCCAACCAAGCGCTGGCGTGGTCCTGGACATAACTCGATTCTGCAAGAGGGCGACACCGATTATCTGGTCTGCCATGCCTATGATGCGGAGAATATGGGTATGGAAACCCTGCGCATTGCGCCGTTGGCATGGGAAGCTGGATGGCCGTCACTCGTCGCGCTAGCGAATAAGGCGCGCTAGGTACTTGTAGCTGCTTCACAACACTATTGTGATCAGCAGCGTGTTATAGTATAAGAAAGGCTCGACCTGTAGCTATTCTTAAACTCAGTGAACGGCAGAATAAGACGTTATGGCACCAAGAAAAAACGCTCTGAACAATAAACCGCCAACGATGCACGATGTCGCCAAACTGGCGGGTGTATCCCAACCGACGGTATCCCGTGTCCTGAACCAAACTGAGACAACTATTCCTGTTAGTGAGGAAACCAGGGAAAAGGTTTTTGCCGCGATCAAAGAACTGGGCTACCGTCCCAATATGACAGCGCGCAGCTTGCGGACGCAGCGTACCCAGATGATTTCGCTGATGATTGCAGATATATCCAACGGGTTTTATCACCCGATTGCGCGCACCGTGCAAGATGTCGCTCGCACCCACGATTATGACGTGCTGATCGCCAACAGCGACCATTTGTACGAAAATGAGAAGCATTTTTGCGAAGCCGTCATGCGCAGGCCGGTAGATGGCGTCATTATGGTACCGGAACATCTGACTTACGAAGACATTGATAATCTGATTGCCATCACCAATACCCCGATTGCCGTTCTGGGACAACATGTCGATCATCCTTCCGTCGATGCGGTCTATGCCGACGACGAAAAAGGAACGTATGAAGCGGTGAAGTGGCTGATCACCGAGCGTGGATATGCAAGCATCGGGTATTTAGGGGTGCCATCGGCTTTTCCTCCTGGGATACGACGCTGGCGCGGTTTCCAAAAAGCATTGACCGAGCTGGGCATAACGTTTGATCCTGACTTTCTGATGGAAGGTGACTTCACGGTAGATAGCGGACGTTCTGCGGTTCAGTCACTTATTGCAAAGAAAAAGTTGCCAGGAGTAATTTTCGCGCTCAATGACTTGATGGCGATTGGCGCAATCTCGGCTTTACAGGATGCGGACTTATCCGTGCCGGGTGATGTAGGCGTTATGGGGTTCGACAATATCCGCGAAGCCACGATTATAACCCCCAAACTGACCACAGTAGCGCAGTATCCAAGTGATATTGGGCAGAAGTTAGCCGAGGTATTATTTGAACGGATTGATGGTCTTTCCCCGGATTATGGCCGTAGAATTGAAGTCCCTTTGACCTTGATGCCTCGTGAGTCAGCTTAAGGTTAGCCGTTATACAAACATGCACCCCACATTAGGGGCGCATTCAACTGATCCAAATGTGCCGCAAAACGGACTACCATCGAAGTCCGTCATCCAAGTCAGAATGTGAATGGTGAAGCATCTCTGTACTGTGCTGTAACTGGGAGATGCCGCACCTTCACAACCTATCACTACTCAGAACTTCGGGGGATCAGCCCAATTGTATGGGACTGCACTTTCCCAATACGCTGCACTAATCTTCATCATTCTGGTTATTATGGGCATCCCACACGGCGTTGCCATTCAAACAGGCCGCGACTTGCTTAGGGAATTTGCGCGGTTCGATTGGTTTTGCAATAAAACCGGCAAAACCTTTGGCTTGTGCTTTGGGGATTTCGATACCAGGATCCGACGCGCTGACGACAATCACAGGGATATGCTGAAGTGCCGGATGCACCTTAATTTTGTCATAAATTTCATACCCATTGGTCCGGTAGCGCAACATCAGATCCAGCAGGATCACATCTATCGGCAAATAATCACATAACATCTGGATGCTATCCAGGGTATGAAAATCGCGGATAATTTCGGCCCCACTGTGCCGCAGCGTAGCTTTGTACACCGCCATATTGGTGACATCGTCTTCAATAATAAAAATTCGTTTCCCCTTAAGTTCATCCATATTAAACAACCTTTTTCAGGAATTAAGCTTGCTTTGAATAGTTTTACAAGTTCTGCTCCATAGGTCATTATAGGTAATTTCTCTGTTGATGCGACTATGTAATATGAAGATTGCAGTTCACAGCATATTTCCCCTCATTTTTAATCGAAAGTATCCTAAATGATAGGCAGCGAATGGGGAGAGGCGATCCGATGGAACACCGTGCCAGTGTAGGACCGATGCGGCGTTTGGTGTCAATCATATTGTTACTACTCGTGATGCGTATTGGAATACCAGACCAGTCTATCGCCACTGCATTGACGACAGATGGTTGGGAACCGATTACGGTTGAAAATCTTGATCGACTGGAATTGATGAAAAGTCTGGGGCGTGGGAACCCACAGGATGCTTGCTGGTCGCCCGATGGCGAGTGGTTGGCTGTGCGAGCATCAAGCCAGGTGTGGCTTTATCATTATGGAGAGGTAGATCAACCACCGCGCATGTTGGGCGATGATATACCTGTCACCAGCTTTGTCTTCCATCCCAACGGCAAACAGATTGTTACGGGACATGCTGGCGGAATGATCAAAACATGGGACATTGCCAGCCGCACCGTATCCTCCCTATTCACCGATGATCAGCACCCAAAAGCGATTCTGGATTTGGCATTTTCGCCGGATGGCACGCGCTTGGCATCCGGCGATGCCTCATCGGTAGTGTTACGAGATGCAGCCACCGGGGAATCGATCATAACAATTTCTCCAAACGACGATTATCTGGAATTGGGAGATATTCAGTTTAGTCCCGACAGTTCAGTTTTGGTCACGCTTTTTTATTACTGGTCGGACGATGGCGGCGAGAGCGATATTCGGCTGTGGAACAGCCAGACAGGCGCATTATTAGAAACGCAGGTATCGTTAAAAAATCAATTTCCCGGCATGGATCATATTTTCTTCAGTCCGGATGGCAAACTGCTGGTGGGATCGGCCTCCTTCGGAGAAATGATAAAAATATGGAATGTCCTATCTCCAGACGAGAAAGCTCGTGAAATCTGGTTTGACAAGCGACTTACAGCCCTAAGTTTTATACCGGATAGCCACACCCTGTTTTTAACGGAGCAGCCCAATTTCAATTATCCTTATGGGCGTTTTATCTTCCACAACCTGGATACGGACAAATCAGATTTTGTCGTCCCGACTGCCGAAATAACACATACCATAGCTGCCATAGCTTTTCATCCGGACGACAAGGTGTTGATTCTTGCCACTGAAGAAGGATTTATCCAGCTTTGGAGCGGGGCTTCAGGTTGGGCTGGCATGACTAACCAGGGAAGTTTTCCGCACTTTAATGCCCATATAACCGAAGTAGCCCTAACCACCGACCATTTAGTCGTGCTTGAAAATCCCAGGGACAGCCGGGGAGCAGATCGGGGCACCGCTGTCCGTCTTTGGGATATGAACACCAGCAAGGGAACGGAAATTCTACGGCGCGATGGCTTGACAACTCTCCGCGTTAGTCCTGACGGCAAGTGGCTTGTCGTAGGGGATTCAGCGGGCAGTCTATTGTTGTATGATCTGGTTAACAACTCCCTTGCTGCGATCTGGCAGCCATTCACGGACCGTGTGGCAGCCGTTGCCTTTAGCGCTGACAGCGCACAATTGGCCGCTGGCAATAGTTCCGAGGGTCTGCGGATATGGAATTTGTCCAGTTACCCAGACAGTGCTGCTAAACCAGCCGGAATGGTTGAAAATCTAAATGTAGCCGGATTAATTTTTAGTCCTGATGGCCGCACGGTGGCGATTGGCAGCAACGGCGCTGTATACATCTGGGATGGTCAGCATCTGGTCCCTCTGTTCGTTCAGTCGAAAGAAGAAACCATATTTGACTTTTACGCCATTGCCTACGACCAGTATATTCTGGCAGCAGGTGGCGCTTTTTATCATATGGGCAGCGAGGGATCGGGCATTTATGTTTTGAACACTTCCGGCGGCGACTATACCGTATTAGACAGCCCCCAATATCCTATTGA
>DATAMF010000623.1:0-3479 GCA_036260665.1 Aggregatilineaceae bacterium | reverse complement strand
ATAACCGAAGCTGTCCACCTGACCGCCGAGTTCGAAAGCTCCACCCGTTGAGGGCGGCGCTGTGGCAACCGGCGGTTGAGTCGCGCCGGGGACGGGGGTCGCCACGGGGGCGGATGAGCCGCCGGGGATCGTCAAGACCTGACCGACATAGATCAGGTTGGGGTTGGTGATGCCATTGGCGGAGACAATCGCCTGCACGGTGGTGCCGAAGCGCAGCGCAATCCGCGAGAGCGTGTCACCTGCAACGACGGTATAGGTGCCGCCGGTCGAGGGCGCGGTGGTTGGAACGGGCGCGCCGGGAATCGGCGTTGCCGGCGTGGGAGTCGTGCCGGGGGCCGGAATGATAAGCACCTGACCGACATAGATCAAGTTGGGATTGGTGATGCCATTGGCGGCGGCGATGGCGGGCCATGTGACGCCATAACGCAAGGCGATACGATATAAGTTTTCACCAGCCTGCACGACATGCTGCGTGCTGCCGCCCTGGGCTTGCGCGGGTTCATGCAAGCTAGGAACCAACAGCGCGACCAGAAGAAGGCCAAGAATAAACCATCGATAGCGCATAAGGTAAGCTCCTGACTCAGAAGAATTGAAATGGCTTTCTACAATGATAATAGATTCCGTAGATTGCACAACCGTACCTGTAGGGCACGAAAACCCATCATGTCACCTAAGCGAAAACCCGCCATATGGCTGATCTGGATCACATCAAGCGGGTTTATGATCTGAGCATAGTAACAAATAGGGAGGCAACTATGGACTTGCTTGTGAGCATTATCATCTGGGTTGTGGTTGGCGCTATTGCTGGTTGGCTTGCTAGTATGGTGATGGGCACCAATCGTGGACAGTCGCTCGGTGAAGATATTGTCGTCGGTATCATCGGCGGTATTCTGGGCGGCTTTATTCTGGATGTACTTGATTTGGGCGGTGACGTCGAAGGTATCAGTATCCCCAGCATCCTTGTCGCTTTCTTCGGCGCGTTGGTTTTGCTGTTCATCCTGAAGGCCGTACGGGGTTCCGCACAGGTTTAGCTCTCAACGATGCTAAAAGACCTATACCCAAGGGGGCATAGGTCTTTTATATTCAGGCGGGAGATACGATTATGTTTAAAAAAATTCTAGCCGGACTGGTGTTGGTTGACCGCGCGATTGTGGCGGTGGGCGGACCCAGCATGATCAACTTACTACGGCGGTACACGCCGCGCCATATCCCGGTATTGGGTGCGGCGTTGGGATGGGGTCTGTCTAAATTAGGATCGGGGCCGTCACTCCCGCGCATCGCCGGTGGAGTCTGGAGCCGGGTCCGTTAGGTGACAGGTATCATTCAAGCAAAAGAGGGCTAACCCTTCGGGGTAGTCCCGCAGCTCAGAAACGGCGGTGTTGTGCATGATTAAGTTAAACCGTTTCTGAGGTTCCAGGCCCAGTGCTAAACAGATTAACATGGTTAACGAGCCGCCATGCCCGACCAACAAGATGGTCTGATCGGCGTGGCGGTGTTTTATTGCCTGGAGCAGAGTATCCAGCCGGGCGGCAAACTGGGTCAGCGTTTCCGCACCGTGAGGAACCACATCCCGATTGGCCTGCCACGCGGCAAAGACATCGGGGTAGAGCGCTCGGACTTCCTGCCAATCGCGGCCTTCCCATTCCCCTTTGGAAATTTCACGCAGACGCGCATCGGTTTGAACGGTCAAATTATGGGGCACCGCAATGAGTTGGGCGGTGTGCAGGGACCGCTGGAGATCGCTGGAATAGATGGCGCTGATGGGTTCGGAAGCCAAACGCGCTGCCACGCGTTCGGACTGCCAGCGGCCTAAAGCGCTCAAGGGGACATCGGTATGGCCCTGGACACGACCTTCGGCGTTCCAGGTGGTTTGTCCGTGACGGATCAGGATTAAACGCATAACTCGCTCATCTCAGCCAGATACGTTTGGAGGTCATGGGGCTGGATATTAAGCTGGTTGAGCGTGCGGCGCTGAAGCGGGACTTCTTCAACGATATATTGGCCGCGCGCCGGATCGTCAAATTCAGGGGCGGTGCGCCGGGAGGGGTCACGGTCGATGAGGCGGCACAAATAAAACAACTGGCGGATGATGCGGTTGGCGGTGGAGCGGTGGTCGTAGACAAAGGCATAACGCACGATTTCGACGGTCGCACCGAGTTCTTCCATCATCTCACGCGATAGGGCAGCTTCTGGACCGGTATCGGAGGCTTCGATACCGCCGCCCGGCGCAACCCAGTAGGGGGTGACACCTGGGCGGACCCGCTTAAAGAGCAGTACATGTTGTTGATCCGTGAGCAGGATGGCGCGGACACGTTGGTTAATATCCATCATTAAACCCCCCGGTCGATATAATTTATTCATTGTACCACAGCCTTGCAGCACGGCGAACGCTGCGCTAGAGTTCACGTTGTTTCGCACTCTGGAAAGCTAAAGACTATGACTCTCACATTTGTTCATATCAGCGATTCACATCTGGGGCCGACACGCGACTTCACACTTCAAGGTCAGCCGACCTTCCCGAATCTGGAACGGGCGGTGGAGGTGATTAATCAGTTCCCGGACCCGCCGGATTTTGTTGTGCATACCGGGGACGTGTCCAATGATCGGAGCCGGGACTCGTATGTGCTGGCGGCGGACATCTTGGGCCGCCTGAAAGCGCCGATCTATTATGTCAACGGGAATCACGATGATCGCGGTTGGATGCATGAGTATCTGGGCGCACCACTGCACGCCAGCGACGATCCGAACCGCCCGCTGGACTATGTGTTCGAGGTCAAAGGCGAGCGGTTTATGGTGGTGGATGCGTTCGATCCCGCTGTGCGGCAGCCGAATGGACAATTGAGCGGCCAACAACTGGAATGGATACGCGCGGAAACCACACAGGATGGGCCGCCGCTGACGGTGTTCATGCATTACGGCGCGCTCCCGATGGGTTCGCCCTGGCTGGATGAATATATGTTGATTCTGAACGGCGAGGCGCTGCACCAGGCGCTTATGCCCGCGCGAAAGCGGCTGCGCGGGGTGTTTCATGGGCATTTGCACCGCAGTTCACAGGTGGTGCGCGATGGCATTACGTATACATGCGCGGGCGCGACAAGTATTCAATATGCGTGGCGATCATGGGACGAAAAGCCCAAGGTCGATCCGGCGTTCCCTCCTTCGTATAATCTGGTTCAGTATGCAGCGAATCAAGTACAGGTACTGCAATATGGGTTCTAACAGGAGGCGCGTATGATTTCAAAGCGGTTCGTCGTGTTTGGTGTCCTGCTCGGAACGGTGCTCGGTTTTGGGCTGGGCATGACGTGGAGCCTGGGACAGGCGGATGGTGATTCCGGCGCGGCTGTTCAAGCAACAGCAACGCCAATGGTTGTTGCCCCGCTGTCGAGCGAGGCGCTGACGCTGCTGGATGCACAGGAAGCGGTGATCACCCAGATTTATGAGGCGGTGAGTCCGTCGGTGGTGCATATTACGAGCCGAAG
>DATAMF010000597.1:0-4347 GCA_036260665.1 Aggregatilineaceae bacterium | reverse complement strand
GCCCCCTATGTGCCTTATGAGCCGCCGCCCGCCCAACCGGATTCGGCGGGGTTCGTGCGGCAGACGTTTGAGGGTGAGATCATCGGCGGGGTGACGGAAATTATCCAGCGCCCGCGCCAAACCTCGGAGCAGAGCGCGGTCCAGCCAGAAACCGGCACAGCGGGGTTGATCGGATACCTGAGTATCAAAGAGCCGCACGATTATCGCGGCACCTGTCTGCCGATCAAACCGAATCAAAGCATCGGGCGCGAGGGAGATGTGCGCTGGAACGATCCAAAAATCTCGCGGCAGCATGCGCGTGTAACCGCCGAGCCGCCAGAAGATAACCCGGATGGCCCGCTGATGTTTTACCTGTGGCCGTTTGGGCCGACCAACCCGGTATTTATCAACGGTAAGCCGGTGCGCGGGGCCACGCCGGTCTATGAAAATGATGAAATCCGGCTGGGTGATACCCTGTTTGTGTTAAAAGTACTCGCAGACTGAAGATTGGACGGTCTATGAATCAATCGCCCTCGCTGGCGCTTACCGTGCGGGTTGCCATGTATACCGACATCGGACGCAAGCGCAAACAGAATCAAGACGCGATTGGACATTTGGTGCCTGCTGATCCCGGTGTATTGGATCGGCTGGGACAAATTTTTGTGTTGGCCGATGGGGTGGGCGGCTTAACGGGGGGCGATCTGGCGAGCCAGTACGCCGTCAGCACGATTATCAGCAGTTATTATGAACAATCCGAGGGTGACCCGCCCGAACGCCTGGCGCGGGCCATTGCTGAGGCGAACAGCGTGATTTTTGCCGAAGGGCAGGGCCAGGAAGTCCCGACGATTATGGCGACGACGGTGGTCGCGGCGGTGATTCGCGGGCGGGAATTGATCGTGGGCAGTGTGGGTGACAGTCCGGCGTACCTGATGCGGGATGCCGATGTGCGCAAGCTGACGCTGGATCATACCGTCGAAGCGATGCAGCGCGAAGCCGGGAATCCACTGCCGGAAGGCGATCCGCAGGGGCGTAAACTGGTGCGCGCGCTGGGAAGCCAGCCCTCGGTCAAAGTGGATATTATCACGGGGCGCGTGCGCGGCGGTGATCAAGTCGTGATGTGCAGCGATGGGCTGACACGCTATGCGCCGCCGGATGAAATCGAACGGACCGCCGCCACTCTCACGCCGGAGCGGGCCGTTAAAACGCTGATTCAAATGGCAAATGATCGGGGTGGGGCAGATAACATCTCGGTGATTCTGCTCAAACTGGCCGATGAAGACAGCACCCAGGCGTTAGCCAACGATAAATGGGGATCAGGCTTCCGCGAGGCCGTGGTGCCCGCGACACCGTTGGATCTGGGCCATACCGTCATGCACCAGCCGGCGGTTGTCCAGCCGTATGGCACGCCGCCTATGCCGCCGCCTGCCGAAAGCCCGCTGCGCGATTTCTGGCGGTTGATCCGGGGCAACTGGCTGGTGACGATCATCAGTTTTGCGGTGGTGCTGGTGGCCTTCGTGGTGGTGATGCTGGTGATCGCCAGCACCGGGGGCGATAAAGGCGATGAATCCCCGGCACAGGTTGTTACCCAGTTTTCGGATGCGGATCGAACGGCGACGATGCAGGTGCGCGCCAACCAGACGCAGTCGGCAGGAACGGCCACCCGCGTGGTCCAACTCGAAAATACCCAGGCCGCATTCGCGGCAACCTCCGTCGCGCTGACACAAACGCCTGCGCCACCTAGCGGCCCGCGTTTGTCGGAGGGTATGTGGTTTAAAGTGCTGGAAGGTGATCCGATTCCGGCCTTTGTGCCGGACGACTCCGGCCAGCCGCCTGATCTGTCCCATATCACGGACGAACAGCGGGCGACAGCGCTGGCGACGGACGAAACGTTCCGCGTGGTAACGGCGGACGAACACGCGCCGAACGGTTTCTGGTATCTCGTGCTGGATGCGTCGGGGCGCGAGGAACGCTGGGTGAACGGCCCCAGTCTGCACCAGCGGATCGTCGCGGTGGATGCCAGCGCGAACCCGCTGCCAGCGGATCAGCAGCCCATCGATATGACTCCGGCGCGCTTGTCGCCTACACCATCGCCGACACTGGCGGTGATGCCGACTTCACCCTCTACCAGTATTCCGGTGACGCCGGGTGGATCGGTCACAACTACGTCGGCTGCCGACCCGACGCCCGATTATGAACTGCAAGATTGGGAAGGCCAGCGGGTTTATCCACAAATGGACTTCCACCTGCGGCAAACGGCCAGTTTGCAGGGTGATGAAATCGATCTGGTGTTGGTGAACGAGGCCGCGCTGGTGATCGGTGGACCGATCCAGCAGGATGGGCATTGGTGGTGGCAAATCCGGCTGGACGATGGCCGCGTGGGATGGGCCGCGCAGCCTGTGTTGAGCTTCTCGCCGGTGCAATAATGAACCTCTCATCCGCCCGACCTCCTTTCTCCACGTGCGTGGGGAAAGGAGGATACGAGCGCACCCTACCCCCGGCCCCTTTCCGCAAGCAGCAAGCCGCGCCCCACCAATGGCCAACCTTGGCGGCGATCAGAATCCTATCCGTTTTGAGCCTGCCTCCGTGTTTTGTCGGCGGGATCAAAAAGCCCTCCGGTTCGTTGGAGGGCTTGTGTGGCTTGATGCGTCTTAGGCTTCGAGGTGGAAGATCAGGCTGGAGTCGCCCAACTCGATGCGATCTCCGTCGTTGAGCCGCCGCGCCATCACTCGTTCGCCGTTGACGCGCGTTCCCCGCGAACTTTGCTGATCCTGAAGGAAAAAGCCGCCGTTCGCAAAACGTATCTGGAAGTGCCGCCGCGAGACTTTAGGATCGTAGACCTGCACATCACACTGCGTCGAACGGCCCACCAGAATACTTGCTTGGCTGAGATAGGCCCGATGGCCGACCACCGCCCCACTGACGCCTTCCAGCCAGGCGCGCGGCATAGCCCCCGGCATGACACTTGGTGCGGCGGCAGGGACATTCGGGCTGGCGGGTGCGCCGGTCTGATCCGGGTCCGGGGCATAAGCAGGCGGCGGGGCGGCGTAATTGCCATAGCCGGGCTGCGGTGTGTAGGTCGGTTTAGGCGGTGCAGCAGGGGGCGGTGGCGGCGCAGCATAGGCCCCATAGTCCGGTTTGGGTGGCGGCGGCGCATAGCCTCCATAATCCGGCGCAGGGGGCATGCCGCCGGGTTGGGCGGGTGGCGGCGGGGGTGGGAACCCATAACCCTGCGGCGGGCGAGCCGGTAAGGGCACACGACACTTCAGACAGGCCGCTGTATCCAGGGGGTTCATGTAGCCGCAGTTGGGACACATCACCAGATTGCCGTACACCATCGGATCACTGCCGTAGGCTGCTTTAGCACGGTTTGAGCGTAAATAGACAGCTAGCAGAATGCTGCCGAGCACAAAGGCTCCCAGGGCGACACCGCCCCCAATAATCAAAATCGAGGAATCCACCACGATAGTCCTACCCCTAGAATCAACTCACCGATACCGAATCCAGTATAGAGTTGACTCGCGCCAATGGCAACTGTGAAATCTCAATTGGTGCATTCTAAATCCAGGAAGGTAGGGCTTGCTCTGCCGTACCAAAATAAATTCTGCCCCGAAATCTGGAATGCACGCTGCCAACCCTCACTGTTTAGCCTGAACGCTGCCCTGATCGAGCAGCAGCACGGTCACGCCGTTGAAACGTTGTTCCGCAACCACCTGGGCCTGATGCGCGATGAGCCAATCACCCAGGCGCGTGCGCCCCGGCTCGTACGGATCAAAGTCGGGCATCACGATCTGCGAATGGACATCCTCGTTCGGGTTGCGGTAGATCAGCCAGACGCGCTGGGTGGACGGCTCAAAGGCGGCGGTGTCGGGCATGTCGGTCAGGCGTACAACAGGGGGCATCGGGCGGCCCGTCTGCGGGTAATAGAGATCAAACGCCTGCTTGATGTTGTCACGCTCGACCAGCACCTGATCGCCGGGCTGGATCTGCTGCGCGACATAGCGCGTCGCGTGGCTCCAGTCGTCGCGAATATAGTTGTTATGGCTGAAGGTTGCTTCGATGGTGGCTGCGCCCGTCAGAATCACCGCGCCAAACGCGAGATAACGGATCAGGCGGGGCATTTGCGCGGTCCAGCTTTGCACGATCAGGATGATCAGGGCGGGGAGCGCCACCATAAAATAACGATCCACGTAAAATGGCACGGCGACCACCGACAAGAGAAACACCACGGCCAGCGGTTCCAGGCACAGCGCCAGCCAGTACAGGGTTTCCTGCTTCATGCGGCGGTAGACCCATAGCGGCGCAAAAAACAGGCCGATCAAAACGACGATCCGGCCCGGCACGAAAGCCCAATCGGTGAGATCAATCGGA
>DATAMF010000581.1:0-7319 GCA_036260665.1 Aggregatilineaceae bacterium | reverse complement strand
TCGCTGGCATTCGGCACACTCACCGTTTTGATGTTGCTCCACGTCCAGCCCACCAGTCCCATATTCGGACTCAGAATCAGATCGTCCGGTTTTAGCTCTTCGTGACTGCTGGCCTTGAGCGGAATAATTTGGGCTTTGGGGTCCCAGATAAAGATATTGACCGCATAATACCCAAAGGCATCATGAATCAGCGTCACAATTTGCCGGAACAGATCGGGCAGTGGTTGTACCGCGGTGAGCTGCCGCGACACATCATTGATCAGCCGCAGTTGGCGGGCGCGTTCCTGCATCGCTTCGAACGTTTGCGCGTTACGCACCGCCCCCGACGCCATATTCGCCAGCAGCGTCAGCAGGCGCATATCTTCGTCGTTGAAGCTGTTCGGGCGGTGACTCTGCACCGCGATCACGCCCAGCACCGCGCCTGCCGTCATCAGCGGCGCAAAGACGGCAGATCGAGCGGGTTTGTTGGTATAGGCGACGGGTCGTGCGGGCAGATGATCCCACTCTTCCTCAAAGTCATGCACCAGCAGTCCCGATCCGGTGCGGTGGATCCAGCCAATAATGCCGTCTTCCGCCGCGCCTTCGAACCGTTGCGGAGTCAACCGTTCCGCGTCTTTCAGCCAGACTTTGATCTGGTCATCATGGCCTTCGAACAACCCGATCTGAAAATTTCGGGTGTCCACAATGCGCGTCGCCTGTTGGTAGACCACTTCGCAGAGGGCATCCGTTTTCAACTGGACACTCAGGATCGCGTTGCCCACGCCCGCCAGAATATCCAGTTCCGGGGTGACTCGCTCGTTCGCCGCCAGGCTGATTCCTCGCGCCCGTCCGCGCCAGTATCCCGTGATCAGGCCCAGCCCAACGCCGCCAACTGCCAGTGTTGCGCCGACCACCATCACCGCAATGAGTGTGCTATCCATGGCAGAAGTTTAATTTAATGCTTGTTTTTAGCCGTCAGTGCTGCATCGAGTGTGGGAAAAATTTCGAATAACATATCGAATCCAACCATCTCGAAAATCTCGGTAATACGCGGTCCCAACCCGCTCAAAATCACATCACCGTCGTGTTCCTGCGCTCGTCGCCACGCCGACACCAGCACTTTCAGCCCGCTGCTGGCGATATATTCCACGTCAACCATGTCCACGAACAGCCAGGATCGCCCCTGCTGAAGCTGGGCCGTGAGCACTTTTTCCAGTATCGAGCTGCTGTTGCTGTCCAACCGTCCCGTGGGTGAGATGACGACACTGCCGTTTTCCAAGGGGCGAATGGGGTAAGGATCGGCAGCCGCTTCAGCCGGTGCCACGGTGGTTCTGGCGGACGGTAACTTTTTGTAGAGCGTCAAATGGTTGCGGTTATCGGCCCACCGGTAGGTGACATCATCCATCAGCTTACAGATAAAATAGATTCCCCAGCCGCCCGGTTCGCGCGTATCCAGCGGTTCGCCTGGATCCGGCGCATCATGTTCGAGCGGATTAAATGCCGGGCTGTCATCTATAATCGTGATCAGGAAGTGCTCGGCATCCACCTGGCAGAGAATCTCGATCTCGCTGTGCTGCCCCTGGTACTGAAACCCGTGTTCGATGATGTTGGTGAGCGCTTCATCGACCGCCATCTGGCAGTGATACACGGCGCGCTCGTCCAGTCCGGTGTTTTCGGCATTTTCCACCACAAAATCACAGGCATGACGCACTTCTTCCAGGCGAGCTGGTACAACGAGGCGGCTCACTTCACGCATACAACACCTTCACTCATGGGCTTTCCCTCCTCCCCACCAGGGAAGAGGGTACCGCAACAATGATTCCCTGTACTAAAAGCTGCCAACCGCTTCAACTTGGGTCGGATAAATCTCAAAAATCGTATCGAGTCCCGCCAGTTCCAAGACTTCCTTGACGCGATCCGATGGATTCGCAATCCGCAGATCACCCCCGCCGCGTTTGACGCGCTTCAGCACGCGCACCATTTCACGCAGCCCGGCGCTGCTCATATATTCAACACCCCCCAGGTCGAGGACGAGGTTGTTTCGTCCTTCATCGACCACCTTATCCATTGCTGCCCCCATTTCAGCCGCATTCGTGCTGTCGATGCGCCCAATCACCTCAAAAAGCTGGACACGTTTCATCTCTGAGACATTAATTTCCATGACCATAACAGTTGGCTCCTTTCGCAAGTGGCAGTCATTATATCATTTAATTGGGGAAGCGGCAGAGAAACTATCCACAGCTTCGAGACTGCTTGTATACAGTTTCATCGCCCGATCCAGTCCCGCTAGTTGGAGCACCGTCAACACCCGATCCGAGGGACTCGCCAGCCGCAAATCGCCGCCCGCGCTCTGTGCCCGTTTGTAAATGCGGACGATTTCCCGCAGGCCCGGACTACTCATATAGTCCACTCCATTCAGATCAAGCACCAATTGGTGAATAGCTTTATCCAGGGCTGCATCCATCTGTCGCCCCAGTTCCGGCGCGGTGTCTCCATCCATCCGCCCGATCACTTCAAAGATGTGTACGCCCTTGATTTGCGACTCGTTGACTGTGAACATTCGTGTTCCTTCGTGTTCTTTCGTGTTCTTTGTGTTTTTTCGTATTTCTTCATGTGTCTTTCGCTGCGTATCGGCGATTATAACACCACAAACGCCTACCGTCAGTTTGTACGCGGGAATTGAGGGGATGTGATCAGTGAGCTATTGAGGGAAACGGATAGTCGGTACTACAATAGGGGAGTCGTGCTTACTGTGGCTGAGGGGGTTTTGTGAATATCGAAAATTTAGTAGGTAAAACGCTGGGCCAGTATGAACTACGTGAACTGCTCGGCCTGGGTGGTATGGGCGCGGTCTATCGCGCCTATCAACGCAGCTTACGGCGCGAAGTAGCGGTGAAGGTGTTAACCTTTTCCTTGGCGCAGCAGTCCGGTTATCTGGAACGTTTCAACCGCGAGGCTGAAACGGCTGCTTCACTGGAGCATGCGCACATTATCCCGGTTTATGATTATGGCACACAGGATGGCGTCAGTTTTGTGGCGATGCGGCTTCTGACCGGCGGAACTCTCACAGAACGGATTGTTCAGCGTGAAAGTGACCATCTCCCTTCTCTGAATGAAACAGCGGACCTTCTCAAGCAGCTTGCCAGCGCCCTCGACTACGCGCATAGTCAGGGCGTGATTCACCGCGACATCAAACCCAGCAATATTATGTTTGACCATCAGGGCCATTCCTATCTGGTGGATTTCGGCATCGCCAAATTGACCGAGGCCACCACCGCGCTGACCTCTTCCGGTGTCGCGATGGGCACGCCCATTTATATGTCCCCGGAACAGTGGCGCTCCGAAGATATTACCCCTGCCGTCGATCAGTATGCGCTCGGTGTAACGGTTTACACCCTCATCACGGGCCGCGTACCATTTGAGTCGTCAACTCCCTTCGGCCTGATGCACAAGCATCTCAACGAGACGCCCACACCGCCCCATCTGGTAAAAAATTCACTGCCGGAGTCGCTCTCTCCGGTTCTGGAACGTGCCTTATCCAAGCAGGCGTCGGATCGTTTCCCGACTGTGACTGCATTTGCGCAGGCTTTTACACGCGCCATTCAGGGCAAGACGGAAGAACAGACCGGCTTTTTTACTTCCCCGGTGGTTCGTAAGTTGGCAGTTGCTCCCACCGTACCGCCCACGCCACCCATCGGCGATGAACTGCTGACTATCGTTTCCGGTCCGCAGACAAAAGTCGCGGAACAACAGCCCGCCCGCTCATTTCCCTTTTGGATACTCGCTGCGGCAGGTATCGGCCTTGTCGCGCTGCTCGCCTTTCTGCTTCTGCGCCCCTCCGACGACGATCAGAAAACAACATCTGATCATCGAGAGACAAACATAGCGCATACCCAGGTCGCTTTTGGTGCTACCCAGACCGCCTTCATCACAACCCGGACTCCGGCTTCTGTTGGGTTGCTTCCCACCGACGATGCACCGGAACCGACTGCAACATCGACGAACACGCCGCCGCCGACGGAGACATTTACGAACACACCGGAACCGACCGCAACCTATACCGATACGCCAGAACCAACCGCGACCTATACCGGCACGCCGGAACCGACCACAACGTTCACGGAAACACCGCCGCCGACGGAGACGTTCACGAATACGCCGGAGCCAACCGCAACCTATACCGATACGCCAGAACCAACCGCCACATCGACCACCACACCGGAACCGACTTTGACCGAAACACCGGAGCCTGCCGCGACGTTCACCACCACCCCGCCGCCCGTCGAACTCCCGCCCCAATTGGCCGTCCTGCCGCCGATGACGGGTGAAAATGCGGGTCAGATGGTGCTGCTGGCTGAGTTAGCCAGTTCGTATCCCCAGATGAATCCCGGCTCCGGCGGCGCGCGTATCTTCAGCCCGGATGGTTCCCTGCTGGCTGGCAACCAGTGCCTCGAATACAACGCTAATTACGCCTGTGTTCGTGATGGCATTGAGCTTTGGGACGTGGCGACCCATACGAGCCAGGGCGTTATTGGCATAACCGACTTGATCAATGTCGGGTTTGTGGACAATCTGACTTTTTCTCCCGACGGTCAGACAATCATTCTGCTGCGTCGTGGCAGCGTCCAGCTTTGGGATATTGACACCGGGTGGGGACACACCGTCTTACAGACTCCTGTCGATCCGCTTGTAGTTCTCAGCCCGGACGGTTCGCTGGTGGCGTTTAATAACGGCGACAATACCATCCGGCTCTGGGAAACGGCATCGGCGGTGGAGCGTCTGACGCTGACGCTCGATCCGTCCGAAATAAGCAGTAACCGGTTTGGTCTGTTTTTTACATCCGACTCCTCGACCTTAGTCACGTATGCCCCCCGCGATAACGCTACGGTTCTGCGTTTTTGGAATGTCGCAACGGGCGACAGCCGTCTGTTGGTGCTGAGTGACTCCGGCGCTCCCGGCACGGTATTTGTCAATCGGGATCAGTCAAAGATTGTATTTGGCGGCTGGAATGGGGAACTGAGTGTTTGGAATGCTGTCACCGGGCAAAATCTGAAACGCTTCGAGATTCGTTACGAATCCGGCGAAGTTTACACCGGGCAGGTCTGGCTGTCGTCGTGGAGTCCCGACGAATCGCTGGTCTCGATGACGATGGAAGATTTCACCGGGCGTGTGATTAATCTGGAAACCGGCGAAACTGAGGTGATTTTTGAAAATGGCACCGGAAGTTTCAGCCCAGATAGTCGTTTGCTGCTGGTCAACGGGAGTGAACTGTGGGGCGTCGCCGCCTGTACGGTATCCGTCACCGACCCGATCAACTTGCGGCTTGGTCCCGGCACCGAATATGATCGCCAGGGTGTGATCGAAGAGGGCCAGAAAACGGGCGTCTTTGGGCAGGCGGTGGGATCCGATGGCGTTGTGTGGTGGAAACTGTGGGGCGATCAATGGGTGCGTTCCGATTTGGTAAGCGTTGGCGGCGATTGCTCGTTGGTGCCCGAAGTGGAGTCGTAAAATGAAACGAACAGGCATCGCCCTGTGGGTCGCAGCCGGATTAGCGGTGGCCCTGTTTATCGAACAGACCGTGCTCGCCGACAGCGACCTGCTGACGCTTCGTTATGTCGCCAATTTCGTGCAGATCGCAGCGGTATCCATCGGCGTGATGTATCTGAAACGTTTGGCGGTGCATGACATAAACGGCCCGCTGCCCGATCCGATCATGCTGGTGATCAGCGGTTTGGCAGCGCTCTGTTTGTGGGCGTTTGGTCTGTGGCTGATGGATGGCTTTAACCATGTACTGGAAGAATCGGCGGGCCTGCTGTCCATGCCGGAATCAATGCTGGCCCTCTCCGATTCGATCTTGGGCCTCGATACCCAGTCCGCCGTGTATGAACTGCATATCCTGTTTGCCGTTGTCCTGATCCCGCTGGTCCAAAGCTGGCTGTTGTTCGGCTTGGTCCAACCCGATCTCGCTGCCAGTGTGGGTCGCCGCCGCGCCATGTGGATCACCGGGCTGGTGGCGGGTCTTTTCCTGACTCTCACCGCCATCCAGAATGTGCGGCCCGCGCTCCAGTCCGGTTTAGGATCATTTGGCGGGTATCTGTTGATCGCGTATGCCGCCGCGCTGACCGTCTATCTCAGCGGCTCCCCCTGGACCGGATTCGCCGTCCTGACCACTTTTAACTATGCCACGCTGCGTTGGTCGGATGATCTCTTCCATGAGTTTTTGGGCAAGGGGTACTTGGATGTTTCTTGGCTGACTGTGATCGTATTTGGGTCGTTGGGCGCGGTGATCATGCTGCAAGTGCTGCGTTTCCAGATCGTGCGCCCATCCGAACCGGCCCAGTCGCGCGGCGGGTTGCTGGTCCGCGTGGGACTCCCGCTGCTGATCTTGGCGGCGGCACTGCTCATCCTGATTTTGGTCGATTTGCAGGCTCGCGGTTAGAGTCGCCGGATTAGCGAGATCAGCAGTCCCAGCACGCCCAGCGCGGCCAGCCCCAAAATCGGTACCAGCGTTGGCACGCCGCCTAGCGTCGCCCCAGAAGTAGCGCTGTCGTCCACCTGCTGCGGGATGATCGGCGGGGTGAGCGACAGTCCCGGCGGTGTAAAAGTTGGCAGCGGTTGCCCCGGAACCCAGGTTGAGGTGCTCGCATCCGCCGTCGATACACCTGTCGGCGTGATCATAGCCTGTGCCGTCAGTGTAGCGAGTCCGCCCGGCGTGTTGGCGACAGCGGTACCTGTTCCCTGAATGGCGAGCACCATCGGATCAACCGTCGCGATTTCGCCTTCCTCAAATTCCCGAATATCGTCCACATTCCCGATGACCGTCACCACGTCCGCGTACACCCACGCGATGCCGTTAGGCGCTTCAGGATACTCGATCTGGTACCAGTTGAAGCGTTTCCCGCGCACCACATACTGGTTTCCAGGCATGATTTTCCCAACGATGTTGGTGGCGCTGATTTCTGGCGATGACCGCACATTGGCTCCCACATCCGGATCTATTGCCTCGACCAACACCTGCGGCCCGCCTTCCTGGGTCGGCGTGCGGGTCGGTGAACCGGTTGGTGCTGGTGTTTCGGTATTGGTTGCCAGCGCCAGCGGAATAGCCGTATCTTGTTGCATCGCGCCCGAATGGGATACTGTTCCGCCAAGTTGGATAATAGACAGCATGAGGCTTCCTGCCGCGAAGAGCAGTACCAGGATGTGGCGCTTGATTGATGTGATGTCGTGCATGCTTACCAGCTTACCTTGTTCTGCGTGTAGTCGCGGGTTTGTTCCGCTTGACGATAACCGTCGTCCCCGGCGCGCGTCATATAACCCTGGTATTCCTGATTCGGGTACCC